>JBBRCM010000122.1:0-12505 GCA_038204855.1 Chitinophagales bacterium
AGCCCGTATTGTATTTCCCGAAGTGACGTACAGTTAGTGTAAATACCGTACAGCATACTCACCAAATGATCCCAAACAAATAATTTCTTGTAGCAACGATTGGCTTTATGCTCCTGAATGCTTTGCTTTATGATGGACTGGACTAATAAATCAAGTAGCTGGCTGAAAATTGGCTGTCCGAGAAAATTTGTAGATTTGTTCATATCATATTTTATAGTGTGGTAACTACAAAATTGATAAATAGTGTTCATTTGACCACCATTACTTTAATTTTATCTCGGACAACAATAATTTTATCAAGCAATTCTGGCGTGCCTACGGCACTTGAGTATTACTTCTTTTATGGTTTTCTACCAATCTTTCGCCTCTACGAGGCTTTTTCAATTAAGTCAGGCAACTGGTTACTATTAATACTATGCTTTTGTGGAAAAACGAATTAGACACGCCGATGATTGTTAACGATATTTGCCGGAAAGGTAAGATACTGGATACTTGATACTGGATTGTGGAAATCCACAAACTTTTAGGCAGCATCAAATATTAAGTATCCAGAAACAATCGTCATGAAATTCTCTCATTTACACGTACACACTCAATTTTCCCTGCTGGATGGTGCAGCATCTATAAAAGGCCTGTATAACAAAGCTATAGCCGATGGCATGCCTGCACTTGCTATAAGCGACCATGGCAATATGTTTGGCGCTTTTGAATTTGTAAAGGAGGCTTATAATCATAAAAATGATGATGGTACTTTAAAAGTTAAACCCATAGTTGGCTGCGAATTTTATATAACCACCGACAGGCATCGTAAAACTTTCAGTAAAGAAGAAAAAGATCCCCGCCATCACCAGATATTGTTGGCAAAAAATGCTGAGGGTTACAAGAATTTAGTGAAGCTTACTTCACTGGGATACATTGAAGGTATGTATTCCAAATATCCACGTATTGATAAAGAACTCATTCATAAATATCACGAAGGGCTTATTGCCACTACCTGTTGCCTGGGTGCATTGGTGCCACAAACTATTTTAAAAAAGGGAGAAGAAGAAGGCGAGAATGAATTTAAATGGTGGCTCAATATTTTTCAGGATGATTATTATGTAGAACTGCAGCGCCATGGAATTCCTGACCAGGAAAAAGTGAATGAAGTGCTGTTGAAGTTTGCAAAAAAATACAATGTAAAAGTTATTGCAAGCAACGATAGCCATTATGTAGATCAGAAAGATTTTAATGCACACGATATTTTACTTTGCATTAACACCGGCGAAAAACAAAGTACTCCTGCCCTGCGTGAGTTTACCGATGATGATGTGTTTGCAAAAAATAAACGTTTTGCATTTCCAAACGATCAGTTTTTTTTAAAGACGGGTGCTGAAATGAGCGAAGTGTTTAAAGACCTGCCAGAAGCTATTGACAACACCAATGAAATTGTAGGTAAAATAGACCTGCTGAATTTAAAAAGAGATATACTCCTGCCCCACTTTACCGTGCCGGCTAATTTTAAAACACAGGATGAATACCTGGCCCATTTAACCTGGACGGGTGCTAAGGAGCGTTATAAAATACTAACCCCCGAGGCAGAAGAGCGATTGAGTTTTGAATTGGGTATCATAGAAAAAATGGGCTTTGCCGGTTACTTTTTAATTGTAAGCGATTTCATTAAGGCAGGCCGTGATATGGGTGTGTTTATTGGCCCCGGCCGTGGATCTGCTGCAGGCAGTGCGGTGGCTTATTGCATTGGCATTACTAATATTGACCCCATAAAATACAATTTACTTTTCGAAAGATTTTTGAATCCCGAACGTAAGAGCATGCCGGATATAGACACGGATTTTGATGATGAAGGCCGGCAGAAAGTATTGGATTATGTGGTGCAGAAATATGGTAAAAACCAGGTGGCGCAAATTATTACTTATGGTACCATGGCTGCAAAGTCAAGTATAGCCGATGTTTCAAGGGTTATGGATCTGCCGCTGGCAGAAAGCAGGGCTATCTCAAAATTAGTTCCGGAGCGGCCGGGCATCAATCTGAAAAGATTATTGCATGCACCCTTCACCATTAAGGAGGCTAATGCTTCGACAGGCTCAGCAGGTGAAAAATCATTGGAAGAAAAAGAACAATTACAGGCAGAGGATATTGAAAACGTAAAAAAGCTACGGGAAATTTATGCCGGCGATGACCTGCAAAGTAAAATTTTACATGAGGCTGAAATTTTGGAAGGATCGGTACGTAATACCGGTATTCATGCATCAGCCATCATCATTGCACCCAAAGATCTTACTGAATTATTGCCGGTAGCTACTTCTAAAGAATCGGAACTATGGCTTACACAAATTGAAGGTAACTCTATTGAAGAAGCTGGTGTAATAAAGATGGACTTTTTGGGTTTAAAAACCCTTAGCATTTTAAAGACTGCACTACATCTTATAAAACAAAACCACGGTGTAGTTATTGATATTGATGGCATTCCTTTGGACGACGAAAAAACCTACAGGCTTTACCAGCAGGGCGATACAAACGGAACCTTCCAGTTTGAGAGTCCCGGTATGCAAAAACATTTGCGTGAACTTAAGCCTGACAAGTTTGCCGATCTGATTGCCATGAACGCTCTCTATCGCCCCGGCCCAATGGCATATATACCTGAGTATATTGACCGCAAACATGGAAAGAAAGCAGTTGTTTATGATTTGCCCGACATGGAGGAATTTCTGAAAGAAACTTATGGTATTACCGTTTACCAGGAGCAGGTAATGTTACTGTCGCAAAAGTTGGGCGGTTTTAGTAAAGGCGATGCGGATGTGCTGCGTAAAGCCATGGGTAAAAAGCAAAAATCTGTACTGGATAAAATGAAAGTGCAGTTTGTGGATGGTGCTGCTGCAAAAGGACATGCCAAAGAAACACTGGAAAAAGTATGGACAGACTGGGAAGCCTTTGCCCAATACGCTTTCAACAAATCACACTCTACCTGTTATGCATTTGTGGCTTACCAAACGGCTTATTTAAAAGCGCATTATCCCAGTGAATATATGGCGGCGGTTTTAAACCATGCCGGCAGTATTGATAAGATCACTTTCTTTATGGAAGAATGTAAACGCATGGGATTAAAAGTACTGGGGCCAGATATTAATGAATCGCAAAATGGTTTTGCAGTAAATGCAAAAGGCGAAATTCGGTTTGGTTTCAGCGGGCTGAAAGGCGTTGGCGAAAATGCTATTATCAATATTATTGAAGAAAGAACCAAGCATGGTGCCTACTCTTCTATTTACGATCTGGCAAAACGGGTGAATCACCGCAATGCTGGTAAAAAATCATTAGAGAGTTTAATTTACTCCGGTGCTTTTGATTGCTTTAAAGATATTACCCGTGCTCAATATTTTTACCAGGCACCTGGAGATGTTCAGGGGTTGGATAAAATCTTAAAATTCGGTTCAGTTTTTCAAAACCAAAATGCTAATTCGGCTAATACATTGTTTGGCGATATGCAGATGCCGGAAATTGTGCCACCGAAATTATCGGTTTGCGAACCATGGCCATTGGCGGTGCAGCTTGATTATGAAAAAGAAGTGACCGGCATGTTTATGAGCGGCCATCCACTGGATAATTATAAGTTTGAAATGCGGCATTATAATATTACGCCACTGGCAGATTATGTTGAATTTAAAGCGGCTGTAAATACACACCCCAATCCTGCCCGTAGTTTCAGGCTGGCAGGGCTGGTAGTTGATGTACAGCATCGGTTGACCAAAGCGGGTAAAAACTTTGCCATACTAAGTATCGAAGACTATAGTGGCAAGGCTGAGTTTATGCTTTGGAGCGAAGACTATGTGAAATACACTAATTACTTAGAAAAAGGCCTGATTGTAATGATTGAAGGTGCTTTTAGAAAAAGATATAATGGTGAGAATTATGATTTTGGTATCGGCAAGCTACACCTGCTTGAAACCGTTAAATCAACCATTACCAAACAGGTTATTATTGATGTGGAGCCACAGTTCATTAATGAGGAAATGCTGGATTTTATTGATGCGAATGTAAAGGCAAACCCCGGTAAAACTTCTATTAAATTTAATGTAATTGATAGCCGCAATAAGTTTAAAGTGGGCATGTACAGCCTGGAGAAAAGCGTGACAATGAACGATGACCTGGCTTTTTATTTAAATGAAAATAAGGATATTGAAGTGAGTGTAGTAACAAGTTGAGGTACGATGTTAGATATCAGATGTACGAGGGCTTTCTGAAATATAAGATTGGCGTACATCGTACATCTAACAACTAATACAGCCACTATGGCTTCTTTACCTGACAATAATATTTCATCACAGCCTGTGGATATGTCATAACAGCATATTAACGTATTTGGAACTAACTTTGTCCTCTATTCAATAATAAATAAAAAATTTAAAAATAAATATTATGGCACTAGAATTCACAGATGCAAACTTTAAAACAGACGTTTTAGACTCAGATATGTTATCGGTTATTGACTTTTGGGCAGAATGGTGCGGACCTTGCCGTGCAATAGGCCCTGTTATTGAAGAACTGGCTAAAGATTACCATGGTAAGGTAAATATTGGTAAGGTAAATGTTGATAATAATCCTCAGATATCTATGAACTACGGAATCACCAGCATTCCTGCTATCCTTTTTGTAAAAGGCGGACAGGTAGTTGATAAACTGGTTGGCGCACAACCAAAATCAAATTTTGTTAAAAAGATTGAGCAGCATAAATAGAAATCGCTAATTTAAATTGATTGATCTTATTACGCAGATATAAAAAAACCCTCCTTGCGGAGGGTTTTTTATGCAACAATAGTTGAGTTGAATAATTAATGTTGCAATTTTTTCTATTCATGAATTACAGGTTCCGAATGAGTGTTTGTTATTGCTTTGGGATCGTGCTTATATTTAAACAACAATAAAAACAGGCAGGCAATTACAAAGGCGTATGCTGCAAAAGAAAACCATATATTTGGCCAGTTTTTCAAACCCGTGGTATCTGTAAAATGATCTACTATACTGCCTGCAAATAATCCTCCAAGAATTGCTCCTAAACCATTTGTCATCAGCATAAATAGTCCCTGGGCACTGGCTCTCATGCTTGGTTTAGATTCTTTATCTACAAATAACGATCCTGAGATGTTAAAGAAATCGAAAGCCATTCCATAAACAATCATTGATAAAATCAATAACCATAATCCAGAACCCGGATTGCCTAATCCAAATAACCCAAATCTTAGTACCCACGCAATCATACTTATAAACATTACCCATTTTATACCAAAGCGTCGTAAGAAAAAAGGTATAGCCAGAATAAACAAGGTTTCCGAATATTGAGAAAGTGAGATAAGGATATTGCTATGTTTTACGGCAAAGCTATCCGCATACTGTGGCATATTTGCAAAATCGCCAAGGAATGGATTGCCGAACATATTCGTGATCTGCAATGCTGCACCCAAAAACATAGCAAATAAAAAGAATTTAGCCATGATCGGACTTTTAAACAACTGAAATGCATCAAGCCCAACACTGCTGGCAAAAGATTTTTTTTCTGTTGATCTGCTTACTTCTACAGCGGGCATACTAAAGCAATATAATCCCGTACATATTGCAGCAACAGCCGCAAAATGAAACTGATGATTATTTTTAGTCCATCCCAATAAATCAACAGCTGTTTCCGCTACAATAAAACCTACAGTACCGAAGAAGCGTATGGGAGCAAAAGATTTTTGTATATTATAATTGTTCTTGCTTAATAAGCTATATGAAACAGAATTGCTTAACGCAATCGTAGGCATATAAAAACAACTCACAAAGAAAATAGCCCAATACATATCACCGGCATTAGTAACAGTACTTGCATAATACAAAGTGGCACCACCAAGAATATGGCAAATACCTAATACAATTTCTGCCCTTAAATATTTATCGGCAAGAATACCCATTAAAGCAGGCATAAATAAGGATGCCCAACCCATTGTACCGTAAGTATTACCTATTTTGGAACCAATATTTGTTTCGCTGCCAAAATTTACGAACATGTATCCCCCTAATGAAATTAACCATATACCCCAAACAAAAAATTGCAAGAAACTCATTACTGTAAGACGAAACTTAATATTCATATAGTCTTATTTAGTTTTAGACTTGGAAGATATACATTAATTGAACAAAGCAGCCAATTGATTCCTAGTTTTCCAGGCATTATTCACTAAATTTTAGCGTTACAACATTAGTTATGGCGTAAATTTGCAAAAACTTTAATGATGTTAAACTCGATAGATATTTTAATAGAAGCCGCTGCGGAAAAAGGACTAAAAGAGATAGCCCAAAAAGTAAAAAATAAAGAGAGAATTACAGACGAAGAATGCCTGTTACTTTTCGAAAAAGGCAGCCTCGCTTTTGTAGGCGCATTGGCCAATTTTATACGGGAAAGACTGCACGGCGACAGAACCTATTTTAACCGAAATTTTCATATTGAGCCCACCAATGTGTGTGTGTTCAGTTGCGAATTTTGCGCCTACAGCCGTTTGTATGCACATAAAGAAGAAGGTTGGGAACTTAGCATTGACCAGATGCTTGACATCGTAAAAACCTACGACGGCAAACCCATAACCGAAGTGCATATTGTTGGTGGCGTGCATCCTAAAATGAACATGGCTTATTTTATTGAGCTGATGCAAAAGATAAAAGCACATCGCCCCGATCTGCATGTAAAAGCATTTACCGCAGTAGAACTTGATTACATGTTCCGCAAGGCAAAGCTTTCGGTTGAAGAAGGCATGAAGCAACTGCATGAAGCTGGTTTAGACAGTCTCCCTGGTGGCGGAGCCGAAATTTTTCATCCTGATATAAGAAAACAAATTTGTGAAGATAAAGTGGATGCTGATGGCTGGCTGGCTATTCACGAAACGGCACATAAGTTAGGTATGCACAGCAACGCAACCATGTTATATGGCCATATTGAAAAATACGAACACCGGGTAGATCACATGAGGCGCCTGAGAGACCTGCAGGATAAAACAGGAGGCTTCAATACATTTATTCCGCTAAAATTCCGCAATGGCGATAATGCCATGAGCAATGTGCCGGAATCGGTTACCATAGAAGATATGCGGCTGTATGCAATAGCACGAATTTACTTAGATAATTTCCCACACCTGAAAGCTTACTGGCCGATGCTTGGCCGTCAGAATGCCCAGTTAAGCCTTTCTTTTGGTGTAAATGATATTGATGGCACAATAGATGACTCAACAAAAATTTACAGCATGGCAGGCAGCGAGGAGCAAACACCAGCCATGAGTACTGAAGAACTTGTAACACTTATAAAACAGGTAAACCGCAAGCCAATTGAAAGGGACACCCTGTATAATGAGGTAAAAGATTATAGTACTGTAAATTTTAAGGCAGCGGGTTTTGATGCTTCCTTAAACTGATAATGGATCGAAATTAAAAAGGGAATTTAATCGCTGATTAAATTTCCTTTTTAATTAATTATATCTCGAAGAATTTGAGGTTTAGTTTTTTGTCATCATCTGACTCTTATTATAAATTTCAACAGCAGCCAGTATTTTTTTCGACATGGGCGATATTTTTGTCTTGCTGTTAAAAAACGCAGATGCGTTCATATCGTCTTTCAGCAGGCTTTTTAAAACATCTTTCGAATAGGCTATGATATAGCCATCATTGCCATTCTGTAAAAAGTACTCATCTGAGGTGCTTGCCCCATTATAATATTTACGGCAGTACACGTTTAGTTTCCCCGATAATACCCTCACAGCAAATCCTGGTAAGGTTTCCACAGATACATAGCCCGATTTTTTACTGGTTAATATTTTTGAAGAAACCGCATAGAGTTTATCGTTCTGATAGGCAGTGATTTCTTTTGCATTTATCACAACCTTTCCGTCTCCTAACAGGTGGGGCGTGGTTAATACGCCTGTAACCAGTTTTAAGGTAGAAAACTGCTTAATATTGCCATCATTTAACTGAACAAAACAGTTGGCTGATGCTTCATTGGCAGTTGTTACGGTTGCTTGTTGCTGATCAATGGAATTTTTGCTTACTGCACAGGAGTTTAAAAGTGCAGTTGTACTTAATAGCATAGCAATAGCTGATACAGTATTTTTCATAGGGTTTGGAGGGTTTTTATCAAGAACGTTAAACGGTAACAATTATTATATTAAGTGAAATTATTTTTCTGTTGCATATTACTCGACGACTATAATACTTATTATGACTGCTTAACAAACAGGACTACTACCAGCATCAAGGCTACAAATAATAATGCCAGGCAGCTTATAGCCAGATATGTGATTGTTTTCATAGGAATTTTTTTAGCAAGAAAACTGGTATTTTATTAAACTTATCACCCAGAATAACATTTTACAGGACGAACAATAAACAGAAAAATGTTTTTTTTATTTTATCTGAATAAGAATTCTTTCAAAAAATTATTTTGCCGCCACTATATCTGTTTAAAATATTCTAAATTGTAGCATAAATCAAATGATATGAAATTTTATAAAATATTGTTACCTGCAATTTTGGCCGTGATCCTTGTAATCGTTTCCTGCAAAACCGTAGGCCGTATTGCCGCCAAATATTGGCTTAAACGGGAGATCAACGAGTTTGTATCTACTTGCGAGGATAAAGCCGGCAAACTGATTGGCAGCGAAAAGGCACACAAATACTGCGACTGTTCTGTTGACCTGGTAGCCGAGCAATACCACAATTACCAGGATGCAAAAAGTATTTCTGTGATAGAAATACTTGACTTTATCAATAAATGCAAGTAATTAAAAAGCTTTTTTAAATTAAAAGTGCTTTTTTAATATTTTCTAGTCATGTCTTAATTTTTTACCACCACATCAATAACCTGGTTCTTATTTGCTCCCTCCCACCGGTACCTTACTGTATAAAGTTTGCTGTTATTGGCCTTTAGCCGAAATGGTATTTTTAAAGTGCAATTCACGCTGTTATTTTCCAGAGCCCCTTTCACCTTCTTTAAAAGTATATCTGTAATTTTTACTTCATTCAAATCACTGTCGTACACCCAAAAAGTTTCTTTGCCAGAGAATATTTCCGCCAGGCTTGAACCCTCAATATTTGAAATATCCATGCTGGTATAGGCCATTTTAGGAGCAACTTTTATGGTGGTATCCACATTAACCAGCATGTCTCTTGCTTCTAACCCATTGATGATGCCGTTTACGCCGGCACCTGATTTTATATTTTTTGTATTTTTTGAAACCTGTAACGGTTCGCCGGGCCGGGCGAAACTAACGGGTAACTCAAGCCTTAACTGGTTTTTACCTTTCAGGTCGTACAATCTTACCTTTAAAATCCCGCCCAGGTTACCTTTCATCAAATCTGTTCCTATGCCAAATTTTATACTGAAATTATTTAAATCTTTTGCAGAAAACCCATTTGAATAACTCTTCAGAAAAGCATTCGGATTGTTCATCAACATTTCGCCTCTTGGCGATAACACAATTACTTCGGCACCAGCAAACATCGTTTTAGTATTATCGGCTGTAAAACCAATTGGCTGTTGCATGCTGATCTCAATCTCTTTATTCAAGGGCAATCTGTTATTAAGCAGTTCGGCTCCATCAATTTTTATATCAATAGCATTCGTAGAAATACCTTCGTTAAAAAACTTCATGCCTGTTAAAGGCAATATGCCGTTTTTTTGGGCAACACTCACATTGGTCAGCAGCAAACATGCTGCAATTGAAGTTAACAAGTGTTTACAGCTTAACTGAGTTTTCATGCAGGGATAGATTAAATGTTTGAAATAATACGGATTGTGTTAAGCATTGCTGCTTAGTAACAAACAAACGAAGAACCCTGGTAAATTAGTATGTACTTATTGTATTGTTAATAAGATTTATGATTACTTTTTTTTTCAAACGTATCTCCAGATTGTAAGTGCGTAAAATGAATACCCGGGAGCAGAAGTACGTCAAATATTTTTTATATAGCATTCTCCGGCTTCAAATCTTTGTTTTGTAAAGCCCATTATTTTTAAAAACTTTTTGTGTTGAAAATTGTGTACCCTGGTATATATGATGCGCTTTATACCTTTGTTGTGCAGGAATTCTTTCCCCTCATCAAATAAAAAGCGGCCGACCTTATAATCACGGTATTTAGGCACAGTATAATTGATCTCTACAAAGGCATCGCCGTTTGCACTTACAGTTGCCACAAAAATATTTGCAACAACAATATCACGCAATACCACAAAACGTATTTCGTCTTCCTCCATTCCCATCATAAATCCCGGAAAATAAGCCTCAATATCCTTTTGATAAAATGAAAGAAATTTTGGAATTAGAGCACCATCGTTCTTAAATTCTACCAGTTCAAATTTTTCCTGCCTGCGGTATATTTTAAATAGAAAGTAAATATTGATACCTAATAAAACCGAATTGGTTAAAACTATTGGAAAAGCATCTATGAAAATTCCGTAAAAAATAAAGGAAAGGCATCCCAAACTGTTCACCCACCTGAATTTGATATCGTTACTAACCCACAACGAAACAGCTAAAAAAATAAAAGCCAGGTAACCCATCAATTGTGCCAGCATTTGCATCATACTATATAAAGTTAGTTGTGCAAGGTACATGAAACCATGTTTTGCCATAGAATGATTACTTTTATGTATCGGGTTATTCAACTTGGTAACTAACTGTATGATTTGGAAATTGATTTTATTTTTTATCTTTTTTGTGCCTCATGGTCTGTTTGCGCAAAAAAATATAGCAGACAGCATCAATCAATTAATTGAAAAAGAAAAAGCTGATAGCAATAAAGTTAACCTGATGTGCGATCTGGCTTATGAATTACGTTCAAATGATCCGGAAAAAGCGTTGGTAATAATCAACGAGGCAATATCTCTTGCCAAAAAAATAAAATACACCAACGGCTATTCACGTGGACTCGGCACAATAGCCACCATTTTTAATAAACTCGGCAATTACCCCCGTGCATTGGAATTTACCCTGCAAAGGCTTAAGCTGGTAGAAAAGAGCAACGACCCTGAAAAATATGCTAGTGTTTTAATGAACATCGGTGTTGTTTATGTTTACCAGGAAGACTATAAAATGGCGCTTACCTATTATTACAGGGCCGATTCGGTATTTGAACAGTACAACATTGATAAATACAGTTACAATGTGGCATTGAATATAGGGGATGCTTATGATAAGCTTAATAATAATGATTCTGCCTACAGCTACTTTAATAAATCACTTAGTATTGCTATGGAGTTGAAGAATGATCATCGCATTGCAAAATCAATGGTTGGGCTCGGGCATAGTTATTTAAAAAAAGATAATTACCTGTTGGCGATGGCAAACTATAAAAGTAGTATTGATTATTTCAAAAAATCCAACGATGATGATTATGATCTGCTTTGCGAAGCAACACTGGGCCTTGCCAATCTTTTTCAAAAACTGAGCCAGCCTGATTCTGCCTTGTATTATGCAAAACAATCCCATTATATTGCCGAAGGGCATGGGTTTATACCGAGGAACCTGGATGCCGTTAAATTTTTGACGGGGTTTTATAAGGATAAAAAAAATGTTGATAGCTCTTTTTATTACCTCAATTACGTACAACAGTTAAACGATACTATCAACAGCAAAACCAGCGTCAGGGAAATGCAGGTCCTTTCAAGCAACGAACAATTGCGGCAGCTTGAAATTGCCGAAAATTTAAAGCTTTCCCAAAAAGAGCGCAGGCAGCAATTACAGTTGTTGTTTATTGCCATATTCATACCTGGCTTTTTTCTGCTTACATTGCTGTTAAGCAGGATAAGACTGCACATCCGTATCATTAAAATACTTGGTGTGCTATCGCTGCTTATTTTGTTTGAATATTTAACACTGCTGCTGCATCCGTATGTTGTTGAATTAACGCATCATACACCAGTGCTTGAAATGCTGATCTTTGTATCTATTGCAGCAGTGCTTATCCCCGGCCACCATCGTGTAGAAAATCTGCTGGTAAATTGGTTAACAAAAAACCGGCCATTATATGCCGGTAACAAACTTAAAATGAAAACTAATAAAATAACCAAAAAAACTATTTAGGTTTTATTTCTTCAACTGGCGAAACTTTTCCTTTCATTTTTTCCATAGTGTCCGTTGAATCTCTTACTACAGTTGTTGTTGTAACAGTTTCTTTCTTTTCGCCATCGTTGTTGCACGCAGTTACAGCAACAGATAAAAATAAAATTGCCCCTAAGGCAAATGGCAGTTTTGTTTTGTTTTGTTTGATCATTTGTTAAGGTTTTAGAGCGTAAGTTTACAATTAAATTTTCATAAAATCAAGTAATAGTTATTTATTGTAATTAGTTTTAATTGTTGTCCGAGATAAAATTAAAGTAATGGTGGTCAAATGACCACTATTTATCAATTTTGTAGTTACCACACTATAAAATATGATATGAACAAATCTACAAATTTTCTCGGACAGCCAATTTTCAGCCAGCTACTTGATT
>JBBRCM010000123.1:0-12472 GCA_038204855.1 Chitinophagales bacterium
GGTCTCCATCACAGGAATAGTGGGTCCACATGGCAGGAATATCAAAATTTATGATATTGAAAGAAATGTTTTCATAAAAGTCAATATTGATTTTCAGTCGCTTAACATTATCATTAGTCAATTTTTATTGGTTACATGCAATTTAGTAAAAATTGCAATTTGAGGTAATGCAATTTTATTCGCTTTGATAAAAACTCCCCAATGGTATGCCGTGCAAGTGAGTGATGCTTCGGCTTCGCTCAGCACAAGCTCCACGATGCCGCCACAAAGAACTAAAGCTGGTAACAAAAAAAATCCCGTTCAGCCTAAACTGAACGGGATTATATTTTTAAAAAGCGAACTCAACATCAGGCAGGTTCCAACAAAGAATAATTACTCTGCTTTTGGCGCTTCTTCTTCAGTGCTTGTAGTGCTGGTAGCGGCTGCATCTGCAGCATCGTTATCAAACTTTGCCTTTAAGTCGGCCAGTGCACCAATATCGCCGAGGGTTGATTTTTCAACCTTGCTTTGTAAATTCTTTACGGCTTTTTTGGTTACTTCAAAATCGGCTTTCTTTTCTTTAATAACAGCTTGCTTTTCATCTTCAATTACCTGCTCCCAAAGACGTGAATGGCTTAAAACAATACGCTTGTCGTTACGGTCAAATTCAATTACCTGGAATTTGGCAATCTCATCAACACCTACTGTTTTTCCATCTTCTTTAGCCAGGTGACGGGCAGGAGCGAATCCTTCCAGTCCGTAAGGCAATTGAACAATAGCCCCTTTATCGTCTTTCTTCACAACAGTTCCTTCGTGCTCGCTGCCTACAGGGAAAGTAGATTCAAGTGAGTTCCATGGATCTTCTTCAATCTGCTTATGTCCTAACTGCAATTTGCGTCCGTCCTTATCAATATTCATGATGACAACTTCAATTTCGTTACCAACTTTTGTATATTCATTCGGGTTATTGAAACGCTTTAACCAGCTAAGATCGCTGATGTGTATCATACCGCCGATGCCGGTAGTTAACTCAACAAATACACCGTAAGGAGTGATGTTTTTAACAGTACCCATGTGCTTGCTACCTTCAGGGAAAGTAGTTTCGATAGTACTCCATGGATCTTCGGTCATTTGCTTGATAGATAAACTCATTTTGCGTGTGTCTTTATCCAGCGTAACAACCTTAGCTTCGTACTCGTCGTTTAATTTAAAAAATTCTTTAGCGTTGATAGGCGTGTTGGCCCATGTAATTTCACTTACATGTACCAAACCTTCAACACCTGGCATAATTTCTAAGAATGCACCGTAGTCTTCAATATTAACCACTTTACCTTTTACAATTTCACCTTCTTTCAGGTTCTCTGTAAGGGTATCCCAAGGGTGAGGTGTTAATTGTTTTAAACCAAGGCTGATACGTTTTTTATCATCATCAAAATCCAATACAACCACGTTCAGTTTCTGGTCCATCTTTAATACTTCAGTTGGGTGGTTGATACGTCCCCATGAAATATCGGTGATGTACAATAAACCGTCTAAGCCGCCAAGATCAAGGAATGCACCAAAATCAGTAATGTTTTTGATTGTTCCTTCCAATACCTGGCCTTTCTCCAATTTACCCATAATTTCAGCACGTTGTGCTTCGATATCGCTTTCGATAAGTGCTTTGTGAGATACAACTGCATTTTTAATTGCTTCGTTGATCTTAACCACTTTAAATTCCATTGTTTTGTTTACGAACTGGTCGTAATCGGTAACCGGTTTCACGTCAATCTGAGAACCTGGTAAGAAAGTCTCCATACCAAATACATCAACGATTAAACCACCTTTAGTTTTGCTGGTAACCAAACCAGTAACAATTTCACCGGTCTTATGTACTTCCACAATACGCTCCCATGCACGTGTTGTACGGGCACTTTTGCGGCTTAAATGCAGGTTACCTTCCCTGTCTTCTTTTTCAACAACCATTACTTCAATCACGTCTCCAACTTTAACGCCACCAACGATGTCTCTGAATTCATTTAAAGAAATAAGGCCATCACTTTTAAATCCGATGTTTACAACGGCATCTGTTTTGGTTAACGATTCTACAGTTGCCTGTATCATCTCGCCATCAGCAATTTGCTTAAAAGTGTTGTCGTACACGGTGTCGTACTTTGCTTTTTCATCGGCGGTGTAACTGGTAACATTGCGTTTGTCAACACTCCAGTCAAAATCGTCGTGAGCAGTTGCAACAGTTTCTTCAACCGGTGCTTTAATTTCAATGTCAACAACAGGAGCTGTTTCTGTAACAACTTCTGCTGTTGTTTCTGCAACATCAGGCGTTGCTTCAACAATAACTTCAGCTGTTGATTCTGTTTCTTTTGTTTCTTCCATAACGTTTTCTACAGGCACGTTTGTTGTCGCAGCAGTTTCACTTCCCGATATATCGGGACTGGAACCTTCCTGTGCATCTGCGTTTAATTGTTTAATAATATTGAAAGACATAAATGATTCCCGTGGTTTTTAAAACGGGAGGGCGAAGGTAGTAAAATGTGGTGGAATTTATGGTTTAAAAACTGGCTTTTTTAGCTCTCACAGCCAATTTGAGCCAGTATTTGGCAATTATTAAGGTTTTAGGAGTTGAATTTACAGACAACGAGAGGATTTTTATAGTAAGAATGACTTTATTTCATTGGCTAACCGGTCTGTGTTTACCATTTCTATTGGATGGACTGTGTTGGGTAAAATTGCTAATTGCGCCTGCGGCAGATTTTTATATACTTCAATAGTTTCATTTAGAGTAACCATTTTATCCCCATCGCCCAGCATTAGTAAAACCGGATGTAGAATACCTGGATAGTTAACAGGTTTTAATGGATTATCTTTTCCCATTGATGTAAGCATGGCAGCAGTTTTTTCTAAAACAATTTTCCAGTTGTTGGGGGCATGTCTTTTTTGTAAAGCGGCAGCAAATTCCGGTAATTTTTCTTCAATTTTTTCAGCATTCAGCATTTTTATTTCGTTGGCGGCAATATTTTCATCCCAATTAAATTTTGTTGCCAGGGTAATTATTTTTTTTATTCTCTGCGGATGATGTTTTGCTAAATACATGGCCACATAGCCGCCCATGCTGTATCCAAAAATGTGGATGCTTCCTATTCCATTTTTATCTAAAAATGAAAGTACTTCTGATGCAAAAAGACTGATGGAAAATGAAGTATCAACAATTGGAGAACCGCCGTGATCGCTGAAATTGAGGCTATGTATAGTAAATGAATCTGCAAGTTTTTGTACAAGCGGAGAAAACTGATCTTTCGATCCAATAGCGCCATGTAATAATAATATATCCTCCATATTTTAATTTTTAAACAAAAAAAATCCTCCGAATTTTCGGAGGATTTTTTATAAAAATATTAATAATTACTTTTGTTGTTTACCTGTTGGAGCAGCATTTGCAGCTTTAATAGCGGCCATTTTTTCTGCTCTTCTTTTAGAATCATCAGTTGGTACGACAACACCTTCAGCATTTACAGTAGTTGCTTCAGTTTTAGCAACACGTGCTGCTTTTGGAGATGTAGCAGTAGTAGCAGCTTGTTTATCAGTTGAAGTAACATCAGTTGCAACAACAGCATCACTTGCAGGCATAATAGCAGCTTTCTGCGGCGTAAAAGCAGGAGCAGCGGCAGATGTTGTTGCTGCTTCGGGATGCTTTTGTTTTACTTTAGAATCAGTTTGAGCAGAAGCGATACCGCAAACACCTAACATGATTATTGACGATAGTACTAATTTTTTCATTGTGTAGTTTTTAATATGAGTAAAAAAATAATTGTTTGTATAGTTTACAGGTGAAAAATCCATTCCACATGTCAAATATACTTTTTTTCACAAAAAAAACAAGAAAATTTATTGTTTTCCACATTTTATAAGAAAAATCTGAATTAGCATAATTATATCATAACTATTACTGCAGGCTGTTGAGCAATAGCTCATTAAAATTGCTTAATGTGGAAATTTTAAGGTCTGCAGCTTCCCAGGCAGGGTTCTTAGCTTGCTGCAAAGAAGGAACAACAATGCACTTCATTTTTGCAGCTTTTGCAGCAATCATGCCGTTAAAAGAATCCTCAAAACAGATACATTCTTCGGGTATCGCATTTAATTTTTTTGCACAATTTAAATAAACCTCCGGGTGAGGCTTGCCATAGGCCAGCTCTGCAGCAGATGAAACGGCCAGCAGATAAGGGTTAATTTCCAGCATATCAACAACAAGGTTAATTAGGGCTAAGGGAGATGAGCTGGCCAGGCCAATCTTAAAATTTCTTTCCAGAAAAAATTTAAAAATATGCTGCATACCAGGCATGGGTTTGCCTTTTTGCTTTACTAATTTTATTACAAGTTCAACAACTTTATTTTCTGCATCTGCAATTGCGGTAGCGGGCAAATTAAAATACCTGAACCAATGAATTAAAAATTCGTTGGTTCTTAAGCCGGTAGTACTTGCATATTGTTGCGTAGTCAATTGTTTCCCGTGGGTCAAAAACAATGCCTCAGCCGATTCTTTCCAGAGTGGTTCAGAGTCTATCAGCAGTCCATCCATATCAAAAATAACCGTGTTAAGTTTCATAGGTGCAAATATAACGTGCACCCGATGGCTGCTGACAATTAGTTTAACCCAGATTTTGCAGTTGAAATCTACTGCGGCTTCCAAATCCTTCACAGCTAAGCCTTTCAGAACATTTTTTGAATTCAGAATAGTTCACTATTCTTTCATCCAAAAAATAAACTGAAACCCTTATCTGTTTTGTATTTGAAACCCTCGCTACGATTTCAACTGCAAAATCTGGGTTTAATTTTATTTATTGGTACAAGTTTATATAAATTGCAGTTGAGATTAATGCTATAAAAAAGAGTGATACATGCGCAACTTGCTGACGGCTTTTAAAGAATCGGGTTTTGTAAAAGGATTGGTTTATACGGTAGTCGGCTCCCTTTCTTTTCCGGGCCTGGCCATTATTAATAAGTTGCAGATAAACGGGATGGACAAATTGAAAAGGCTCCCGAAAAATAATGTATTGTTTGTAAGTAATCATCAAACTTATTTTGCCGAAGTTATTTGCTTTTTACATATTTTTTGTGCTGTAAGCTGGAGAAAAAAGAACGGCCTTGGGGTGCCCTATTATTTATTGTGGCCCTACACACGGGTGCAGTTTGTATCGGCAGAAGAAACTATGAAAAAGAACCTGTTGAGCAAGATATTTGCACTTGCCGGGTCTATCATGATCAGGCGTACCTGGGTGGATGACAGTAAAGAGGTAAGAAAGGGGCTGGATCCCAGCGATACCCGCAAAATTTCAAGGGCCCTGGAGAAAAACTGGGTCATTACTTTTCCGCAAGGCACCACTACGCCCTTTGTACCCGGCCGCAAAGGCACTGCATTTATAATAAAGCATCATAAACCGATTGTAGTACCGGTGGTTATTGATGGATTTAGTACCGCATTTGATAAAAAAGGCCTTAAAATGATAAAAAAGGGAACAAGGTTAACAGTAACTTTTAAAGATCCGATGCAGATCAATTACGAAGACTCAACGGAAAAAATACTGGGAGAGATTATGGATGCCATTGAGCAAAGTAAAAAATTTAAACCGGAGCAACCAGATCAGTTTTCTTAATCTTTAATAAACAAAGCTTTCAGCTCAGCAGCGTCTTCAGGTTTCATTTTTCCACCGAGTATCAGCCTTAACTGCCTACGTCTTAATGCTCCCTCAAATAATTTCTTTTCATCTTCGGTTTCGGGTATTAATTTATTAACAGGCCTGGGTTTGCCATTTGGGTCAAGTGCCACAAATGTGTAGTATGCTTCGTTGCTTTTGTATTTATATTGCTGAATGGCGTCTTCGCCCCAAACATTCAGATGCACTTCCATACTGCTGTTAAAGGAGCGGGTTAAACTGGCTTCAATATGCACCACATTGCCCAGTTTGATGGGGTTTTCAAAAGAGATGTTATCAACAGATGCAGTTACTACCGGGGCGCCGCAATGTTTCATAGCAGCCAGCGCTGCTGCAATGTCCATCCAATACATAAGGCGTCCGCCCATCAGGTTTCCAAATGTGTTGGTATCATTTGGTAAAACCAGTTCTGTCATCACTACCAACGATTCGCTTGCTTTCTTATCCATCGTAAAATTTTTGCAAATATAGTATTCTAAGGCGTGAGGCGTGAATCGTGAGACGTGAATCGTGAATAATCGCATTTTCAAAAATCAGACATTTAGGACCTGCTCACCACTCACTACTCACGTCTCACGCCTCACCTCTCACGCTTTTTATTTGGCAGTTCGTCTTTGTTTTATGAATTTCGGTAATCGAATTGCTATTTATGACAGAACAAACTAAGATTTCTTTCGAAAACACAGAATATGCTTTTGCTTACAAGTCAGATACTGAGTTAAAAAAAGCAAACTTCCTTTTTGGTTTTATGGGTAAGTCATGGCTGGTAAACACAGCCCTGAAGCTAACTCCCCTTGCCATTAAATGGCATTTGCCACTTACAAATACCATGATAAGGCAAACCATTTTCAAGCAGTTTGTTGGTGGCGAAACGCTGGAGCAAACAGCTAAAGTTGCCGATAAGCTGGAAGCTTATAATGTGCAGGTTATTTTAGATTATGGAGTGGAGGGGAAGGAGGGCGAGGCAAATTTTGAACATGCACGTGATGAGTTTAAGCGTGTAATTGACTACGCTGCCACTCAAGCCAACATTCCGTTCATGAGCATCAAGGTTACCGGCTTTGCCCGTTTTTCGCTGCTGGAAAAACTGGATGCAGCCATGCATAGTGGATCCGGCACTTTAATGAAACGGTACCTGCATGCTGTTGATATGCTGCCTGATATGGAAAAAGGAGAATGGCATAAAGTAAGACTGCGCATGCAGCAATTGTGTGAAGTTGCAGATAAAAAAAATATTGGAATACTGATTGATGCAGAAGAAACCTGGATACAGGACCCAGTGGATGCGCTTACCATTTTAATGATGGATGTTTTTAATAAAAACAAAGCAGTTATTTTTAATACGCTGCAGTTTTACCGGCACGACCGACTGCAGTTTTTAAAAGATTCTTATGCAGCAGCCGAAGAAAGAAATTTTATCCTGGGTGCAAAATTAGTAAGGGGTGCATACATGGAAAAAGAAAGAGACCGTGCTGCTGACATGAATTATCCATCACCTATACAACCCGACAAACAAAGCTGCGATAACGATTACAATATGGGTGTTGAGTTTTGTATTGATCATATTGATAAAATATCGGTGATTGTGGCATCGCACAATGAATACAGTAACCTGTATACCACGCAGGTGCTTGATAAAAAAGGGTTACCCCATAATCACCCACATGTGCATTTTTCGCAATTGTATGGCATGAGTGATAATATTACTTTCAACCTGGCAAAAGCGGGTTGCTCTGTTAGTAAGTACCTGCCTTTTGGGCCAATAAAAGATGTTGTACCCTACCTGATGCGCCGGGCGCAGGAAAACAGCTCAGTATCGGGACAAACGGGAAGAGAACTGGCACTGATAAAGAAAGAATTACAGCGAAGAAAAGACTAATAATCGTGTTTTTACGGGGGAAAAGTATAGTAAAAGCCGCTGATTACTATTATATTAATATTTTATCTTTGAATTAATTTAAAATGTTAACCCGTCTCACAATACCAGCCCTGCTTTTTTTTTTACCCTTTGTTTCACTAGCTCAGGTTAGAAGCCTGCCTGCCGTTAAAATAAGCAATTCTATAAAAATAGATGGTAACATGGATGATGAAGGTTGGAAGAATATAGTACCTACCGGCGATTTTATAACGATCAGCCCAGTTTTTGGTAAAATATCAACCCGCAATACCAAGGTAAAAATTGCATACGATAACAGTGCCGTGTATATTGGAGCGTATATGTACGATGCCCCCTCAAATATCCGCCATCAATTAACTGCCCGGGATGTGCTGGACAGGCAGGATGTTGATATTTTTACGGTGGGATTTGATACTTACAGGGACAAACAAAATGCATTTGTATTTAAGGTTTCTGCTGCCAACGTTCAGGCCGACATTAAAATATCGCAAAGCGGCGGGGTTGTTTACGACTATAGTTGGGATGCTGTATGGGAAAGCCAAACCAGTATTAAGGAAGATGGCTGGATTGCCGAAATAAAAATTCCGTTGAGCGCCATCAGGTTTTCAAAAAAAGATATACAGGAGTGGGGTATAAACTTTGCCCGTTTTACCCGTAAAGAAAATGAAAACAGTGTGTGGAACTCCATTAATCCAAACATCAGCGGCGAGTTAAACCAGTGGGGTATCTGGACCGGCATCAATAATATATCACCACCCACTCGCCTGTCTTTTTTACCTTACCTATCTGGGGGGGCAAGGGTATCACCTACATCAAAAGGCGATGTTACCGAATTTTTAAAGAGTGGCGGCATGGATGTTAAGTACGGCATCAACGAAAGCTTTACGTTGGATATGACATTAATCCCCGATTTTGCCCAGGTGCAAAGCGATAATGTATTACTGAACCTGTCGCCTTTTGAAGTGAAATTTGATGATTACCGCCCGTTTTTTAGTGAAGGAACAGAGCTGTTTAATAAAGCGGGCTTGTTTTATTCCAGAAGAATTGGTGCCCGACCACAGCTTGCCAATTCGGTGTTGAATACCTATGGTTATATGCCCGATTACGAAATATTGAAAAACCCCGGTATAACCCGGTTGTATAATGCCACCAAATTTTCGGGCCGTACCAGGGGAAATTTAGGTATAGGCGTTTTTAACGCAATTACGGCTCCAATGCATGCCAAAATAAGAAATCTTACTTTAGCAACAGACACCAGCATTTTAACCGAGCCGCTTACTAACTACAACATCGTGGTTTTTGACCAGGCTTTAAAAAACCGTTCCTCGGTAAGTTTTACAAATACCAATGTACTGCGAAAGGCTAATAGCCGCAATGCCAATGTAAGCAGTCTCGATCTTTCTTTATTCGATAAAAAAAATAATTATAATTTTTCGCTTTCGGGCCGTTACAGCAGCATTTGGGGTAAACAGGGAAATAAGAATGGATATACAACCGCAGTCGGCTTTGGCAAAGTAAGCGGCATTTTCCAATACAAAGCGTCTATCAATATCGAGAGTGATAAATACGATCCCAATGATCTTGGATTTATTCAAAATAATAATTTATTTGAATACAGCGCCAATGCAGGTTACATCATTAATAAACCAACACGCCATTTTCTAATCCATAATTATAAACTAAGTTTTTCCAACAGCTACCTATATAAACCCTTTGAATGGTCGGGCTTGCAAATAAATGCGAATGCTTTTTTTCTGTTTAAAAATTTCTGGGATCTGTCCTTAAGTTTTAGAGCCAGCCCTTTATGGAACAAGGATTATTTTGTTCATTCGAACGTGTACACCGGTTATTTTCTCAGGCGAACACCATATTATTATCTGAGCATTAATGGAAGCAGTGACAGCCGTAAAAAATTGTATGTAAGCTGGAAGTTGGGCGGTGCCGAATCGCCCCTGCCCAATGATCCGTATTGGGCTGGCTACCTTGGTTTGCGGTACCGGTTCACCGATAAATTTCAGCTTAGCAGCAGCCTGGATATTGTGCAGGACAAAGGGAATTTTGGTGCGGTGTTGCAAAATGGATCTCCATTGTTAAATTCAAACGGCTCACCCGTAATAGCCAGACGAAATATAAAAACCAATACTGCTATTGCAGGCGCTCAATTTAATTTTACCTCCCGGATGAATATAAATATACGCATGCGTCATTATTGGTCCATATTACAAAACACTAATTTTTACAATTTAAAACTGGATGGATACTGGCGTGACACTACGTTTTTGAACAACCTCAATCTAAACTTCAACAGCTTCAATATAGATATGTTTTTTACCTGGGATTTTTTACTGGGAAGCAGGTTGACCATTGCCTGGAAAAATGGGCTGGGCAGCAATGTAAATATTGATCCTTACAACAACACTACCTACTTTAAAAACTTTGGAAAATCTGTTGATAATCCCCACAGCAACGAAGTAACCGTAAAAATTGTTTATTTTCTGGATTACCTTAAACTGAAAAGAAAAGGATAACTCCTTTTCAAACATCTTTTTTCCGCAGTTTATACCAATTGGATTTTGTAATTAATTTAACCGGTACCAACGCCACACCTGCCTGGCTTAAATTTCAGCCTTGCCGCACCGGCCTGAAATGAAATTTAGATTGATATTATAATACAAACTTTGTTAGATTTGGTTTTGATATGCCATTCATATTTTCTATTTTGTAAAAAACACCACTATCATGACACAAGAAACAAATGCTGATGTATTGTCAATTGATGAAAATTCAAAACCCAAATTGCCATCGGGAATAAATGTACTTACCATTTTAACTTTTATTGGATGTGTTGTTTTTGGATTACTCACTTTGTTATTGCCGGTGATTTATAAGTTCTTAATAAATTTCATGGACAAGGCTGCAAATTCGGGCAAAGAATTTACTGCAAAGCAACTTGAAGACATGGAGAAAGGTAGAGCTGCGATGGAAATCCAGCAACAGAATATGGTTCCACTGATGATAATTGGAATGGCGGGTATTATTTTATGTTTTATTGGCGCCTTATGGATGCGTAAGTTAAAGAAAGATGGCTATTGGATGTATGTTGCCGGAGAAGTAGCACCCGTTATTGGTGGTCTTGCAATACTTGGTACATCGCAATATAATGGTATTGGAAGTGTAATAATAGGATTAATAATTCCTCTTATTTTTATTGGCCTTTACACAACGCAACTAAAATATTTGACAAAGTCTAAGTAACTACCATGCTTTTGAAATACTTCCATTAAGTATCTTAATCAGGTACAAATGTTTATTTTCAAAATAATCAGGTACTGTAGTTTTTTCATTCAGGTTTACAGGTTTAAAATTGTAGTCGCAAAATACTTTTTGGTCTTTATCAGAAATGTGGGCCATAAAGTTTGAGGGGTTTTTGGTCAGCAGTTTTGTAAATAAATACACCGACTCAAAACCCTTATAAGCCATATCGCCTGGCTTTCCTTTATATTTTTTATTATAAGCGGTTGTAAGAGACTGGCTGAATGGAACATATTTTTCTACATAAAATGGCGTAGTAAAATAAACCGGAAAACCAGCCATATTTTTTTTATTATACAGCACAGAAAAATTATCCCAGTTTGGCATACCTATTAAGCTAATGGCATACAAATCATGCTTATAAAGGTCTGCACAGGCTTTAGCAAGGTTGCCGGCAAAGGTTTCCTCCAGACTACCGCCAATAATCACACTTTTACTGTTACTATCTAATTTCGACTTAAGAAAAGCCGTGGTTACATTATCGTCCATGTTCAGCGTTTCTATTGGTAGTAAAGGCTTTCCATCCGGCTCGTTCATCATTTTAAAGTAAGACGCTACCATATCTTCCTGCTTTCCCTTTTGCCTGCAAAGATAAATCTTGTCGGTACCATGGTTTTGCAGAATATAAGTGTAAATAGCATCGCAATGTGCTTTTAAAGTAGAGTTCATCACAACCAGAAAGGGGTTTGCTTTAACACTGGCAACATTAGGATAGGTTACGGAAATGAACGGAATATTCTTTTGTAAAGCAAATGCGGCAAGGTCTGTAAAATCCTCATCCCTTACATTGCCTATTATCAGGTTCAGGCTGTCTAATTTTTTATTTTGTATCAGGTCAGCAATTTTTTCGGTGTACGATTTGGTATCGAAAATACTTGCGTTAATATGATCATCTCCCGCCTGCAGGCTATCTAATGCGGTTAAGGCACCCTGCACAAAATCAACCGAAGGTGCAATGAAACGCGGAATGCCCTGTTTGTATTTGAATGTATTTTTATTGAAAACAGAATCAAGATAAAGCGGCGCAAAAATGCCAACATGATAAACCGGTACCGGTTGCGTCGAATCTTTTTGTGCATACAGGTTTGCAGAGAACAAAAGAATCCGTAAAAAAACAAATCCAAAAATAAATTTCTTATTCATATCTGTAAGTCTAATATCAAAAGTTCAATTCCTAAATCCCAATTCCTCATTTTATTCTTTACTCCCACTCAATAGTGGCCGGAGGCTTGCTACTTATATCATATACCACCCGGTTTATGCCCGGTACATTATTAATTATCTCGTTGCTGATATAAGCTAAAAACTCATAAGGCAAATGCGCCCAATCTGCCGTCATACCATCAACCGATGTTACAGCCCTTAGTGCCACTGTAAATTCATAAGTTCTTTCATCGCCCATAACACCCACACTCTTTACCGGCAGTAAGATGGTGCCGGCTTGCCAAACGGTTGCATACAGGTTATGTTTTTTTAAACCATTCATATAAATCGCATCAGCATCTTGCAATAACCGTACCTTTTCTGCATTTACTTCTCCTAAAATGCGTATACCTAAGCCAGGCCCAGGAAAAGG
>JBBRCM010000124.1:0-12437 GCA_038204855.1 Chitinophagales bacterium
AATGCTAAAGAAAACAGCATTGCAATTACGGTTAGTTTTATTTTCATGATTTGTGTATTAACTGCTAAAAATGTGTAAACCCATATTTATTATTTGTACTGATTTAAATCCATTGCAGATAATCTTAACTTTTTTATTTTATCACTTCCACCGGAAAATCGTTACCAAACCCATAGCTGGCCGGGTATTGATTATTACTGCCATATTTTTTTACGAGTTCAGGCACCTGTATTTGTAAAAAGTTTTTCATTCCGTTTACTGTAATCATTTTATTTGCGGCAGCCTCGCCTTTTAATGCCTGCAATAAAACATAAGTAAATGCACCATGCCCCAACTGCCCGAATTCTTTAGCAGTTTCTGTACTTCCGCTTGCGGCCATCCAGTGTGTACCGGTGCTGCGGGCTACAACAGATAAACTTTTTTGCTGCTCGCCATCATGTTTAAGCATGGCATCAAAAGCTCCTGCGCTTTGGCAGGCATCTAAAATAAACAACTGTTTTTGTGCCTGTATATCTACCGCATATTGTTGTAATTCCTTGGCAGGCACACCGTTTTTTAAAAGGCTTTCTCCGCCATCTGTAACATCTGATGAAACTAAATAAAATTCTTTATTCCCCGGGTTTATGTAACCATGCCCTGCATAATAAAACACAAATACATCCTGCGGTTTAGCATCTCTTTTTATTTCATTAAAAGTATTGATGATGCCAGCCTTGTCTGCCTTAGCATCAGTAATAAAATAAGTTTTTACATTGGCAAGCACACTCTTTGCATCTTTCTATATCTCTTCTTTGAAAGCAGTGGCATCGGGCAAGGCGTATGTAAGCGGATTAATTTTATGTGTGTAAGCATTTATACCAACTACCATCAGGTACATGGTGGCAGTTTTATCTACCGGTGATATGGTTGCAACATTGTTATTGTTTGGCACCGGCTGAGGTGCAGGTTGATTACCATTTGCAGTATAGGTTACAACGATCTCATCAGCATCGCTTTCGGTACGCTGACTGTTTAAAGCAATTGCCCTGAAACTGTTATTGCCAGGCAGCAGGTTGATGGTATATTTTTTGCTTTCGCTGCCATCGTTATCTGTTACAAAAAGCCCACGGGTAGCAAGGTTTACAACTTTGCCATTGTGAAACAAACGTATTTCATCAACCTTATCTCCAGGTGCACGGGCACTAACGGTGATGTCAGCAGCGCCGGTTGTATTTTTAAAAGCAGGCACGTCATCACCAACCGTAAGATTTCGTTGCAATGACGCATAAGCGATAGACACCGTCGGCGCATCATAGAGGTTCGAGACATCGGGCGGCAGAAAATTTTCACCCGCTACCTTTCTTCGCAAAAGATCGGGTGTGTAAAACCGCTCATACAATTTTACTAAAAGTATGGGTTTGTTGTTTTTTACAAAGTAAAGTTCTTTCATGCCCTCCACGCTGCCGTCGAACAGCCCTTCCGGCGACACGAAAATATACTCGTTGGTTTTAACGATAAAATAATACGTTCCCAGCAGTTCGCCTGTTTCGGTATGCCATACCTGCACGCCTTTTTCCGAAGTAGGCGTAAACATGAGCTGGTCGTCTTTTGAAAACGTAGCTTTTAAAAAGCTGCTGTTCTTTTGCGGCCTGAATTCCCGGATAAACTTCCCCTGTTTATTAATAAGCTTTAATGCATAACCGTCGTCTGTGATGGCTATAATATCGTTCCTGATATCTGAGCCCAACACTGTTACTGATGTAACGTCCTTTAGCTCGAAAGCTGACTGATAAGTTGGTTCATCGGCCTTAAATATTGTGACCTGATTTCCATTTCTAGAGGTAAAAAGGAAATAACTATCACTGAGAAAATTAAGACCGTTAAAACAGGTGGTTTCTTTATTAGGATTGCAACCCTTTTTACTTAAAACCAACTGACCAGTCTGCAAGTTGTAAACTTTCAAATCATTTATCGGAGTGCCAATAGTGCAGGCAAAATATTTTCCGTCAAAACTTACAGCATCTTCATAAAAACTGCTGCCAAAAGATATCAGTTTGCTTACCACACCGGTGCTTAGTAAAATTGAATTAAGCAGACCCTTTTGCCATTGAGTGTAAATAAGCCTGGTGCCATCGCTGTTAAAGAAAAAGCGTGCGGCTTTTTCTTCAACGTCTGTGGGAAGCAAAAGTGTTTTAACGAACTTGCCTGTAAGCCGGTTAGTAATAGTTATTTTTTTGTCAATCCCTGCAGCCAGCTTTCCATCCGGGCTGTATACAACGTAAGCTGATGCCGGAGTGTAAGTATCCGGTCGCAAGGTTTCCATATTCATGGTGCGTATACCGTTATCCTCTGTGGAAAATTCCAAACTGTTATCCTTTAACAAGCGATCACTTAGGTTGGCATACATGTAAAACGCTTTAAAGTCGGCCACCTTATTTTCAAATAGTTTACTTACGTCACCCTGCCGAACATCGAAGGAGTATAATTGTCTGTCATTATTATAAACAATTTTTCCGGTGCCTGGGAGGGGAATGCAAAAGGTGCCGTAAAAGATCTCTTCAGGAACCTCCGAAGCCGGCAACGAAGCTGTTTTGACGATGGACATGTTGCCAGTATTTATGACTTCGGTCTTGAACAACTTTGCCTTATAATCTTGCCGGAAGACTACGAGATCGCCGTTCTCCGACATGCACAATCCATCTGGTTCATTAGACATTTTCATTGTCTTTACTATGCTGCTTTTTGCCGGATCGAAAAAAATGATGTTCTCTCCCCTAATGCCTGCGATGAGGTTTGTTTTTTTACTGTAATCGTACTTTGACATTTTTTCAGAGTATACATCCGAAAAAATATTTCTGATGGAAACTTCGTTTGATTCTGTGTTCACAATGGTCCATCCGTAGCTGTAAAGCAAGAGCAGGCGATTTCCTCCCAACTCAAAAAACTTAAACTTAGAACCAGTATTGTCAACAACGTCTCTAATTACTTTTATTTCACTTCCGGTGGCCGCATCGTAAATGAAAAGTGAACCGTAATCGACCGCATAGACCCGGCTACCATCATTGTTAAAAGCCGCACCAGCTACCGAACTGCCGATTGTAAACAGTTCCTTACCGGTTTGTATGTCATAACAAAACAAGCCACTGTTGGTAACGGCAATCAATTTGTCCAACTTATCAGTAATACCTAAGCTTGTGGTTTCCGACGAAGTAAGACTTATGTTTAGACTAAGCTCATGAATCTTTTTTTTAGTGGCCATCTCCCATACTATCGCCGTTTTGTAAGAAATGGAGGCGATATACCTGCCATGAGAAGTAGCGGCTATGCCGTCTATATTTCCTGCGTGCCCGCTTGGAATTACTAAATTTACTCTCTGCGCTCCTGCCCGCATAGCAAGCAGCAGCAAAAGGATTGCATAACAACTATTTTTCATCTCGTCTTTTTTAATTGGTTTTTCAAAAATTGTTTTAGCCTATTGCATTTTATCTTATTATCTCAACCGGAAAATCATTACCAAATCCATAGCTCGCCGGGTATTGCGGTGCTGAATTGTATTTTTTCATCAGTTCCGGCACCTGCAGCTGCATAAAAGTTTTCAATCCATTTACGGTAATCATTTTATTGGCAGCAGCCTGGCCCTGCAATGCCTGCAATAATACGTATGTGAATGCGCCGTGTTTCAGTGTGGCAAACTCCTGTGCAAACTGCTGGCTGCCGCTTGCTGCCATCCAATGCGTACCAGTGCTGCGGGATACTACTGCCAGGCTTTTTTGCTGATTGGCATCATTGGTAAGTAATGCCTGAAATGCACCTGCACTCTGGCAGGCATCTAAAATAAATATTTGTTTCTGCGCCTGTATATCTATGGCATAAGTCTGCAGCATTTTTGAGGGGATACCTTTTTGCAACAATTCTTCATCTACATTTTTTATATCGGCTACATCAGTTGGTACCAGGTAAAATTCTTTTGTTTTATCTGAAATATAACCATGCCCTGCATAATAAAATACAAACACATCCTGTGGTTTGGCATTTTTTCGCACTTCGGCAAGGGCATCTGTTATTCCTTTTTTATCGGCTGTATTATCGGTTACAAAAAAGGTTTTTACATTACCCAAAACCGTTTTTGCATCTTTTTCTATTTCGTCTTTAAAGGCAGTAGCATCGGCAAGTGCATAGTTGAGTGATAGTTTTTCGTTTTGGTATTTGTTTATGCCGATAACAACCAGGTAAAGCGTGGCAGTTTTATCTACCACATCAACAGGCACTCCTTTAATTACAGCCTTTGGTGCATTATTAACAGCCTGGTTACCGGTTTTAAAATTCACTAAAATATCATCTGGTACACTTTCGGTCCGCTGGCTGTTAAGCGCTACTGCCCTAAAGCTGTTTTGCCCTGGTAAAAGCGTAATGGAATATTTTTTTGTTTCTGTACTGCTGTTATTATCGGTTACAAATAAACCACGGGTGGCTAAATTTACAATTTTACCATTATGAAACAACCGTATCTCATCTACCTTGTCATTATCTGCCGAGGCGTTGATTGTTATCTCGGCCTGGCCGGTAGTATTTTCATAAATGGGTGCACTGTCTTCTTCTACACTTAAATTACGGGTAGCTTGTGCGTACGACATTTTAATTAAAGGAGGGTTGTTTATGATAACATTAGCGGGGTCAAATTCTTCGCCGTTTATTAACCGTTGATAAAGATTGGGAGTGTAAAATTTTTCGTAAACAAAATCTAAGGGTATTACGTGCCTGTCCTTATAATAGTATAACCTTTTTATACCGCCAGACGTGCCGTCAAAATGACCATAAAGGTCAATAAATACAAAATCAGTTCCGTCGTTAAATAAATAAATTGTGCCTAATAATTTTCCGGTTAACGGTTGCCATACCTTAATTGTTTGATCGCCACATACAGTAAACATGAGTGCGTTATCAGGAGAAAATAAGGCCCTACGAATATAGAAGTTTGTTTTTTTTGTGTAAACAACATTTCCTTTTGCATTAATGGCCGTAAGTTCTCCATTATATTCATGCTTAATTAATAAGGAAAGATCGGGAGTGCAACTGTAACCTCCAAAATCACGCAGTTTTTCAAATACAGGTGATTTGGTAATTAAACTCCCATCAGCAAGATTATAAATTTCTGAAGTATTATTATGTACAAGTAATATTTTCGTTTTATCGAAAGAAACTGAAATAAAGTCGCAGGTTTCTCCTTCCATAATTTCTTTATCAAAAAGTAATTTGCCGGTAACAATGTTCCATACTTTTGCGTGGGTATATTTATATCCTTTTTCTATTGCAGCTAAAATTTCTTTATCCGGATGCAGGTAGCTACTTTCAGTGCCTTTAAAATTAATTACCTTTTCTATAATGTGGGTTTTAATGTTTATGCGGTTCAGGTAATTTTTTTCATCATCTCCGGAATACATCGTATAGTAAACGTATTCTCCATTTTTAGAAAAAAAGTAATTGTCTTTTTCCGGGCTGGAAAATTCATCTTTATATTTAAGGGGTATTGAGGACAATAAAATCTTTCCGGTTTTAATATTTTTAATATAGCAGCTTTTATAAAAAAAATCAGCTATAGTATCGCCGGTAGGGCTAAATGTAGTTGTACTTAAATGCCCATAAACAGGCTGGTGCCTGAGTGATAATAATTTAACCAGGTTAATACTTTTATAAACGGAATCATCCGTCATAATATTTAAAATACCCGTAGTATAATTATATTCCATTGAGCTACCCAAACCTAAAAAGGCAATTTGCCTTTTAAAGCCATAGTCTTTAGCATTGGTTTTTATATTCAACACAACCAGGTTGTTGGCAGGGGCACCGTAAGAACCATATATGGTGTTTGTGTTGCCCGAAAAAAACTGATAATACATAACCGGGTCCAGTTTTGTTTGTTTTGTAACAGAGAAATTGTCAGCATTGTAAAATGTACATTTATCATTTAGCCAGATAAATTCTTTACTGTCTTCAGAAGGAACCAGGCTTCCTTTGCCTGGTAATGATTTCAGCAATTTTCCATTATGCACATCATAAATGTTTATTCCCTGCATGCTTCCTTCTTTATAAATATCAACGGCCATGCAATTCATTTGTTCTAAATATATGAATGGTGCTACCTGCGTAGATTTGTACTCAAAATCCATTGTTTTTTGCGAGGTATTCCATATTTGCCATCCATTTAAATTACTGATTACAATATGGTTATTATCAATAACAGAAATGTTAGAATTATACGTATCAAAATCTTTTACAACTGCCAGGTTTAATTCGTTTCCTGTAAGGGCATCTATGACATTTATGCCATCTGATGAATAGGTATATATTTTTTTATCATCGGCAGAAAAATGAAAACATTTTGCATAATTTGAAGAGAATAAAAATTTACCGGTAATTGTAGAAAAACATGATCCATTGACCCGGATTTTAGTACCATCATTACTTATGCCAAAATTACAGAACTGACCTGTGCCCGCCGGAAAAGTGTACAACTGTTGGTGTGTTTTTATATCCCACATTACGGTTTGCTCACCTTCTACTACGTACAGATACTTGCCCTGTTTATCTGGCTGAATTATGTTAGCAGAAAATGCTGTGCCGGATGGAATAATAATATTACCTGTTTGTGCAGCTATAATTTTACTACAGCCAATCAGCAAAAATAGAAGTACATAATTTTTTTTCATTCCGTAAATTTTTACTTTTATTAATTACTCATCTTAAACAATACTTGTTTTAATTGCAACTGTAAGATATTGCATGTAATACTGATTATATTGGTTTGAAACAAAAATACCCTGTGGTGGGTATTTTGTAAGACGGTACAGTTGATAAAATAACGGGTTAAAATTTATTAAGCCTTATTTTTTGCATGGCATGATTTATGATTTACCCTGATTTAGTAAATTACACACATGCCACTGATAGAGTTTACCGACAAAGGATTGTATTGCCCACAAGGCCAATTTTACATTGACCCCTGGAAGCCTGTGGATAAGGCTGTTATTACACATGCCCACAGCGATCATGCACGCTGGGGCAGCAAATATTACCTGTGCCACACCTTAACCAAACCCATTTTACAATTAAGGCTGGGCGATAACCAATATGAAACTGTGGAATGGAATGAACCGGTGACGATGAATGGGGTAAAAATATCCCTGCACCCGGCGGGGCACATTATTGGCTCGTCGCAAATACGGGTTGAGTATGGCGGCGAGGTTTGGGTGGTAAGCGGCGATTATAAAACTGAGAACGATGGTATAAGCGGTGCTTTTGAACCGGTGCGTTGCCATACATTCATTACCGAATCAACTTTTGGTTTACCCATTTATAAATGGAAACCGCAGCCTGAAATTTTCAGCGATATTAAAGCATGGGTAACGGCAAACCATGCAGCGGGTAAAACAAGTGTTTTGATCGCTTATAGCTTGGGTAAGGCACAACGCATATTATCGCCTTTGGCAGAAACAGGCTTACCCACTTTTTTACATGGTGCCGTACACAATGTGCATGAAGCATTGATGGCTAGCGGCATTCATTTACCGGCAGCGCAACGGGTTACCGCTTCCACCACAAAAGCAGAAACGCAGGGTAATATTGTTATTGCACCTTCCGGTGCAGATGGCAGTCCGTGGGTAAAAAGATTTTCGCCTTACAGCGTAGGCGTTTGCAGCGGCTGGATGCAGGTACGTGGCAATAGCAGAAGACAGAATGTTGATGCAGGCTTTGCCTTAAGCGATCATGCAGACTGGGATGGATTGTTACAGGCAGTAAAAGCAACCGGTGCCGAAAAAGTATTTGCCACGCATGGTTTCCAGGCCACATTCAGCCGATACCTGAATGAGCACGGTATTGAAGCTGCCGAAGTGAAAACAGAATATGGAAATGATGAGGAAGAAACAATTGAAGACACAGAAAAATCAACTGCATTATGAAACAATTTGCAGAACTGGTTTACACAATTGGTACCAGCACCAAAACAAATGAAAAGTTACAGTCCCTACAGGATTATTTTGCAACAGCACCTGCAAAGGATATGGTTTGGGTAATTGCGGTGTTTAGTGGGCGCAGGCCAAAGCGTATTGTAAATTCTACCTTTCTTAAAAATCTTTGTATTGAAATTTGTGATATTCCTTACTGGCTTTTTGAAGAATGCTACCATACCGTTGGCGACTTGGGAGAAACCATTGCCTTGCTATTACCTGAAACAGAAAATGTGAATGCAGAAGAAAAAACACTGTCTTATTACCTGGAACATTTCATCAGCATTTTAAAAGAATCTGATGAAGTTAAGAAGGCATTCATACTGGACAGCTGGAATCAAATGGACAGGAATGAAAAATTTGTTTTCAATAAACTGATCACTGGCGGGTTTCGCATTGGCGTTTCGCAAACCATTATGGTAAAGGCGCTGGCAAAAACAAAAGCAGTTTCTCCTTCGGTAATTGCACACCGCATCAGCGGTAACTGGGATCCGGCAACAACTACAGCAGATGATCTGTTAAGCGAAAGTAGCAGTACAATCGATCATTCAAAACCCTATCCTTTTTATTTATCGTACGCGGTAGAAGGCGAACCCGCAGCTTTAGGAGATATAAATGAATGGACGGCTGAGTGGAAATGGGATGGTATTCGTGGGCAGATCATCAAACGCAACAATGAATTGTTTGTATGGAGCCGCGGTGAAGAACTGGTGACAGAAAAATTTCCGGAGTACGATGGGTTTGCAAGTACATTGCCCGATGGCTTGGTACTGGATGGAGAGATCATTTGCTTAGATACTTCAGCGGTTGATGGCAGCATAAAGCCACTTCCCTTTTCGGTTTTACAAACAAGGATTAGCCGTAAGAACATCAGCAAAAAACAATTAACAGAAGCGCCTGTAGGATTTATTGCTTATGACATTTTAGAGTTTGAAGGTAAAGACCTGCGTGAAGAAGCTTTTATAAACAGGCGTAAATTATTGGAGGAGATGGTTGAATCTTTTAATCATCCGCTGTTATTAATATCTCCCACTTTACAGGTAGATGATTGGAAAGAACTTCATACCGAACGTGCAACCAGCCGGGAGAAAGGTAGTGAAGGATTGATGCTGAAACGGAATAATTCTCCCTATCTATCCGGAAGAAAAAAAGGCGATTGGTGGAAATGGAAGATTGATGCATTGACCATTGATGCGGTAATGATCTATGCACAAAAAGGCCATGGGCGAAGGAGTAATTTATATACCGATTATACTTTTGCTGTAAAAGACGGAGATAAACTGGTAAGTTTTGCAAAAGCCTACAGCGGGTTGACGGATAAGGAATTTGCACAGGTAGACTCGTTTGTAAAACGTAACAGCATGGAGAAATTTGGGCCTGTGCGTACCGTAAAACCTGAGCTTGTTTTTGAAATAGCTTTTGAAGGTATTGCTGCAAGCAACCGCCATAAAAGCGGTGTAGCCTTGCGTTTTCCACGTATGAGCAGGTGGCGTAAAGATAAAAAGGTGGATGAAATAAATACGTTGGATGATTTGAAAGAAATGTTGCGGGTGTATAATGCAGGGGTTTAAAACTCTTTCTTTATTAGGCTGTAAGGCTGCCGGTCCCGAATATTTCCTATCGTGTGGACACAAATACAATAGGAACACGGATGACACGGATACTTCGACAAGCTCAGTACATGGATTTATATGATTTTATAATTTTGAAAACTGTTTATTAACCTGATAACCAACTCTTAAAATTGTATAAACACAGGATTATCCTGCTTCGCAGGATGTTGGATCAACAAAAAAATCCAAATTTTTCTGCAAAGCAGAAAAAAATCCATGTCAATCCGTCGAATTCGTGTCATCCGTGTTCTAATTTTTCACATCGAAGATGTGTCCACACGATAGGATTATTTCGGGGAGCTTGACAACTTTTCAATATCTAACCATTATTATACTCTACCAAAAGAAATACAAAAATCCACATTAACTTACGCCACTTGAAACTTCAATCCACAACAGGCTATAAAATTATCAGTGACTGGTTACAGCAAAAAGGTAACCAGCCGTTCTTATTTCAATTACAAACCTGGCAGGCAATTCAAAGTAAAAAAAGCGGGCTGGTAAATGCACCCACGGGTTATGGTAAAACTTATTCTGTTTTTTTGGGTGCTGTAATTGATTTTATAAACGAACATCCAAAAGATTATCAAACTAAAAAAAATAATGGCCTGCAATTAATATGGATGACGCCATTAAAGGCACTGGCAAAAGATATTGGCCGTGCTATGGAAGAAGTGATATCTGAACTGGGTATGCAATGGCGGGTTGGTGTTCGCAATGGCGATACCAGCACCAGCGAACGGCAAAAACAAAAACGCAGCATGCCGGAAGTGCTGATTATTACGCCTGAAAGTTTACATCTTTTACTGGCACAAAAAGATAACGCAGCTTTTTTTGAAAATCTAAAAATAATTGCGGTTGATGAATGGCATGAGTTGCTGGGTAGTAAAAGAGGCGTTCAGGTTGAACTGGCCATTTCAAGAATTGCACACCTGCCCAAAAAACAAAAAGTAATGCTTTGGGGTATTTCCGCAACCATCGGTAACCTGCTGCAGGCAAAGGAAGTGTTATTATCGCCGCTTAAAGAAGTAGGAGTTACCATAACAGCGAAAGTGAATAAGCAGATAAAAGTTCATTCTATTTATCCGGATGAAATTGAAAAATATCCCTGGGCAGGCCACCTGGGTTTAAAACTGATTGATAAAGTATTACCGATCATTGATGGCAGCCGCACCACACTTATTTTCATCAACACCCGTGGCATGAGCGAAAGATGGTACCAGGCATTGCTGGAAGTTGAACCTGAATTGTCCGGCGTAATTGCCTTGCATCACGGAAGTATTGAACAGGCATTACGGCTTTGGGTTGAGGACGCATTGCATGATGGAAAATTGAAAGCGGTGATATGTACTGCCAGTCTTGACCTGGGTGTTGATTTCAGGCCGGTAGAAACGGTAATACAGGTGGGTAGCCCAAAAGGTGTTGCACGGTTTTTACAAAGAGCTGGCCGCAGCGGACACCAGCCGGGTTCTGTAAGTCATATTTATTTCTTACCAACGCATTCGCTGGAGTTGATGGAAGCTGCTGCATTAAAACAAGCCATAAAAGAAAACTTGATTGAAAGTAAAGTGCCACGCTTACTTTGTTTTGATGTGCTGATACAATATTTATGTACGCTGGCAGTTGGCGATGGTTTTTTACCCGATGTTATTTACGAAGAAGTAAAAACAACTTATTGTTATAAAGAGATGAGGCATGATGAATGGAAAGCCATTTTACATTTTATTACCGAAGGCGGAAATGCATTACAGGCTTATGATGATTATAAAAAAGTGGAAGTGATTGACGGCCTTTATAAAATAACCAACCGCCGTATTGCCATGCGGCACCGCATGCACATTGGCACAATTGTAAGTGATGCGATGATGAAAGTGAAATTTATGGGTGGTGGTTATATTGGTGTAATTGAAGAGAGGTTTATTGCCAGGTTAACGCCTGGCGATGTATTTACTTTATCCGGCCGCAACCTGGAATTTGTTGCCATAAAGGATATGACGGCGATGGTGCGAAAATCAAATGCAAAAAAATCAATCATACCAAGCTGGCAGGGCGGACGCATGCCTTTATCAGCAAACCTGGGAATGATGCTGCGGCAAAAATTAGATGAGGCATCTGATGAAAATAATAATAACAAAGCTGAAGAAATAAAAGTGCTGGCTCCTTTGCTTGATCTGCAAAAAGAATTATCGCATCTGCCAAAACAAAATCAATTACTTATAGAGCATATTGAAACCAAAGATGGTTTTCATCTTTTTGTGTATCCGTTTGAAGGCAGGCTGGTACACGAGTCCATGGCTGCCATACTTGCCTGGCGCATCAGTAAAATAATGCCCATCACTTTTTCTTTTGCCATGAATGATTATGGATTTGAATTGTTGAGTGACCAACCCATACCGGTTGACGACAGCAACGTGTACGAATTATTTACCACCGAAAATTTATTTGCCGATATACAGCGAAGCGTAAATTCAATCGAAATGGCGCGGCGTAAATTCAGAGATATCAGTGTGATCGGCGGCCTCATTTTTCAGGGCATGCCCGGCGAAAAAGTAAAAGCAAGGCATTTACAAAATTCAGCTTCTCTCCTGTTTAATGTTTTTACTGAATACGATCCTGGTAATTTATTAATAAAACAGGCTTATGCCGAAGTGATGGAGCAACAGATGGAAGAAGAAAGATTAAGGAGTATGCTGGAACGGATACAGGCCGGTGAAATCATCATCACTTTTCCGAAGCGCCTTACTCCTTTTTGTTTTCCTATAAAAGTTGACAGCATGAGAGAAACGCTTACTTCTGAAAAGCTGGAAGACAGGATAAGGAAGATGAAAGAGCAGTTGGA
>JBBRCM010000125.1:0-12279 GCA_038204855.1 Chitinophagales bacterium
ATTCGCCATTATTAGATTGAATACGAGAAAAGAAAGTAGATTTTTGAGACACTGCACCATAGGCCTTAACAAATGTACCCGCAGAACCAACGCCAGTTGGCGGAATTACAGGTGCTTTCTTATTGAACACTTTGCTCAAAAGACTTGTCCAAATTCCAGCGGCAGGGCTAAAATCAACTATAAATTTCCCAAGTGAACTTGTCCCGTTTGCTAAAGCAATTTCAGGATCACTTTTATTTTGTATAGTACTGTCGGCAAGTGTACATTTTATTTGTAATGCCTGCGGCATATTATGGACCATTATTGTAATTGTATCCTTATTCGTAAATGCTTTAGGAAGATCTGAAGCATTACTCTTGTATTTTTTTGAAAAGTCATAATGAACTAAATAGTTAGGCTGTTTGGCATCCGTACTAATTGGTAACAAAACACGGTTAATAGTTTTACCAGTCGTTACAAATTCTTTAAGAATATTAGATCGTTGCAATGAGTCCTGTTTCTTTTTTAATGCTTCAGTTAATAAAGTGTTCTTTTCATTTTCAGGATAAATAAGCTCTGGGGTTGAAGCTGGCAGAGGATTGATATATGGAAACCCACCTGTAAACCAAAGCCATTGTTTGAAAAAAGGGCTACTGTTTAAAAGACTATGAATATTATTACCAGACAATGCACCACTTTCAGTGGCTTCAAATAAAACTATATCTGCTAATTTTGCGGCACTGCATGTAACTGGACTGTTTTTTATTGTAGTTAGTTCATCAATATATGCAAGAGCCTGCCGGTTAGCCTCTTCTATTTTACGCCAGCCATCAATATATGGTATATCCATATCCCTGTTTACGCCAGCAACCGAGGCTGCATACCGCTGAAGAATAAAAGTTTTTAAAACATCTTGTGCTGTAACAGTAATAATAGCAGTATCATCATTGGCTATTGGCCCTGTTGCTGTTGCAATCGGTGTGGTTGCAAGGGCAGCTAATATATCAGCACTGCTCGGCGCAAGTGTGTGTGCAGGGGTAACGGCGCCACCTTTTAGATACACTTTAAGTGCAGTTAATTCTGCTTTAAGTGTTGCATGAACATTTGCGCCCACCCCCCATATCTGATTATAGTATTGCTTCAAGTGAAAGGAATCGTCATCGAGGTTATTAAGTGTGCGCTGTACAATTGTCAAAAGTTCTTTTTTAATGGCGGCTTGCTCAGCGGCGGTCAATGTTAATTTAGGCGTTGTGCTTCCCGCAGTAATAGTAACATCTGTAAGTTTTCCAACGTTCAACGGCGGGGTACTTGTAAGCTCCCCTTTATCATTAAATGTTAAAGACTGTGCCTTACTTTGGGCACAAATAAGTATGCTGACGAAGGTAATAATGATGCTGACCAGAGACTTTTTCATGCAAAGTAATTTTAGAGCAGATAGATTCTTGTTAACAATATAAAACAATTACATTAAAGCAAAAGTATATTGTAGAAATAAAAAATAAAAGGGTTAAATCACCTGATATAAAAAAGGATTTCCCCTGAATACAAGCTCAAAAAACTTAGGGTGCTTTAGTGCATTAATTACATTATTTTTAATTTCCAATGAAACCCATCACCGAAAATATCATCGAGCAATCTGCCATTGAGTTATTACAATTGCAGGGGTGGGATTATGCCAATGGCAAAGAGCTTTCGCCGGAGGGCTTGTTTTGCGAAAGAGAAAATTACCAGCAGGTCATCCTTACCAACCGTTTGCGGAGCGCCATTGCAAAAATAAACCCACACATACCCGCCGATGCACAGGAAGCAGCCGTACAAAAAGTATTGCGTATTTATTCGCCGGTGCTGCTGCACAATAATGAGGAGTTTCACAGGCTGCTGGTGGAGAAAGTAAAAATTCCGTACCAGCAAAACGGTTACGAACGCAGCCACGAAGTAGCTTTGATTGATTTTGAAAACACTGGCAACAACCAGTTTCTGGTGGTTAATCAATATACCATTGTAGAAAACAACCAGAACAAGCGGCCCGATGTGCTGCTGTTTGTAAATGGTTTACCGTTGGTGGTTATTGAGCTTAAAAATGCTGCCGATGAAAATGCCAGCATACTCAGCGCATTCAAACAATTGCAAACGTACAAAGCCATTATACCGGGCCTGTTTACTTACAATGCCGTCTGTATTATTTCTGATGGGCTGGAGTGCAGGGCGGGAAGCGTTTCGGCAGACCTGAGCCGCTACATGACCTGGAAAACCGCTGATGGTATTAAAGAAGCTTCCCGTTTTAAACCGCAATTGCAGATTTTGTTACAGGGCATGTTGCAACCTGCTACTTTGCTGGGTATCGTTCGCAATTTTATTGTGTTTGAAAAAACAAAAAAAGTTGATACAAAAACAGGGCTGATACAAATACAAACCGAAAAGAAGCTTGCTGCCTATCATCAATACTATGCGGTAAACAAAGCGGTGCAATCTTCCATTACCGCATCGGGTGTTGATGGTGATAAACGGGGCGGTGTGGTTTGGCATACACAAGGCTCGGGTAAAAGTTTGAGCATGGTTTTTTATTCCGGCAAACTCATCACCGCACCCCAAATGAGTAACCCAACCATTGTGGTAATTACCGACCGCAATGATCTGGACGATCAGTTGTTCGACAGCTTTGCAGCATCTGTACAGTTGCTTCGCCAGGAGCCTGTGCAGGCCCAAAGCCGGGAACATTTAAAACAATTGTTGCAGGTGGCCAGTGGCGGCATTGTATTTACTACCATTCAAAAATTTATGCCCGATGGTAATAAATCGGTTTACGATCAGTTAAGCGATAGAAAAAATGTGGTAGTAATTGCTGATGAAGCCCACCGCACTCAATATGGTTTTGAAGCCAGGTTGGTTGATGAAAAAGACAGCACAACAAAAGAAGTAATTGGTAAACGCATTGCTTATGGCTTTGCCAAATACATGCGTGATGCGCTGCCCAATGCAACATACATTGGCTTTACCGGCACACCCATTGAAGGCACCGATGTAAACACAGCACAGGTTTTTGGAAATTATATTGACCGCTACGATATTAAAGATGCCGTTACCGATGGCGCAACTGTGCGGATTTTTTACGAAAGCCGCCTGGCAAAAGTAAATTTAGATGAAGCTGGTAAACGCCTGATTGAAGAGTTTGATGCAGAGTTGGAGCAGGACGAGGAAATTACCGAAAAACAAAAGGCCAAAGCCAAATGGACAAAACTGGAAGCCATTGTTGGCAATAAAGACCGGGTTAAAAACCTGGCAAATGATATTGTTACTCATTTTGAAAAACGGCAAACCGTTTTTGAAGGCAAGGCATTGGTGGTGGCCATGAGCCGCAGAATTGCAGCAGATATTTACAAAGAGATCATTGCATTGCGGCCGCAGTGGCATCGCGATGATATAACAAAGGGTGTTATAAAAGTAGTTATGACAACCAACAGCGCCGATGGCCCTGAAATTGCAAAACATTATACTACCAAACAGCAACGTCGTGATTTATCGGACCGGATGAAAGACCCTGCAGATGAATTAAAAATTGTAATTGTAAGGGATATGTGGCTAACCGGTTTTGATGCGCCCTGTTTAAATACCATGTATGTAGATAAGCCCATGCGTGGCCACAACCTCATGCAGGCCATTGCCAGGGTTAACCGTGTTTTTAAAGATAAGCCTGGTGGTTTGGTGGTTGATTACCTGGGCATTGGTATGGATTTAAAAAAGGCGCTTTCTTTTTATGGAGAAGCGGGTGGCAAAGGTGATCCCGCAGAAAATATTTCAAAAGCAGTGGAAGTATTTCTGGAAAAACTGGAAGTGATTCAGCAGATGTTTAACGAAGAAAGCAATACACAAAAAGGCATTTTGGTGGAAGAGCCGGAAGCGTATTATGAGCAGAGTTTTAAATTTAATTACCGTAGGTTTTTTAAAGTAGATTCAAGAGAAAAGCTCTCCATCATACTACAGGCCGAAGAACACATTATGGGATTGCAGGAAGGTAAAGAACGGTTCATCCGGCAAGTAAGTCTGCTAAGCCAGGCATTATCACTTTGTATTACCAGGGATGAAGTGCAGCCGCATTTACCCGAAGTGGCATTTTTTCAAGCCATGAAAGCCAGGTTGGTAAAGTTTGAAGGAACCGGACCGGGAAGAACAGATGTACAGATTGAAACCGCCATTAAACAAATAGTAGATGAAGCATTAAGCAGCGATAAGGTGATAGATATTTTTGAGGCTGCAGGCGTAAGCAAGCCGGACATTTCTATTCTGTCTGATGAATTTTTGCAGGAAGTAAAAGGAATGCAGCACAAAAACCTGGCACTGGAATTATTAAAGAAGATTTTGAATGATGAAATAAAAGCAAGGGCAAAAACCAACCTCGTAAAAAGTAAAAAGTTACTGGAGATGCTGGAGGGTGCTATAAAACGATACCAGAATAATTTAATAACTACTGCTGAAATTATTCAGGAACTGATTGACATTGCAAAAGAAATTAAAGAAGCCGATGCCGAAGGAGAACGGCTGGGCCTTACACAAAATGAAGTTGCCTTTTACAATGCGTTGGAAGTAAATGACAGTGCCGTGCAGGTATTGGGTGATGACCAGCTTAGAATGATTGCCAGGGAAATTGCAGAAAAAGTAAAAGCCAACACAACCATTGATTGGGCAATTCGTGAAAGTGCAAGGGCAAAGCTGATGGTATTGGTAAAACGAACATTAACCAAATATGGTTACCCGCCCGATAAACAACAAAAAGCAATTGATACGGTATTAAAGCAGGCAGAGTTGATGGCAGATAATTTGGATTTGTAAAATAATCATCAGGCTGGTTTTATCTCTGTTTGAGTTCCATTACCTGGAGAAGAAACAAGTGCAACTTTATATTTTATCTGCCCTGCCCGGTACTGCATATTTTTAAGGCCATAACCTTTTTTAACTTCTTCTACATTAAAGCCTTTGCCATTATCGGAAACAATAATCTGTATTTTTTTACCGCTGGCGGTTATGGTAACATCTATCTGGCTGGCTCCGGAGTATTTAATACTGTTGTTTATTGCCTCTTTACAAATCAGGAATAGGTTTCGTTTTTCTTCTTTGGTAAGCTGGCGGCTGTTTATTTCGCTGTCAGATTTTATTACAGCTTCTATATTACTGGCTGTAGCTACAGGTAGGGCAAATTGTTTTAGCCGTGTTATCAATTCATCCACCGTATCTAAAGAATCATCCAGCACCCATATCATATCCCGCAGGCTCATGGTAGCTTCAGTTAAATTATCTTTAACCTGTTGCAGGCTTTCTTCCTGCTTTATGCCGCTAATGGCAAGGTTGGTAAATACTTTTACACTGTTGAGGGTGCTGCCCAAATCATCATGCAGGTCGGTGGCAATGTTCTTGCGTATGGCGTGTTGCTTTTCTATCTGCCGGATACGGTAACGATAAAAGGAATAAACTAATCCTGCGGTAGTTAATAACACAAGTAACTTAAACCACCAGGTTTGATACCATTTAGGGAGAAAGACCAAAACGAGTTCTTTCGGTTCACTCCAAACTCCATCTTCGTTGGCGGCTTTTACCTGCAGGTGATAAGTGCCGGGGTTGGGGGCAATAAAGGGTACATAATTCTCGACTCCATTATTAATCCACTCCTTACTGTTTTCAATTATCCGGTACTTATACGTAACCCGCCTTGGGTTAGTATAGCTAATTCCTGTAAAATAAATTTTTGCCTGCAAAACTGTATTGGGAAAAGTGTATTTCTTTGCATTTAAATTAAAGCTGTCTAAAAAAGGCCCATTAGTGCTTTCAGCTTCTGTTTTTGTAAAGAAAAAATATGGAGCAGAGATATTAGAGGATAAATTGGATGGGGTAATTTCTGTAAACCCATTTACGCCACCTGCATAAAATATATTTTTAGCGGTATAATTACTGGCCTCTTCAAATGTATTATTATGAAGGCCATCCTCTTCAAAATAATTGATTACTTTTTCGGAACCGGTACTGAAATTTATTAGTCCATAATTACTGGTGATGATCAACAGGCTATCTTTAAAATTAAAAATAGAATAAAGCCCTGTATTACTAAAGCCGCTTTCGTAACCAAATTTTTTTACAACATTAAATTTTTTGTCAAGCTTAATCAATCCATATCCATAGGCCGCCACCCAGTAGTTATTGGCAGATTCTGCCATTTGCATATATACCCCCATTGGCCTGGGATCTTTTTTATCCGATATACTAATGGATCTGAATTGATTTTTCGCTGGATCAAAAACAGAAAACAAATAGTCAGACAAAACAATAGCCTGTCCGCCACTTGTTAAATAAATTGAATTTACAATTTTCGAATCCAGCTTGAAGCTGCCGGTTTGGTTTTCTGAATAATTGACAACTGTTCCTGCTTTCCTGTTCCATGCAAGCACTCCGCTGTTTGACTCTGTACCGATTAATGTTATGGAATCATTTACTTTTACTATACTGTTAATTTGCCATTTACTATATGGCTTCAATTCCCGAAATTTTTCACTTACCTTATAAACCCTTTTGTTATCATAAATTTTAATGCCGTCATTGCCAGAAAAAAAAACAATATTGCTGTCTAACTGGCAAATGTTTTGAACTAGCCCTTTATTATAAAGCTGTCTTAATTTTTTATTTTCATCAATTTCAAAGAGGCCATCAATTGTTCCGATGAGAAAAACCGATTCCTTGTATTTACATAATGCGTAAACATGCCCTAATTTACCATTGAAAAAAGCTTCGTCATTTTTAAATGCTTTAAAAGCCGGTTCATTTTTTTTAAGCATACATAATCCCTGTCTCGAGCCTATCCACAAATTGCCTACCTTATCCAAAAAACAGCCGGTAGCATTGTTTAGCCAGGATGAAGCATCTGAAAATGTGGGATAAATTATTTCCTGGGTATTTTTTGAAGCATTAAAAACTGATAGTTGATTAGAGCCAATCAGTAATTTATCTTTTTCAAAAACTGTAAAAAAATTCACTTCATTTAAACCGATATTAAAGCCCGGTCGATCTAATGTTTCTTTTGAAGTATTTTTATTACTGCCTGCATTTAAATTAAGCCGGTACACTCCTTTTTTTGTGCCTAAATAATAGTACTTATCAAAGTAAATTCCGCACAATGGCCAAAACTCCACGTTTGCAAGGTTTCCCTCATCAACGGCATACTCTTTTTTAATTGCAAATGTTTTAGAGTCTATAATAAAAACACCTTTGTTTAAAACAGCTATAATTAAATTACCCGCCGCATCACCGTCAACCCAACGTATATCGGCATTTGCAAGAATTTCTGAAGCCTGTAACACAGCAATTTTAAGAAACTCCTTTTTTGCACAATCAAAAACTTCCAGTCCACGTGAGGTTGCAATAAATATCCTGTTTTGCAAAGCTTTGGCACATATACTCCATTTGGTTTGGCCCACTTCGTTATTGTAGGGAATTGAGTAAATCGTATTTCCGGTTAGTAAATCAATTCCATTTATGCCTCCATTATTATTAATAACCCAGATAAAATCACCACTTTCATTCAATGCAACATCTCTTACATCGGCGGAAAAAAGCTGTTTACCAGCCGGCAAACCAAGGTTATACTTAATAAACTCCCGCCCGTCAAACCGGTTCAAACCATCTTGCGTAGCTATCCAGATAAATCCATATTTGTCTTGAATTATTTTGTGTATATTAGGGCTGGAAAGGCCGTCCTTTTGAGAATAAATTAACGTGTTTTTATACACAGTTTCCTGAGCAAATAATTTACCTGTTGGATTAAATAACCCTAAAAAAAATAGTATATGGAAGATAGTAATACGCAAGAGTTTGAATGGCTATGTATTTTTTTAGTATATAATAATTCTACTTATGACATTGAAAAAGAAAAAAACAGCCATTATATCAAAATGGAATGGCAAAAAAACAGTTTGTTTAGTGCTATTCAAGATAGCCCATTTAGTGAGAAAATAAAAATTGTTATAGTAGAAGCCAGAATTTGGGCTATTCACAATAAGATGTTTCAAGTCATTCATGTCGTAGAAAAAATAAATGAGGGTTTCCCAATTATTGATACTCTACGTAATGCTAATCTTAGTGCCATGAGTGATGAAGACAGTTTAGCAGACATCGTCGGAAAAATTGTTCAAAATTTTCCTGCTAACCGAAATATTTGTGTAACATTTGGACATGGCTCAATTTTCGGAATTAATTATTTAAACGTTTTACAGGAATCAGTTAACTCGCTAAATTCTAAACAACAGAAATCATTAGGTGTAGAAAAGTCAAACTTAATTGATAATGAAAGTGATTCATTTAAAACATTATTTAAAACAAATTTTCTAAGCGAAATAAAATTAAACCGCATTATATATGATGTTACTAAATCGCTAAACCAAGATGAAATAAATGTATTAACAAACAATGAATTGAATAAAGTTATCAATACTGTTTACAAAGGAAAAAAACTTGATATTCTTTTAATGTACAATTGTTTAATGCAAAATGTGTTTACACAATATGAATTGAGTAGCAGCGTAGATTATTTAGTTGCGCCCTTGTCTGGTATATGTCATCCAGGCTATAACTACAGAGAAGTATTTTCGCAATTGAATGCACAACCTGATGTAAAAACTGAAGACCTTGCTAAAATGATTTGCATGAATGTTGCCACAACTAGAATTCCCAGACATAATCTTTTTTTGAATGAAATAGAAAATACATGGAAGTTGCACTCGGTTAAATTAGAAGCTAATAAATATGAAGATTTAAAAGAAAAATTTCACATTCTGCTTAATGAGGCATACAAACTAAGTAAAACTAATTACAGGGTGCTTTATACCATTAACATTACAGCTAGGCAACTTTTCAACAACGCCGAATACTCACTACCCCAAGTGAAGATGATAGATTTGAATTTCTTTTTGATTTATTGGCTTGAGGTGCTTAAAAAATATGGGTCTTTAGCCTTATTAATACCTTACATAACAGATCTAAGTCTGATATTAAATTCCGTAAAGTCTGATTGCTTTACGGGGGGGAATTTTTATAAATCTGATTACGTTTTCGTTGATAAGCAATATTTGATTAATAAAGTTAATAGTGGGTTTGGCATTTGGTTACCAGATAAGACTTCTATGGCGTCCAGTAAAATATTTCAAGAAATTATATTTCCGTCGAAAAGCCCCGGATTAGTTCCATCGTTATTAGTCAATAGTTCGTTTTCCAGTCTATTTAGTGCCTATCTGGAATTATACTCCTAATGTTTTTAATTTTTTGTGTTAAGCATGAGGCTAAGGTAATACTGGATTTTGAGTTTTTGGATTTTGAGTTTTCCCTGTAGCGACTGGCTGTAAATTAATTATTAAACCTCCTGCATCCACTTTATCATAATAAACCGACAATTTACTCTCTTTTAAATCTATATAAATAATACCACTGTTATCTTGGTTAACAAAGTAAATCTGGTTGGGATATTTATCTTCTACCTCATCTTCTTTTACATTCAAATCCTTAAACGTCCGAATAACATCTTGCGCCTCTGTTGCTGAAATTTCCATTTCTAGAGTAACCTTCCAGCTTAAATCTGAATTTCGCTCCATTTTGAGTCCCATCGCATCAGTTTCATTAGTTACCATTTCAATTGTTTTACCACCTGCAAAAAAAATTGAATTTTTTTTATCTACTGCCATAATTTAAAGTTTTATTAGTTAAAAAATATTTACACAGTAATTTTAAAACATCCTTTCCACATATCCAAACCTTTCATCAACAAAACTAAATACTCGTTCAAACCCTTCCAACCGTCTTTTCACCCCTTTTTTAAATTAAATACATTATTTTCATTCTGAAATTAAACCAGCAACTAGATGCCATCCATTGTTTTAGTAGATGATCACTCCTTACTGCGTATGGGATTAGCTTCCCTTGTAGAAAGTCAGGGCAACACCATCTTGTTTGAAGCAGATAATGGCAAAGAATTTCTCTCTAAATTAGACGCTAACAACTTACCGCATATTGTCCTCATGGACATCAACATGCCCGAAATGGATGGCTTTGAAACTACCCACTGGCTTAAACAAAACCATCCCGATGTTAAAGTCCTTGCCCTCAGCATGTACGACAATGAAACCTCCATTATACGCATGTTAAAATGTGGTGCCAAGGGTTATATTTTAAAAGACAGCGAACCGTCTGAATTAAAATCGGCTATTGCTGCCATTATGGATAATGGCTTTTATTACAGCGACCTGGTAAGCGGTAAACTCATGCACGCCATCAACAAAATGGATGATGATACTGATAGCCTGAAAAGCCTGGTACCTCTCAACGACAGGGAGACCGACTTCTTAAAATACGCCTGCACTGAACATACCTACAAGGAAATTGCCGATAAAATGTTTGTTAGCCCCCGCACCATTGATGGCTACCGCGATGCACTGTTTGATAAGTTACAGGTAAAAACCAGGGTGGGCCTGGTAATGTATGCCATTAAAAACGGTATTGTAAACCTGTAGTTTATTCGTTTGCACCTCTGCTCCAATACGCTCTTTGCGTGAAACCCCATTTCCACCATACCTCCCTTATACCTGCGCCGGAGTGAAGCCATACCTAAGCCATGAAACCTTATGATAATAATTATGTTAAATAAAATCTTTTCAATAGCTACTTACTGAGTTTGCGGCTGGTTTTATTCCGCATCTTTTTTATAATTCCTCCTATAAAACTCCTTAAAAAAACTTACAACAAGCAGGTAACCTAAAAGGACCGAAAAAGAAACCTGCACCGAAAAGATTAGCTCTGATAAAATAGCCAGCAGCAGGCAAATACCAAAGAAGGAAATATACTCATTCACAAAAAGCTGCATCAACAGATCCAGCCAGGGCCGCCTTTGTATTACCGGTACTTTCATTTTTTTAAAGAACAGCAGGTAACTCACACCCGAAAGACCGGCAACCATAAACAATGCCCACCACCAGCTTACCTGGCTGCGGTTTCTTACAGAAAGATAGGTGTTCAGCAAAATGAGCGGACCGGGAATTTTATCTACCGCACTGTTGTGTACATCGGTATCAAAATTACCGATGACAATAAATTTATTTTCAAGAAAATTATGATAAAAAGAATCCACTTCTGAAAGCATCAGTAACTCACCTAGGTTATAGTAGGGGTATTTTTGTGTTTCAAAAATATGCGAAGGAAGTATGTAGTATTTGGGGAAAATGGATTTAAAATCAAGGTAAGATGCCGGGTACTTTTTTTTGTCTATCTCCTGCAGCAAAACCATGGGTGTTGTTTGTATGCTGTCGTTATAGATCAGTTTAAATTTAGAGAAGCTGCCGGTATTGGTTACAAAATCCGACAGGGCCGCATGAACCGGCAGGCAAGGCTTTTGTACAGTGTCGCCCGCCAGGTGATAAGGAAATAATAGTTTGGTGCATCGCTTTGTTTGCGCCAGCAAAGCGGAATCATCGGCATCGGCAAACTCCAGAAAAATATCGCACAAAACGTAATGATGTTTATTATTGTTATCAGCTAATATTTTAAAGAACTGTGCCAGCTTGCTCCGGTCGGTAATGGGGGTTTCGCCATATTCTGCCGGGTCGCTTACTAATTTAAGGTCACGGGAAATATTTATAAAAACAAAATCATGATTGTAATGTGCATTGCTGCCAAACAATTTGTTACTGGCAGCATTCACTTTTTTCATCAGCCCTTCATCAACCGAAGATGTGTAAGAACTGTTGCTTACATTCCATAAAATTATAAAAAACAAAACGCCATGCAGGATGGCAGTAATGATCTTATAATGGGCTTTTATAAACTTCACGCTTAAAAAATGATTTACTTACCTGCTGGTGAATAAAATTTATGGCTCTCTGGTAACCCGCATTCTGTCTATGTTTCGACAAGCTGCTGATGACAAGTATTTTAAAAAATTGATAAACAATTTTTTAAAAAAATGAATTTAGCCACGAAGACCCGAAGACACTAAGGAAAATCCGTAGCATTTTTCTACTTCGTGCCTTTGTGCCTTGGTGGCAAACCCTTTTCGCAGCGAAGCTGAGAAAAAAAATCTCATTATCATTTGCAACCTGTCCCGACTTTTCGGGAAGAGCTTAAAACATTTTTATGAGTGCCTCACCATGACAGAAAGCTGGCAGCCTGCCTGTCCCGACTTTTTCGGGGAGCCTGTCGAAGGCGGTTTTCGGAGCAGAATTCTTTGTTTAAAGAACAACCCCTGATTATTTAATGCTGCGGTAAATTTCTGTTACCGCC
>JBBRCM010000126.1:0-12056 GCA_038204855.1 Chitinophagales bacterium
CGAAAGCATTTACGACATCAGCCGCCGCCGCAATATGAATGACGAATATTTTAACCGGCTTAATTTTGAGCAGTATGGCGGCGTTCCCATACTAGGCGTAAATAAACCGGTAATCATTGGCCACGGCATTTCTCACGCCCAGGCATTTATAAACATGATACGCATTGCGCAACGTATGCTGGAGACTGATCTTTTAGGAAAAATGAAGAATAGTTTTTTGGGCCAGGCTTAGGAATTACTATTTTGCTTTGGTGGCACTCTTGTACTGTAAAGCTTTATTGGGCTTTTATCATGTGAATTTAAAGTTCAGTGCTTTATTTGAACTCTGTTTCTCCTTCACATCAAGCTGCATTCTATGTAAATTCGAGTTTGCATGACTTTGCCTAGAGACAAATAACTTTGCAATCAAATCATCCTTATAGAAACATAACCCTTTTAATTCGTATTTTTAAGCCTGTTATATTTAGCCGACGGCAGAGTAGACAATACATATATTCGAAAACGACTTGAAAACAGATGCTTGTAGAAAAGATGTCTGTCTAAGTTTTATGCTTGCTACTAAGATTCTTTTAAGTAAAGCACTTAAAAGAGAATTATAAAAAAATACAATGGAACAAACACTAAACCTTAGAGGTTTTATTGCAGGTATTGACATAGAACCCGACGAGTTTATGTTGCCACTTCTCGAGGTAATAGTTAATGCAATTCAAAGCATTGAGGATAAAACAGACGAGGAAGCTGGTAAAATAACAATCAAGGTAATTAGAGGGAAACAATTACCTCTTCAAGCAAATTTTCCAGAGCCGTATTTACCAATAGAAGGCTTTGAGGTATATGACAATGGTGTAGGTTTCTTGTCTAAAAGATTTGAAGCATTTCATGATGCTTTCACTGACATAAACCATAAGAAAGGGTGCAAAGGTGTTGGCAGATATACAGTGTTGGCTTGTTTTGGAAGTATGGAAATCAATAGTGTTTTCTTAGAAAATGGAGTTTGGAACAGTCGAATTTTTAAGTTCGGCGAAAATGGTGTAACTCCAAAAAATCAAGAAAACTTAAAAGTACTTCAAGAAGGTTCGCTTAAAACGGTGGTAAAACTTAATAATTACAAAAAGCCATTTCAAGACATCATAAACAAAAATAGAATTACGCTTGAAAACATTGCAGAAACAATAATTCAACATTGCTTATTGTATTTCATCAAAGATGAAATACCAACAATAAGATTGTATAATGAAAACGAAAAAGAGAAATCAATTTTTGTGAATGATTTATACAGTAATGTTGTAAAATTTGACAAAGAGGTTAAAAGTTTAAAACTGAAAAATATTATTGAACCCTTCAACCTAAACTACATTCGGGACTACAAAAACAAAACACATTCATTTCATCTTTGTGCAAATAAAAGAGAAGTCGGAAAAAAAATAAGTGTTTCCAATTACATCCCTTCTTTCGTTCAAAACTTGAAAGATGAGAATGAAAAAAAATATTTCCTTTCAGTTTATGTAACAAGTGATTTCCTTGATGTAAAAGCAAACAACCAACGAAATAAATTTTCCATTCCACAAAAGCCAGACGATAAAAATGCGTTTGATGAAATTAGTATAGATGAATTGCTGCATGATGTTTCAGACAATGTAAGAACAGAATATTCGGAATGGATTACATCAGCAGTGAAAGAGAAAAATCAAAGAATAGAAAACTATATTCTCAATCCCGATAAACCCCGACTTGCTTACAGGCATTTACTAAGTCTAGAAAATGTATTTGATGATATTCCTGCAACTGCAACAGATGAAAGGTTAGAATCCGAATTGCATCAAAAAGTTTACAAGCTTGAACAAAAAAGAACTAAAGCATTTGATAAAGCATTTGCAAAAAAGAAATACGATAAGAAAGAGTTTAGCGAAATAATTCAGAATGTTTTAAAAGAAGAAGCCGCTTTTTCAATTGGTAAATTGGCTGACTTAATGATTAGAAGAAAAGCAATCATTAAATTGTTTCGGCAGTATCTTAATTGGAGAGAAGAAGGAGAATATATGCTTGAAGAAGATTTGCACAACATCATTTTTACAATGGGTGCTGAATCTGATACAATGCCCAAGGACTTTCACAACCTTTGGTTGTTAGATGAACGACTCAACTTTCACTCATACACAACATCCGATAGGCCTCTTAAAACAAATAAGCATTCGACAACAGAAAGTAATAAGGAAACTGACTTATTGATTTATGATTTCCCATGGGCTTATGCTGACAATCCAAACAAAATAAACTCACTAGTAGTTTTTGAATTCAAAAGACCTGGTAGAGATATGAAAACGGCAAAAGATAAAAAACTTGATTGGCAGGTTGCTGAATACTTTGAAAAATTAATGGAAAGTAAATCAAAAACAGACAAAGGCAAATTGCTAAACATTGAGGATACTACTCCAAAGTTTGGTTACATTATTTGCGACTTGCATAAAGAACTTGTTGATTATAATATCAAGAATAATTTTTTCAAAAAAACTCCATACGGTACTCTGTACAAAATAAATTCTGAGTTGAACCAATACTTTGAGGTGATGTCTTATGATACAATGATTGACTTTGCAGAGAAGCGGCATGACGCCTTCTTTCAGGCATTGGGTATTGATAATTTGTAAAGCGAGTATTCTTCAAGCATATTGTCAAAGCTAAAATCGAGTAAAATAAATAATCCCGTAAAACAAGGCATAGCATACAAAGATTTGCCAATTATAAAACCCTAATTGCAAAATGAAACTGACAAAACAAAAATATGAAAAGCTTTTAGCCAGCATTGGTACTGCAATTGAGCAGGCAAGGCAAAATGCTGTAAGGGCAATTAACACAGAACTGGTAAAGGCTAATTGGGAAATTGGCAGACACATAGTAGAATATGAGCAGCATGGGCAGGAACGGGCAGAGTATGGAAGTGACCTGCTGACAAGGCTTTCCAAAGATTTAAGGCAGCGGTATGGGAAAGGATTTGGCAGACGAAATATTCTGGATATGCGTAGGTTTTACGTTGCCTATCAAAAACGGCAGACAGTGTCTGCCAAATTGAGTTGGAGCCATTACATTGCATTAATCAGCATTTCAGACGATACCGCAAGGAAGTTTTATGAAAAGCATACGCTTAACGAAAACCTGTCTGTAAGGGAATTAGAAAGGCAAATTGACTCTTCGTTATTTGAACGGCTTGCACTAAGCAAAGACAAAAAAGGTGTTTTAAAACTTTCAGAAAAAGGGCATATTATTTCTCATCCAACAGAGGCAGTTAAAGACCCTTATGTGCTGGACTTTCTGAAAATACCGCAAAGCCATAAAATGACGGAGAAAGGCCTTGAACAAAAAATTATAGACAACCTGCAAATGTTTTTACTTGAATTGGGCAAAGGATTTGCATTTGTGGCGAGGCAATACAGGATATCTCTCCGCAATAAGCACTACTCTATTGACCTTGTGTTTTATCACCGCATTTTAAAATGCTTTATACTGATAGACCTTAAAATAAGAAATGTTACTCATGGTGATATTGGGCAAATGAACCTTTATCTTAACTACTTTAAAACCGAAGAAAATGTTGAGGGCGATAATGAACCAATCGGCATTATCCTTTCTGCCGGGAAAGACGAAGTACTGGTTGAGTTTGCCACAGGCGGAATCTCCAACAAAATTTTTGTTTCAAAATATCAGCTTTACCTGCCCGACAAAAAACAATTGCAAAAGAAGGTAAAAGCAATCATGGACAGCAAATAGCCCGTTCTGAAATAAATTGTACTTTGAGTGCCCACTCTTTGCTCAAATTGTATATTAAAATTCAAACCATGCGCCACTATTTATCTGCACTCTGTTTTATAGCTACTTTGCTCTCCTGCGATAACCTCTCCTCCGAAACAAAAAAACAAATTAAAAAAACAGGAAAGGAAATTGCCAAACAAGTTACGGCAACCGTGGAGCACCTGGATATGGCTCATGATTATATTACCTACGAAGCAAAGCCCGACAGTTGCCAAATACGCATGTATTGGAAAGACGACAAAAGGAATATCCTGGGCAGCCTGGGCAGACTTCAACAATACACTGCACAAAAGGGTTTCGATCTTCTGTATGCATGCAATGACGGCATGTACATGCAAAACCAGGCTCCGCTTGGCTATTATGTTGAGGATGAAAAAACTTTACAGAAAATAAATACTAAAACCGGCATTGGCAATTTTTACTTAAAACCCAAGGGCATTTTTTATACAGATGAGTATAATATTCCACACATACAAAGCATTGAAACAGCAAGTGATAGGATTTTATTGCAATCAAAAAAAATAACCTACCTGACACAAAGCGGCCCCATGTTGATACACAACAATGCAATCAATCCGCTTTTTACGCAAGGCAGTACAAATATAAACGTGCGGAACGGTGCTGGCATATTACCCAATGGCCACGCATACTTTGCGATGAGTACCTACCCTGTCAGCTTTTACGATTTTGCCAAACATTTTAAAGACAAAGGCTGCAGCGAGGCTTTGTACTTTGATGGTTTTGTTAGCCGCAGTTTCTGCCCCCAACAAAACTACAGGCAAATGGATGGGGATTTTGGCGTTATAATCGCCATTGTAAAATCTGAAGCGGCGAAGTAAAAAAATAATTTAATAATTCAAAATACATTAAAATATTTTATACCTTTATATCAGAATCTGTAACACCTCGCCTCTGCACAACTTCTCCAATATTCTGCAGAAAAATCCAGATTTTGATGACGCCAATCATTTGTTTTAACCGTCATAGACATTGCAACCCTTAACCGCCTGAAAAAGATTTATTGCTGAACTAAATTTTAAAATTTTCTGGAGTTAAAAATTAATCCAAGAAAATATTTACATGTGGTCCCTTCACTTAAAATTTTGGTTATGAGAACTTCTTACTTATTTTTCCTGCTTTTTTTTCAGGGCAATTTATTGTTTGCACAAACCTGGACCGGCACGAACGGTGAAGATTGGAATACCCCTACAAACTGGAACACCGGCACTGTTCCGGCTGGCACTGGCAATGTATTAATCCCCGGGGATGTCATAAATTACCCGATATTTTCAACTGCAGTTATCATTAACAGCATACATATGCAACCCGGCAGCAGCCTGGATGTGAACGGCCACAGCCTCACGTTGAATGGCACATCAGCAGGCACAAATTTTACCGGTGCCGTTTTAAATAACAGCAATGCGGCAACAGATATTGCTATAAACCTCAACACCGGAAATGCCGGGTTCGTATCTTATTTCCGGAGTAACGTTGTAAATGATAATGTTGTTTTCAATATAACCGGCGCAAATAATTTTCTTGAGGGTGATATGGCACCTTCCAATCAGTACAATGGCAATGTAATTTTTAATATTGCCGGTTCGCTCAGCACCATCATTTCACAGAGCACAACGTCAGTGTTTAATGGTAACCTTACCATAAACCGAACAGTAGCCGGCAGTACTTCGGCTTTTAACAGTGGGGTAACTATTAACGGCAACTTCAGCTATATAAATTCAACCTCGGGCAACACCATTTTAGGAGGAGTACCTGCAAGCAATATAGCCGGTACCATTCAAGTTGCCTGCAATTACACAACGGCAGCTGTATTTGAAATGCACAGGATGATAAACCAAACCAATGGCGGTACGATTAACGTTCAAAATTCAGCTGGTTTTTTTCTTGAAAATAATTTGCTTAAAGTTGCCACACTAAAAATTACCGGATACAAAAGCGGCCGGTTTGGTTACCTTACAGATAATATAATTACAGGCGATATTACCATTGCGGATGATGCAAGCTTTTCCGGCGGTTATAATACCAGTATTGCAAACAATACAATAACCGGTAGCACAAGTTTCACTAACAATGGCAGTAACAATTTCTTTGATGCACCAAACTTAAATACCCGTAATAAATATTTTGGAAATGTAACATTTACCGGTACCGGCACCGGCAGCTTATACATTGCATACCTCGACAGCCTGCATTGCTCCGGAAATGTTGCCATTAGCCGATCAGGACCAGGTTTAACACAAGGCTTTTTTAAAGGCGCAACGATTGCAGGAAACTTCAGTTACAACAACTCAACTGCGGGAGATAGCTATTTTGGCGGAGGAATACCAACCAATATAGGAGGTACTTTAAATGTAGCAGTTAACAATAGCAGCCCCGGCATTTTTCAGCTAACAAAGTTTACAAACCAAACTACCGGTGGTAATATCAGCATTCAAAATTCCATGGGATTTGACCTGGAAAATAATTCAATGAAACTAAACACGCTCAGCATAAACGGTTATAAGACAGGGCAGCAGGGGGTTTTGGATAATAATGATATAACAGGGAATGTGATTATTACCGATGATGCCGGTTTTGGCGGAGGTTACAGCACATATATCAGCAGGAATGTGATTACAGGCAACACCGCTTTCACCATCAACGGTTCTACTACTTTTTACGAAAGGGGACTGGGCAATAGAAGCAATACCTATATAGGCAATGTAAGTTTTACCCGCAATGCAGGCACCGTCTTTATCGGTGAAACCGGCTTTGCGGAAATCACTCAAAACCTTACATTGAATTCTAACGCAGGCATTACCTTGACAAACATCAAGTTTACAGGCGGCACCAACAGTGCAGTGCAGCAGTTGGGTACGCAACCCATAGAAATTCCCATGCTTACCATGGAAAAAAACAACAGCGGAAAACTTTTATTGAATAGCCCAGTTACCATTACCAATTCAGCGAATTTAACCGGCGGTAATATTTTCAGCAGTGCGGCTAATCCAATTACTTTTGCGGATGGAGCTACTGCCCAGGGAGCCACTGATATCAGTTATATTGATGGCCCCATTACCAAAATTGGTGCAAATTCTTTTACATTCCCGGTAGGTAAATCAGGAAAAATGGCACCAATCAGTATTGCAGCAACAGGGGTAAACACAGATGCATTCAGGGCTGAGTATTTTATGACTGCACCCAATAACAGTGGCTACAATGATTCGCAAAAAGACCTCACTTTAAATCATATTTCTTCCCGTGAATTCTGGCTGCTGAACAGGATCGCCGGCACCTCGCCTACGCAGGTAAAGTTAAGCTGGGATACCAGCCGAAGCGGCACCGTAAACAATTTACCCGACCTGCGGGTTGCCCGCTGGAATGGCAGCATGTGGAAGGATGAAGGCCAGGGTTTCATCAACGGCAATAATGCCACAGGTATTATTTTTACAGCAGCGTCTGTTACTAATTTTAGTCCTTTTACGTTGGCTTCAGCGTCATCATTAAATCCGCTGCCGGTAACGCTGGTAAGTTTTACAGCCACAAAAAACAGCAACCAGGTAAACCTGCAATGGGTTACCGAAAATGAAATAAATCTTACCCGTTATGAACTGGAAAGAAGTTCAGACGGAGTTCATTATACAACTCTAACAACTGTGCCATCACGAGGCAGTTCAGCTCAGCAGATTTATAAGGCCAATGATAATGATCCGTTGGAAGACGTAAATTATTACCGCTTGAAAATAACAGACATAGGCGGCAGGTTTACATACAGCGTTGTTTCTACAGTTAACTTCCGTAAAAAATATGACTTCGTCATTTCGCCCAATCCTGCAACAGACTACTTTATTATAAGCAATGCCGGCAATTTTACGCAGGTACAGATAATTGATGCTGCCGGTAAATTGGTAAGGCAAATGAACCGGTCAACAGATAACCGCTATAACATTTATGGATTGGCTAAAGGTTTGTATGTTGTAAAATTGTTTGGTACTGCAGAAACATTTAGTGCTAAATTATTGGTTGAATAACATTCCTTGGTATCAGTAATAATGTTTGACGCTGTCTAGGATTTTTGCACCAGCGGGCTTTTCACCGGTTACTCTACTACCGTTAATTCTCTTACGATAAGCCTCTATTATTAGCAATATCATTCAGTTAACGAATGCCAGGTTGAGGCTTGTTGAAGCCGATGGCATTATTTGTACGCCGCGGCGTAGGCAGGCTCAGGCTGACAGCTTTTTATTTTGCTAAATTAATGACATTGCCCGCTGAAACAAAATTTGTTGTTAACTTCCACTTCAATTTTCAACGGATTTTCCATACGGACTGATGTAACACCGGATACGGGGAGAGGAGAAAGCACTAACACAGGTAATTTTAAAGAAGCAAATATGGCATCCGTAAAAATAGTTCGGCCTAATGATTGTCTTAACAGAGCAAGAAAACTAAAAATCTATTTAGATGGAAATAAAATCGGGGATATTTCAAGCAATGAAGTAAAAGCCTTTGAAATCCCTTCCGGCACTCATGTATTAAATGCCAAAATTGATTGGTGTTCAAGTAATAAAATAAATTTTGCCATTTCTGAAAATGAGACAATGAAATTTGAATTGACTGATTTTGCTCACGGAGGTCGCCCTGGCGGTTTTTCTATTCTTTATAAAATACTAGTTGAGCCTCAAAAATATTTGTGTCTTACAAACCTGTAAACAAAACTGTTTCGTTTATGAAATATGCCATTTTATTCTTTTTGTTCGATGCAATTTGTACAGGTGTTTTTTGCCAGCGTAATTTATCTAAGGATGCGTATAAAATCCCTGACTCCATCAATATTGTTGCATACTATGCCGAAATAAAAATTACAGATAACAGCCATTCAAAAAATAAAATTACCGGCATATATGCCGATGAAGCTACCGTAGGGTTGGGGTATAATAAAGGCCAAAAGCTAATACAATTCCGTTTTTTTGATAGACAACGGCCAGATGTTGCCTTTGGTAAAGATGCTTACAAGTATGGCCGTGGCAATGCGTGGAACTATGACTGGAAATATGACGAAACTTATCCCCTCCTCATTGCAACCGCCAGCGATTCAGCCGCCAACAAAACATTGATCTCCGGATATATTTATTTGCCCAACGAAAAAAAATGGAAGCTGATTGCCACCCGCAGTTATGATGATACCACCGGTATTAAATACTTGGGCAATAAGGGCGATAAAAAAGCTGCAGCAACTTTCAGCAACCGCTGGCTACAACGCAGCAATGGTAGTTGGAAAGCACTCGACTCACAAACAACCAAACCACCATCGTTGCGCCAGATGAGCAATATAGACAGCCTGGCGCAACAAGAAACAGAAGAAACTATGTTGCGTGCCCAACTACCCAAAGACAGTATAACTTATGAAGAAGGTATGTTTTACCAAATCATAAAAGAAGGGACAGGAAGATTGGTAAAAGTTACTGATATGCTTACTGTGTATTATAAAGGATCGCTTTACAGCGATGGCAGTGTATTTGATGAAACCAAAAACAAACCGGCAACATTTCCTTTAGAAAGATTGATAAAAGGATGGCAGCTTGGTTTAGTGCATTGCAAAGTGGGTGGAAAAATGAGATTGTTCCTTCCTTCGGGCAGCGCTTACGGCATACGAACACGTGCTGCTAAAATTCCGCCAAACAGCATTTTGGTTTTTGATGTGGAAGTGCTGAATGCAAAAGAAAATACTGCACAATGATTACAGAGCCGCTTCTTTTGATTGGCTGCCGCCCATTAATTTCTTTATGCGTAAATAATTAAAACTGCTATCGCATAGTTTTGCTTTTTTTATCAACCTTAAAATAAATACAATGAGTAAAGTATGGTTTATAACCGGCTGTTCTACTGGTTTTGGGCGCAACCTGGCAATGGGAGCATTACAACAGGGTAACCAGGTGGCGGTAACATCACGTAATACAGAAGATGTAAAAGATATTGTTGCGCAGTTTCCCGATAATGCGGTTGCCATTAAACTGGATGTCACCAATCCGCAAGAAGTATCTGCTGCTGTAAAGCAGGCACAGGAAAGGTTTGGCCGCATTGATGTGCTGGTGAACAATGCCGGTATCGGTTATTTTGGCGCTATTGAAGAAAGCGAAGAAACAGAATACCGCCGCATGTTTGAAATTAATTTCTTTGGTCTTGCCACAGTTACCAATGCAGTTTTACCCATTATGAGGGCGCAACGCAGCGGCCATATTGTAAACATTTCTTCCATTGGTGGTATGGTGGCTTTTCCCGGTGTTGGTTTTTATAACGCTACCAAATTTGCTGTAACAGGCTATTCAGAAGCGCTGGCAAAAGAAACCGCATCACTCGGTATTAAAGTAACCGTGGTGGCACCGAGTGGCTTTCGTACCGATTGGGCAGGCAGATCGGCCAATAACACAAAAAACATTATTGACGATTATGCAGGTACGGCACACACAAACCAAAATAATATACGCGGTTACAGCGGCAACCAGCCCGGCGACCCGGTAAGGGCAGCCAAAGCTATTATTAAGGCTGTTGAGAGTGATACGCCGCCAGTACATTTATTGTTGGGCGTGGGCGCTCTTAAAGGTGCCCGCAATAAAATTGCTGAAATGCAGCAAGATATCGATACCTGGGAGGAGACAACGGTTTGGGCCGATCATCCAAAGGAGGGTGCATAGCTCCAGCTTTGTTTTAATTTATTAGATTTGTTATTTTAACGTATGAACCTTTTAACCCCAAGGTTGTTTATCATCAAACAAAAAACTACAGAAATGAAACTTATAAAAATCACAACTGCATTACTGCTTTCAGGATTGATACTTGTTGCCTGCAATAACAGCAGTGAACAAAAAACAACAGAAACCAAGATGCAGAAACTGAAAGAAGAAAATATAAATTACAAAATAGACAGCCTGAATATGGATGGCTATGTAGTTTACGATTCGGCTATAACTGGCAAACGCCCGGCTGTACTGGTTGTACACGAATGGTGGGGCATGAATGAGTATGCAAAAAGGCGTGCCCGTGAACTTGCAGGCCTGGGCTACATTGCCATGGCGGTTGATATCTACGGCAACGGGCAAATAGCCGACAACCCGGAACTTGCCGGAAAACTGACAGCACCATTTTATCAAAATCCCGCCATGACGAAGGCCCATTTTGATGCAGCATTGAACAAGCTGAAAACTTATAAAGAAGTTGACACGGCAAATATAGGAGCCATCGGTTATTGCTTTGGCGGTGGTGTTTTACTCAATGTTGTACGTATGGGTGAACCGCTAAAAGGTATTGTCAGTTTTCATGGCACCTTGCTGGGTACACCTGCAGATAAAAATCTATTGACCGCAAAAATACTGGTACTGCACGGCGAAGAAGATAAATTTGTTCCTGCAACCGAAGTAGCTGCCTTTAAAAAACAAATGGATTCTATTGGTGCTGCATACAGTTTCAAAAGTTATCCCGGTGCTACGCACGCCTTCACCAATCCTGATGCGACTGCCATGGGCGAGAAATTTAAAATACCCATTGCTTACAACGCCGCAGCAGATACTGCTTCCTGGAACGAGATGAAGACCTTCTTCTCCGGATTATTTAAATGAAGATTAAAATAGCATAAATGATAAAGGCAGTTTGAAAAAGCTGCCTTTTTTATTTACTTTACAGTTAATCTCATAAAACCTGTAACAAATGCCTGCAATAAATACCATTGATGAAGTAATTGAAGCACTGGATGGCATTGTTAAACAGTGCGAAGATAATAATGATACGGCCGGCTGCTTCGCTGCATTATACATCAGGGTAACCAAGAGGGTGAAACTGGGTATCGTAAATAATGAATTTGAAGATGGGGCACGTATGGAAAGGCTGGATGTAATTTTCGCCAGTCGCTACCTCGATGCGTACTATGCCTGGAAACAAAACCAACCTGTAACAGCTTCCTGGCAAAAAGCATTTAATATAACAACCAATTACTGGCCCATTGTGTTGCAGCACCTGTTAATGGGCATGAATGCGCATATCAATCTTGACCTGGGCGTTGCAGCAGCAGAAATATCTGCAGGTAAAAATATCAATGAACTGCAAAATGATTTTAACAAGATCAATACCATTCTTTCTTCTTTGGTAGCAGAAGTACAGGCGGGCCTGACCAAAATATGGCCAAGGTTGAAATGGATTCTGCAGCGTATAAAAAAAGTAGATGGTTTTATGGTTGACTTCAGCATGCAGTTGGCCCG
>JBBRCM010000127.1:0-11925 GCA_038204855.1 Chitinophagales bacterium
TTCATTTACAACCTGTATGTTTTTAAAAAGGTATTTTTGCATAACTTGAATTCTGTTACTGTTAAACTAAAATTATCTGATGCAATTTATTAAAAGCTTATTCAAACTATCGTTTTTTATTTGCCCTGCATTTGCAACAGCACAATCTACTTTTTTAACCCCCGGGTCAAAAGATGTACATTTTGTTGACCGTATGGAAATTCAGCAGCAGCGAAATACCAATCTTAATTTTTCGAGTGTAAGGCCATTTAACAGAAAGTATATTGTGGAGCAGGTTGAGTTTATTGACAGTGCCCGCCTTGGTTATGTAGATAAAGTGACCCAACGCGATAAATATGCCGAGTGGAACAGCCAGGACCTTACCGATATTGACGAATACAATCTCACCAGTTTTTTAATGAATAACAGCGAAGGGGTAGCCGGCCCTAAAAAAGATTTTTTAAGCAAGCGGCCCGTGCTTAAAACTTTTTACAAAACCAAACCTAATTTTCTGGAAGCAAAAACAAATAATTTTTTTCTTGCAGTTAATCCCGTTTTTCAATATGTAGCGGGGGTTGAAACCGGTTATAATAAACCCATTTTTTTAAACAGCAAAGGTGTTACCGCCAGGGGTACTATCGGAAAAAAAATTGGCTTCTCTACTTATATAACCGATAACCAGGAGAGGGCGCCGCAGTTTTATCAGCAAATTGTAAGCACATTGAGAGCCGTGCCGGGCGTGGGTTTTTACAAACCTTTTAAAACTAGCGGCTACGATTATTTTGATGCCCGTGGTTATATAACCGTAAGGGTGGGTAATGCCATTGATGTTCAGTTTGGTTACGATAAAAATTTTATTGGCAATGGTTACCGCAGTTTATTTTTAAGCGACTGGGGCAACAGCAATCTATTTTTAAAACTCAACACCCGTATCTGGAAAATTAATTACCAGAATTTATTTATGGAACTGATGCCGCAGTTTAAAAAGACCGGCGATAGTTTACTAGACCGCAAATATGCAGCTATGCACCACCTGAGTATGAATGTAACCAAGTGGCTGAATATTGGCTTGTTTGAAGGTATAATCTTTGGCCGCAAAAACCGTTTTGATTTTCAATATTTAAACCCCATCATTTTTTACAGGCATATTGAAGGCACGATTGGAAGCCCCGATAATGCAGTTGCCGGTTTTGATTTTAAAGCAAATATTGCACACAAGGCTCAGCTTTACGGTCAGTTTTTGCTGGATGAATTTGTATTGTCCGAAGTTAAAAAGAATAACGGAAGCTGGGTTAATAAATATGGCATTCAGGTTGGCGTAAAATATATTGATGCTTTTGGTATACCCAACCTGGATATACAATTGGAAGCAAACAGGGTAAGGCCGTTCACCTACTCTCATAACGATACCATTGCTAATTACACGCATTACAACCAGCCGCTGGCGCACCCGTTGGGCGCAAACTTTCAGGAGTTTATTGGTATTGTACAATACCAGCCTGCACCCAAATGGCATGTGTATTTGCAAGGTATTTATTATTACAAGGGATTGGATAGCGCAGGTATGAATTTTGGAGGCAATATTTTCAGGAATTATAAAACCCGCTCTAAAGACGATGGGTTTAAAGTTGGCAGCGGCGATAAGCAAACTGTTATGAATGCTTACCTGCAGGTATCTTACGAGATAAGAGAAAATGTATATTTTGAAATATCAGGATTGTATCGTCACGCCAAAACAATCAACAACCCCGCTACTGCAACAACCACCATGTTTACCGGCGGTATACGAATTAATATGTTTAACAGGCGATACGATCTGTAAAGGCAATTCTTTATTCGACCGTAAGCGAAAAGAAAACCGAGCGGGAGTTGATCTGGTTTATCGTACTTGAATATTTAAGGTTTACATCCCTGCTATGCAGGTTACCAAGGCCCCAGCCCATTTTTACTTCGGGCGTTAAAACAAACATAGGAAAATAAAAATGAAAGCCTAGTCCAACTTCCACCGCATAATCAAACTTTTTAAGCTTTACCTGTTCTTCTGCTTTTCTTGCACCTGCATTCGATGCCAGGTCATACTCTAATTTACCACCGCCGATCATGTAAACTTTAAAATTATTGATGCGGTCGCTGCTGAATTTAATTTGTACCGGAATACTCAGTGAAATTGACTGTGTTTTTTTCTCGGTAACAGCAGACTCTCCCCCCGGACCGTCTGGAAAGTTAAGATTATACAGGAAATTTCTTTCAGTAAAAGTAAGGTTTACAGGGTATGTGCGCAGGTCGAAATGCTGCCCCAGCCTGATGTTAACCAGCCAGGCCAGACTAACACCGGTACTATTAACGCTTTCAATTACCGAAATACTATCAACCGGAACCTGATTTAAAAAAACAGGATGATGTGTGAATGCAAAATGCGACCGGTTTGCCCCCAGTGTGATACCAAACCTCACCAGTTTGTCATCATGATCCTCCTGGTTAACCTCCTGCCTTAATTGTGCAAAGCCAATAAAAGGAAGTAAGAAACCACCGATAATGATACCAATTATTTTTTTTCTCCGCAATAGATACTGCATATTCCTAAGCTCAGTGGTTTAATGTAAGTATTTTTATATCCCAGGTTATTCAGGATATCTGTAAAAATTTTCCCTTGCGGAAATTGCTGAATTGATTCGTCGAGATATTGGTATGCGTTGCGGTTTTTCGAGAATATTTTACCCACGTTAGGGGTAATGATTTTCATGTAAAAATTATAGAAGGCATTTACAACTGGCGATTGGGGTTTACTGAATTCCAGCACCACCAGTTTACCGCCTGGCTTCAGCACCCGCAATATTTCAGATAGTCCTTTTTCAAGATTTTCAAAATTACGCACTCCAAAAGCCACCGTTACGGCTTCAAACGAATCGTTTTTGAAATTTATTGTTTCGCAGTCGCCATTTAACAGTTCAATCTTATTACCAAGGCCCAGCTTTTCTACCTTTTTTCTGCCCAGTTCAAGCATGCCATCGCTGATGTCTATTCCTGTAATTTTATCGGCATTTAATATACCAGATGCCATAATGGCCACATCTGCTGTACCGGTTGCCACATCCAGTATGGTTTTGGGCTTAATGGCAAGTAATTGCTTAATGGCCTTTTTCCTCCACCTGATATCGATGCCTGCACTTAAAAACCGGTTTAAAAAATCATACCGAAAGGCAATGTCGTTAAACATGCCCGCAACTTGTTGCTTTTTGCCAAGCTGCGAGTTTTTGTAGGGTACAACTGTATCGTGTGCGTAATCTGTCATGGGCAGCAAATATACGAGGTTTTTAGGGAGATGGATGCCGCCCAAACTGTGTAAACCCTGTTAAAATGGGTTAGCAAAATCAATCAGAAAGCTTTTAATGATATTATATCATTTTCTACTTGTATTTAGTTCATTTTTATACCAATTTTTATTTACAAACCAAGCAATAGTACTATCTGGTTTAGTGTCAGTTTTATAAAAATTTAAAACACAAGGAGCATATAGTGTGGGGCTTTTATCTTTCCACCAGTATGAATACTCTGAATATATTTCAATGGTTGAATCATTGAGAATCCGGCCCTTTTCTTCGAAAACTGAGCGCTTACAAACCTCCTCATTATTCCGGTTAAAGTTTTGAAGGATTATTTCATTTTCCTTAACTGCATAATCTCCCCAATTTTCTTTTCGTTTAAATTCCCAATCTTCTTGCATTTCTTTTAAAATTTTTTGTGGACTACGCCAACGACTCACTGGTATAGTGTCAAAAAAGGGGCGAAAAATTTTTACCTTCCCATTATTGTATAGAAAAATGGATGCTCCACCATTTTTTGATACATAGATTCCATCGGTTCTTAATACTACTCTTTTATTATTATTGACTATTGGTTCTTTATAGGTTGTGAAATATTTAGTGCAATTGATAGGGCTACTACAGCTAATTAAATTAACTGCTATCCCAAATAATACTATTTTTAAAAAATTATACATGCTAATAAAGTGAATAGAAACAATAATTTGTTCGCCCTTTCAGGTATTCCGCTATCTATTCCAAATTTAAACATTTTTTTATTCCAGCAGCCCAGCCTTTTCCTGCCGCAAGCGGGAATCAAGAAAGCCTGTTAAAATCAGTTAGCAAAATCAATCAGTATCTTTGCATAATGCAAATCAAATCAGCAAAGTACGTTATCAGTAGCCCCGATTTTGAAAAATGCCCGGTCCCCGACAGGCCCGAGTATGCTTTTATTGGCCGTAGCAATGTAGGTAAATCATCGCTGATAAATATGCTTTGCGATAACGATAAGCTGGCAAAAACTTCTGGCTCGCCGGGCAAAACACAGTTGCTGAATCATTTCGAGATTTCTTCGGCACCCACGCCCAAAGCAAACCAAACAGCACCTGCGTCGGGCGCTGCAAAAAGAACCGTGTGGTACCTGGTTGATTTACCCGGCTACGGCTTTGCCAAAGTGAGTATTAAAAGCCGCAACCGCTGGGAGCAGATGATTGAAAATTATCTGCGAAAAAGAGAAAACCTGACGATGGTTTTTGTGCTGATTGACGCACGCCATTCTCCACAAAAAATTGACCTGGAATTTTTATTGCAGTTGAGAACCTGGCAGGTGCCTTTTTGCCTCGTATTTACAAAAAGCGATAAAGAAAATCAAAGTGTAGTCAGTAAGAATGTAAAATCCTTCCTGGAAGCAATGAAAAAAAACTGGCAGTTTTTACCGCAGCATTTTGTAACGAGTGCGGTTAAGAAAACCGGTAAGAGCAAAATTCTTTCTTTTATTGAAGAGACGAATATAAGTCTGGAAGCCAAATAAATACCTGCCATTGGGTATTGTTACATCCTTCTCCACCCAATACTTTTAATGAAAATTATTTATGAAAAAATTAGTTTTCATTCTGCTTCTATTTTCTGGATCAATTGCCTTTGCCCAACAAGGCAACAAAGCATCTGAAGATCTGGCTACCGAAATAGCCAAACAAAATGCCGAACATGATAGTGTTATGAAGTATTATGACAGCCTGCACAAGATACGTGACTCTATATCCATGGCTGCAGACATGCAAAGGAACACCAACAACCTTGTTAATTTTATGAGGGAAAGAGATGAGAAAGCAAGGAAACGAATGTGGTTGCGTCTTGGATTTGGAATAGCCATGCTGGTAATTCTGATCATCGGCCTGATGCGAAAAAGGAAAAAGAGAATTTAATATTTAGAAAAATTTAGGGGAGTAGCTGTTACTGCCTGTGCTTTTTACACATGCTATACATAAATTTTGCCGCTGTTTTTTTAGTTCACCACCTTATTGGCACAACTGCTGCTGGCAAAGGCTTCTGGCTTGGCTTTAAAGGCAAATCCCATTCCCAGGATGTAGCCCATCGCTTCCCGAAGTGCTTCATTACTTTTGAACTGCGGATTGGTATTGATGTCGGCATGAACTTCCATATCCACATCGTACAGTGTGAACAGGTCGCAAAGTTCGTAAGCAATTTCAATACTTTTTGCTACCTCTACCAGCATCCTTTCTTTAATGCTGTACTTAAGTAATGTTTTTTCGTTGTGAATAAACATAAAGCCACCATGGCCTTCACGCAAAAAAACAATAACAGTGGCAAATTCGGTTTCTTTACCCTTTACCTGGCTGTCGGTGCCAATACAAACTTTTAAATGATAACCGGCTGCTGATTCTCTTTTGATAGCCTCTTCTACAGCGTCTTTAATCTGTAACTGGATGGGGTCTCCGTTAAATTTTCTCCATAACATAAAAATGGTTTTTTTGAAGTTACTGAAAAAAAACCTAAATCTCCTGAAGGGGACTTTGAAACAGCAAAATAATTAGAGAGTTCATAAAAACTTAACAGTTAGCTGTTTTAAAAGTACTCAAAATTCTTTTAGGCCTAGTTCCCCCTTCAGGGGGCGGAGGGGGTTTTTAAAAAAAAGGGGAGCAGCCCCTAACGCTGCCCCCCGACTTACACATGAATCTACCTTACTGTTTTATAATGCGTTCTGTTTGTCTTTTATCGTTGTTGAATAATTGAATAATATACATACCCCCTGACTGGTTTGAAACATCTACCTGGTTTATACCTTTCAACCCCGTACCGGTGCGGATTGTTTTTCCGCTCATATCGCTCAATACAAATTGATAGTTACCTGCAGCATTAATGATTATCTGATCGTGTACCAAAGTGGATACCTTAAAACTGTTTTCAGCATCAGCGCCCCCTTTCAATGTGATGATATTTGAGTACACTGTTTGATTAAGTACAGAAGTAACTTTTAAGCGGTAAAAAACAGTACTGCTTTTAAAAGGCTGGTAGGAGAATTTTGTGGAAGCAGAAGCCACCGTTGTTACAGCATTAAAGCCGGTGCCATCGTTTGATGCCTGCACTTCAATTGTTTTAATTGGTTCATCGGCAACGATATTCCAGCTAAGATTGTGGTTATTCTTTTCTACCGTTCCGTTCAGTTTTACTTCGTGGATAGGCAAACCACTAAACGAACCTGTGATTGTGTATGAACCCAGGCTTCCGTAAGAGCCGATATTGCTGTTGCCCGTACCCAGAATTTTTATATAGTAGGTGCCGGCATTTAAAATAGTATCTACCGTAACACTTAATGTTGTTAAGGGGTTATAAGTTCTGATAAGTGTTGCCGCAGAATTGTATAATTCAAATGCAATATCAAGATTTGCACCGGCAGCATTTGCCCCAACACTGTAAGGCGCGGCAACCACATGAAAGTTTGAGTTTGAATTCAGCGTAAATTTAAAAGCATCTTTGTCCGTATCAGTGGTTATGACACCGTTAACATTAAAATTGTTACCCGGCATTGTAAAGGTGCTTGCGTTAAGGGTTTCAGTGTAGTCATCTGCACGGTATCCAAAGCCGTTGTAGGTAACGATGATGTACAGGTTATCTTCTGTATATCCACATCCGTCAGGCGTTGGGCCATTGTTCCAGTTACTGAAATTTTTGTTGGTGGCCTGGCTGTTTCCCATAATGGGTGCCCATCCAGTTTCGCCAGTGCCAAAACCTGTGCTGTAAGTTTCCATTAAATTGCAGGTTGCCCCGTATTTTGACTGGTGCGCCAGGTTGACTGTGTGACCGCTTTCATGAGAGATGGTTTCAGCAATTTTTTTGGTATTGCCTGTTCCCAACCTGTCGCTGAAGACAAAACCGGGTGTATCATCTGCCGAGTTAAAAGAACCGCCATAAGCTACACCTGTGTAGCCTGCAGCGTACCAACTGCTGGTAGTTGTAATAATAATACGCACACGCAAATTTAATGGTGCCGCCAGAAAAACAGTTGAGTCTGTAGTAATATTAAGATCAAATGGCCGATAATCCTCTGCAACGCGGTTAAAAGCTTCGGTAATCTGTAAATCGGTCATGCCAGAAGCGGCACAGTTGATCGGGTTGCCGCTGTTCCATAAACCATTTTGTACATAGTGTCCGTCGAAATCAAGAAAAATGGTTGCAGTTGCTGAAGGATAGCTGTTTAATTTGGGAACACTGAAAGCACTGAATGAGATCAATAGCAGCAAGGTGCAAATCAATGATGTAAAAATCTTTTTCATTTCTAGGGGTTTTAGGTGGATAGTTGGATATTATTGTAAGCTTCTGTGCTTATTTAAAAGTTTATTATAGAACGCAATCCTGTATCACACGGTCGCTCTCAATTTTTTTAAGCTGATAGGTTCCTGATTCATTTTTTTTCAGATCAAACCCATCAAAAAAGTTTTTATTGATGATATGGCCAACGTATGAAATACTGCCATCGGAATTGCTGATTTTTGAAACACTAAAAATTGTATTGGAATAATCGGGTGATACAATTACCGCAGACTGCAGGTTGGAATATTTTGACAGGTTACTTTTTACAGTGCCCGAAAAGATAAAGTTATTTGAAAAAGTAAGACTGATAGTTTGTCCCGGAGAAGCAGTAAATACTTTTGATATTTCCTGTTCGCTGCAATTGATAATATCGGGAAAACTGCTGAACTGCTTTGGCTTAGGGTTATTGGCCTGGCCAAATCCTGTCATTACTATAAATGATAAAGTTAATGACAATGCATAGTGTGCATAAGGTTTCATAGGATTCATTGTTTCTTGGTAATTGGATAATAAACTCTTATACTGAAACGCCACCCGCGGTATTTTATTATCTTTTTAACAAAAAAAATCTTGCTTGCGTGTAAATTAGTGAAACTACGAACACTATTTCCGTAATTATACCTGAACGCTGTAAATCAATACTGGCCTGTACTCAACAGCACCAGGGTGCATGCCTCTATAGGTTTTATATTATTTTCAAGGGCAAGTGCTGCCAACTCGTCATTTTCGGTTCCTGGGTTAAAGATGATGCGTTTAGGGTGGAGTGAAATGATATAATCGTAGTATTGTTTTTGAAGGGCAGGGTTTAAATACAGCGTTATTGTATCTATATCTTTAAGCTCAATTGTTTCTGTTTCGATGGGAATACCAGCTACTACACCTGCTTTATTACCAATAGCAACAACCGGGTGTTGGTTGCTTTTTAACCTGTTTATAGCCAGGTTGCTGTAGCGTGCAGGGTTTTCGGACGCACCTAAAACTAATGTTTTTTTATTTTCCATAATTAAACTAAAAATCTTGCTTTTACTTCGGCTGTTGGTATCATACAGGATTCTTTTTTACCAAACCATTTGTAACGGTTTTTGGCTATCCAGTTATAAATGCCATCCCTTATAAATTTTGGAACAATAATAAAACCGTAACAAAGAGGCCACAAGCCTCGTAAATGCTTACATACTTTTAAAGCACCTGTTGATTGTTTATAAACGGTATTATTTTCAATAAAAATAAACGACTTCATATCATCTGCAGGCAAACGATAATGCTCCAATAATTTTTGTCCTGCTGCTGATTGCATTGGAGTAAACAAAACATTTGCTTTTGCGTTTCTTTTTATTACAAAGTTTACTGCACTGTTACAAAAATTGCAAATACCATCAAACAGTATTACGGGTTGTGTATTCATATTCATTGCAAAGTTACTGATTAGAGTTTTGTTGCTGCTCACTTAAAATTTGCTTTAATGCCATATCAATTTCGGGATATTGAAATTGAAAGCCTGCAGTTAGCAGGCGTTCAGGTATTACCCATCGGCTTTTTAAGATCAGCTCGGTTTCTGTTTTGATAATTACCGCTCCCATTTTCAACAACCAAACGGGCGCCGGCAAACCAAAAGCCACTTCCGTAATATTTCTTAATAACTGCATTAATGTTTTATTGCAGACCGGGTATGGTGCACATGTATTAATAACATGCGATAGCTCATCATGTTGCTTAATAAAAATTATTATACGATACAGGTCTTCAATATGTATCCAGCTAAACATTTGTTTGCCACTGCCTTGTTTTCCACCCAAACCACAACGAACAAGACGCAGTAAAGGCTTTATTACACCACCGTTGTTTCCCAAAACTATTGCCATGCGAAACGCAACCTGGCGTGTTTGTGGCAATTTAAAACCGAAGAAAGCTTTTTCCCAATCGGTGGCAAGATTTACTGAAAAGCCGGTCCCTATTTCTCCGGCACCTTCTGTCATCGGCCTGTCTTCGGCATGGCGGTAAATAGTAGCTGTGCTTGAATTTATCCAAAGCGGTGGCGGGTTTTTGCAGTTAAGGATCGCTTCACCAAGAATGATTGTGCTCGTTATCCGGGAATCGTAAATTTCTTTTTTATTTTTTTCATTGTACCGGCAATCAACCGATTTGCCGGCAAGGTTTATAAGTATGGCTGCATTTTCAAGGGCTTCAGTTATTAAAGGAGTATTATCCCAACTAACGTGGCTTTTGGTTCTTGAAATAATGACCACATCATATCCTGCAGTTACAAATTTTTTATTTAAATATTTGCCAACAAATCCTGTGCCTCCTGCTATGATAATTTTCTTTTTCATGGTTTGTGTTATATTCCAGCAATTAAACGAATTATCAACTGTGAACTATTGGTGCTTTGTACTTTGAATCCTGTGTTGCTTTTTTACGAAGTGTAAAAAATATGTAGAGGTTAAAAAAGTGCATGGCGCCCAGTATTAAAATGATGAGGCCGATTTTTAAACTGAGTTTTTCAATTACTTGCTGCGTATTAGTAATGCTGCCTGTTACCTGTAATGTATAAACTGCATAACCGATATTGATGAGGTAAAAACCTACCAGCAGTAGATTGTTTACGCTATCCGCAAGCTCCTTATTGCCATGAAAAATATCAATTAAGAATACTTTGCCGTTTTTAAACAGGGTCCTTGCAACCCAAATGGTTAAAGCAATGGTGATGATTAAGTAAAAGCTGTAAGTGATGATAATGTAGTTCATAAAATGTAGTTTATTGGTGATGAATTATTTTAACAGGTCTAAAGGCCTTTTCATTTTTATGTAAACTTCCCTGTAACATAACCAGGTATAAAAAACGGCCATAAATGGGGCAGCAATCCATAATATCCAGAAAGAGCCTGCTGGCATGGTTGCCACAGCTATCAAAGTTATCCAATGATAAACAACCCTTGCCCCGTAAGTAAAAGTTCTGGTGAAAGTATGAACCAGCATACTGATCACCTGCCAGCCTCCAACAACAAAATATCCGACAAATAATTTATCATTTGTAATACTTCCATTGCCATTTAACAGGGTTAAAATGGCAAATGATATTATTAAACCGATACTGGTCCAGAGATCTATAATTTTATAGGTTTTCATGATTGTATATTTTATATTTTCTGAAATATTTGAAACATATTTTTTAAATAAAAGCCGGAATTTTCCAGCTTCTATTTTTCACTTCGGAAACGTTATTTAAAGAGCTTTAAAATACTGCCGAGAAACCAGCTTTCATCTGCCTTAATCATTACATCCAAAACCTTATCTGCCTGGCCGCCAAACTTGCGGATGCCGCCAATGGTATCGGTAAATTGTTTCACGTCCTTATCTTTTTTATCACCTTCAATCGGCTCCAACTGACTTAGCAGTTTAAGCATGGGGTCCAGTTCCCGCTTTTTCCTTTCTTTAATAATTTGGGTAGCTACTTTCCAGATGTCTTTTTCGGCACTGAAAAATTCTTTGCGTTCACCGGGTATCAACACCCTATCTACCAGGCCCCAGCCAATCAGGTCACGGGTGTTCATATTAACATTGCCGCGGCTGATGCTTAGTTGCTCCATGATATCATCCTGTGTAATTGGATCGGGACTGATGAGTAGCAAAGCATGAATCTGCGCCATGGTCCGGTTGATGCCCCAATGCGTTCCAAAGGCCCCCCAACTGCTGATGAACTGTGCTTTTGCCTCGGTAAGTTTCATGATTGCTTATTTATAACACAAAGATAACACAGTTTTGGAATTTTCAAAACTTATTGAAAATATATCTTTACTGAATATTTTTAAAAAAAGTTCAATAAAGGTTTCAACCCAGATTTTGCAGTTGAAATCGTAGCGAGGGTTTCAAATACAAAACAGATAAGGTTTTCACGTTATTTTTTTGATGAAGAAATAATGAACTATTCTGAATTCAAAAAATGTTCTGAAAAACTTAGCTGTGAAGGATTTGGAAGCCGCAGTAGAATTCAACTGCAAAATCTGGGTTGAAGTACAAGGGTGCCAATGTAGCTAAACAGAATTTTGTATAAAAGAAGATCCCCCGAAATTTCGGGGGATCTTCTTTATGATTCAGATTATTTTGTTATTGAATCACCACTCTGCACATGGTGAGCCTGTTTCCATTTCTGTCAACAATTTCAACCCAGTAGAGTCCTTTTCCATAAGCACGCATGTCAACATCCATTCTGTCGTAAGGTCTTCCGATAGTGTAGTTCTGTACAAACACCCGATCGCCTTTGGCATCGTAAACTACGATACCTCTTGGAAGGTTATTGTTGTTTGCAACACTG
>JBBRCM010000128.1:0-11911 GCA_038204855.1 Chitinophagales bacterium
AACAGTGATAAAAATCTTCTCATGTGCATTTAATTAAGTTTAATGATGTGTAAAAATAAGGATAATTTCTTAACGTCAAAATAATGTTAAAATAATTTTCCTGAGTCTTTCAACCTTATAGATGACAATTATTGATTTTAATTAGCTGCTTTGCTTTTAAAAATTGTTAAAAATGGTAGATGGCCTGTAATTTAATTTCGCTTTTCCTATTCCCTTTTATTTCATCTAATCCGCTACCAACAAGGTTTTTATCTTTATAAAGCGTTTGTGCCCATTTTAACCAGATGCTTAATTTTTTGTTAACGTCATAATTAACATTTACATAATATCTATATCCTTTTTCATAAAAAACCGGTATAGAAAAACTATATAAAACATCGTTTTCATAGGCATAAAGCCTGCTGTTATAGCCATCTGTCTCAAAATATTGCATTCTTATATTACCCGAAAAGGGATTGAGTAACGGCTTATATATAAAGTCGAAATATATTAAAAAGCCTTGTTCCGACGCGGCTCCGCTCTTATCAAACCAGACTATTTCGGTTCGGTTGCGGATTGTAATAGCCGTATTCAGTTTATAACTTACCTGTGTGCGCCAGTTTTTTTTGGGCTGTTGAATAACCGGAGATAAGGTCATTTGTGCCGGATTTGCATTAATCGCTTTTGATTCTGCATGATACCTTGTATAGATCTCCAACTGTTTATTGGGCTTATAGTTCAGTTGAACCAAATAATCGGAACCGGTAGAAGGCGCATCTACCCTGTATCTCAGCCATGGGAATTTATAAAAATCGGCATATGCATCAATACGCCATGCATTTGCTGGCCTGATAGAAATACCAGCATACAGACCTTTTTCATTGGTTGGGTATGTGCTCTCGGTAAAAGCGTAGGAATATAGCGATTGGTAAGATTTAGAAATGTTGCGGTAAAGCAAACTTACATCAACCCGGGATGAAGCGCTGATAAGCAATCCATTAACAAAAGCCTTGCTAAATGAAGATGTAAAAGCGGCTTCTCCAAAAAAATGGATATTGCGGAAAGTATAGCTATAATCGAAACTATAATTACCAAAACTATTGCCGCTTAATGCGTATTTATTGTAAGGATCGGCAGATTTTACCAGTGGGAATTTAAATTTATACTCAACAGCATTTATCCCAAGGTGCAACCTTTTAAATTGGTACGAAAAATTGCCCCCAAATGCCAGTTGCCGTTGAATGCCTTTATCCTCTGTTTCGCTTTTTGTGCGGTGATAACCCGAGGTTTGCAATGATGAAATAAAATCATCCTGGTTTTGAGAGGTATCAGCAACGAAATTTGCATCTATGTTTTTATAAGAGCCAAAAATGCTGAGTTGCCATTTGTTTTTTGCAAGTGTAACAGCAAGCCCGCGGTGAAAATTAATTTCGCCTGCAGAGTTGTAAGGGCGTAAAACTTCTCCTTCTCTTTTTATATTGATTACATCAACACTTTTTTTAAATGCCAGGCTTTGCCATTGTGTAAGCCCCTGCCCAAGATTTACCGTAAAATCTCCGAGAGCCAGGGCTTTTATAATACCAAGTTTCTTTATAAAAATATGTGCTGAATAAAAATCAAAACCCTGCTGTTGTTTTCCTTTAAAAAACTGTTCGCCTGCATCTTTTTCTGCTACTATACCGTACTGCAAAATGTTTTTATAATTGTACTTATACCGCAATAAAAATTTTTGTGGAGAACCCGGATAAAAATTTGTCGCCGTTGATGAATCTATCAAATAACCTTTGGAACGTTCGGGTACCTGCGACAGTCTGAGTAAAACAATGTGATCGCCTTTTTTTAGCCTTTTTTTTAAAGCAGCGTTAACCGAAACCTCAATACTAACGCTAATGTATGGCCTTATCTTTTGTATAGTTGTTATATCCCAACCGGGTACTGCCTGTAACTCATAAAAATCAATCAATTTACCAACCAGGTTGCGGTATAAAATAAAATTCTGAACCTGTATGGGAGTAAGTATCCGTAACTGGTTTAAATCGGCAACATCAGCTTCATTAAGCTCTATCGGGTTTTTAATAAACTGTATCATTTGCTGCAGGTAGGAATCATCTTCCGTTTCCTGGTCTTCATTATTTTCTGTAATGCTTTCCAGTTGCTGTTCGGTAATGGGTGTAACAGGTTCTGTAACCTGTGCAAAGGAATACAGGGAAGTAAAAATTATACATATCGATATGAAAAATATCCTCATGCTGCCTTAGGTTTAAAATTGATAATCAATAATAAACCAGGTGAAAAACCAAGCTGCGGATGGTAACTGGAGGAGATATCCAATCGTAAATTTTTCCAGCCAACTCCGGCACCTACATAAGCGGTTGTTGATTCACTTATGAACCCTGCTTTTACAAAAAATTTCTTTACAAAATTGTATTGAAAACCGGCTATAATATTAACAGGTTTGTCTTCTTCTTTAATAATTTCGCTGCTTATAAAAAACTTATCAGAAGCATCGTAACCTAATCCGAATTTATAGGCGGAAGCAAGTTTTTCATTACTGGCTTTTCCGAGCTTTCCACCCACAGGATTATAGACATGTATGCCGGCATTAAATCTATCGGTAAGATGAAGTAAGGCACCAATTTCAAAATTTATTGTTGAAGCATTTCCGTAAGATGGAATGCGGTATCCGTAATAATTAAACTGAACTCCAACATCTATAAGCTTACCTAATTTTCTGGCATAAGCAAGTCCAATTTTATTTTCATTAAAATTTTTAAAGCCTGCATAGTTCAATTGAATTCCAAAATTGCCCAGGCGTGTTGGTAAAGAAGCGCCAAGGGTATAGACACTGGTTTCGTTAAGTAAAAATCTTCGTTCCCCAAAAACGCCAACACCTGCTGATTTTGATTGGGCTAAAGCCGCCTGGTTTCCGGTAAAAGAAAGCGGGTCATTTTGTATTGAACTGTATGCAGATAAACTGATATAAGGTTGTGCAAGTGAGTAGCGCAACGATTGCGCTAAAAGCAAGTCTGCTTTTGCAATTAAAAGCGATAATAATAATGTTTTAGCTTTCATATTACTACGTTTTGGCAATTAAGAAGCCAAGATAATACGCAGAATTTAAAAATGCAAATTTTTGATAATGTTTATAAGCAAATACTTGATTACTTTTGCGGCATGCAAATTTTAGATGGAAAGATTGTATCACAGTCAGTAAAAGATACCGTTAAAGAAAAAACCCTTCTTTTTAAAGCGAATGGTAATAAAACACCGCACCTGGCCGCCGTTTTGGTTGGCAACAATGGAGCCAGCGAAACTTATGTAGCCAGCAAAGTTAAAAATTGCGAAGAAGTTGGATTTAAAAGCAGCCTGATTCGGCTTGATGAAAATATTATAGAAGCTGAATTAATAATAACCATGGAAAAACTGAACAATGATGATGATGTGGATGGTATTTTGATTCAACTTCCGCTCCCCAAACAAATTGATGAAGAAAAAATAATCAGCCTCATTAATCCTGATAAAGATGTGGATGGTTTTCATCCGATGAGTATTGGCAAAATGGTACAGGGTTTGCCCACTTTTATACCCGCAACGCCTTACGGAATTTTATTAATGCTTGAACATTACAAAATTGAAACCAGTGGCAGACATGCGGTGGTAATTGGCCGCAGCAATATTGTTGGCCGACCCATCAGCATATTGTTGAGCAGAAATACTTATCCCGGAAATTGCACGGTAACGGTTTGTCATAGCCGTACAAAAAACCTGAAAGAAATATGTTTACAGGCTGATATTATTGTGGCCGCTTTGGGCATACCGGAATTTTTAAAAGCTGATATGGTAAAAGAAAATGCAGTGGTAATTGATGTAGGAATAACCAGGGTTGCAGATGCATCAAAAAAATCAGGCTTTGCAATAAAAGGTGATGTTGATTTTGCCAACGTGGCGCCAAAATGCAGTTACATAACACCAGTGCCTGGAGGCGTAGGATTGATGACCATAGCAGCTTTGCTGATGAACACTTTTACCGCCTGTGAGAACAAATACAAATAATACAGAAACAATTTTTTGCTTTTCCGAAATGATTGAACTAAAAAATACTGACCCAGTTTTGCTACCGGTAATGGAGCATTTCTATACCATCCAGGGCGAAGGCTTTCACCAGGGCAGAGCAGCTTATTTTATACGCCTTGGCGGATGCGATGTTGGTTGTGTATGGTGCGATGTTAAAAACAGTTGGGATGCAGACAGGCATCCAAAATTTAATATTGATGATTTAATATTGAATGTTGAAAATACAGCAGCAAAGCTTGTTGTTATCACTGGAGGTGAACCGCTAATGCATAACTTAGATGAGATCACTTCGAGGCTACAATCAAAAGGTTTTGAAACCAATATTGAAACTTCGGGTGCGCATCCGTTAACCGGCAACTGGAACTGGATTTGCCTTTCTCCCAAAAAATTTAAAGCACCATTACCAAAAATATTACCATTGGCTAATGAATTAAAAGTAGTGGTATTTAATAGATCTGATTTTGATTGGGCAGAAAAATATGCGGCATTGGTTTCACCCGGCTGCAAATTGTACCTGCAACCCGAATGGGATAAAGCCGCAGAAGTTACACCGCTACTTATTGAATATATCAAAGCAAACCCGCAATGGGAACTATCGCTGCAAATTCATAAATACATTCATGTTCCGTAAAAGAAAATGTTATAATTCCATTCAAAGAATAAATTAAGCATTCATTCGTTCTATCTTTACTTACGAATCCATGCAAATGCTACAAAAAAAATATTTTAACGGTAAAATAGTCCTCATTTTTTTACTTTTCACTTTCTCATTTTTAATTTCCAACGCCCAATGGTACGACCCAGATAAAGTAAACAAAAAAGCCGGCGAGATTTATGGCCAGGCTTATGAAGAAGCTACAGCCGGTAACTATGCAGCCGCCTTTAAGCATTTAGGTGAAGCACTTACATTAGACCCAAAATTTGTAGATGTATTTTTATCCCGTGCAGGTATCTATGCAGATCAAAAAAACTATGCAGCCTCCGTTGCCGATTTTGAAAGAGGATTAAAGATGGACTCTGTTTATTCAAAAACATATTTGCTGCCTTATTCAATTTCTTTAGCCGGCGTTGGTAAATTTCAACAGGCTCTTGGTGCAGTGAACGAATTTTTAGCAAATCCAAAACTAAATCCACAAAGTATAAAGGCGGGCAATTACCGTAAATCAGTTTATACTTTTGCGGTAGATTATGAAAAAAAACATCCTGCAAAAGATTATATTTTCGCACCGCAAAACCTGGGCGACAGCATCAACACAAAAGACCTGGAATATTTTCCTTCCCTAACCATTGATGGCAGCAAAATGATTTTTACACGCCGCATTGCAAGCGATGAAGATTTTTATGAAAGCAATTTTATTAATGGTAAATGGAGCAATGCGAAGCCGCTGGGCGGCAAAGTAAATACCAACCTGAACGAAGGAGCACAAAATATTTCGCAGGATGGGCAACTGCTGATATTTACCGGTTGCAATTATCCAGAAGGCCAGGGCAGTTGTGATCTGTATTTTTCTGTAAAAACAAATAACGGCTGGAGTGAACCACAGAACCTGGGGCCAGTGGTTAATACTGATTTCTGGGAGTCCTCCCCTTCCCTCTCACCAGATAAAAGAGACTTGTATTTTGCAAGCAGCCGGGCTGGTGGCTTTGGCGGACGTGACATCTGGGTTACACACCGCTTACCAACTGGTAAGTGGAGCCGCCCCGAAAATCTGGGTGAGGCTGTAAACACCAGCGGCGATGAAAGTTGCCCCTTTATGCACGCTGATAATGAAACGCTGTATTTCAACAGCAACGGACATCCAGGCTATGGCATGACAGATCTTTTCTTCAGTAAAAAAGTAAACGACAGTAGTTGGGTTGTTGCAGAAAACCTGGGTTATCCTGTAAATACCATTGACGACCAGGGTTCTTTAATTGTTGCTGCCGACGGCAAAACTGCTTACTACGCAAGCGACGGAGGCGACAGCAAAGGTGGTCTTGATATTTATTCCTTTCAATTAAGAGAAGACATAAGACCATTAAAAACTTTATGGGTTAAAGGAAAAGTATTTGATAAAAAAACGAATACAGGTTTACCTTCTGCTGTTGAATTGACTGATTTAAAAACCGGTAACCTTATCAGCAAAATACAAACAGATGAAGATGGCAATTACTTAGTTACCTTACCCGTTGGAAAAGATTATGCCTTTAATGTAAACCGCCGTGGTTATTTATTTTATTCGGATAATTTTTCGCTTGCAAAAAACAGCCCAGATTCTGATTTTATTGTAAACATTCCATTGCAACCTATTGAAAAAGGTGCAACCATTGTTTTAAAAAATATCTTTTTTGACACCAGGAAATTTGATCTGAAAAATGAATCAAAAATCGAATTGGATAAATTGGTTATGCTGCTTAAGGATAATCCCAATCTAAAAATTCAGATTGACGGGCATACGGATAATGTAGGACAGGAAAAAGATAACGAATTACTTTCAACCAACCGGGCAAAGGCTGTCGTAGGATATTTACTCACCAAATCTATTAATCCTCAACGCCTTACTTCCAAGGGTTTTGGCTCTACAAAACCTGTTTCTGATAATGCTAATGAAAAAGGTAAGGCATTAAACAGGCGAACGGAACTTTTTGTAATCAGTAATTAAAAAAAGTTATCTTTATAAGGAAAATAAAAATATATGGATACTATTGTAAAAGGCAATGCCGATGAAATTAATCAGAGCCTGATTGATTTTATAAAGAAGTCTTTTAAAGGGAAAAAAATTGCTGTGCATATTTATGAAGACGAACAGGATGAAACCGATTTTCTGTTGAGTAATCCGGAAACAAAAAGGAGATTACTGGAATCTATCAAGAATGTTAATGAAGGCAAGAGTTTAAAAGAATTTTCACTACGGGAAATTGAAAACATGACTTTATAAATTTGGGCAAAATGAGAAAGGTGGTTTTTGAAAAAAATGCATTAGAAGATTTTGAGTTTTGGACAAAGCAGGATATAAAAATATTAAAGAAAATTGCCGAATTGATTCTTGCAATTTATAAAGACCCTTTCTCAGGAATTGGAAAACCAGAACCACTAAAAGGTGATTTAAAAGGCTATTGGAGCAGAAGAATAACTGATGAACACAGAGTTGTTTACACCATTACTGGCGATGCTGTAATTATAATTTCCTGCAAAAGCCATTATAAGATTTGATTTGCTTATGCCCAACGATCTCCTTTACCAAATTGCACTAACCCTTGTACCAAACATTGGCGATGTACATGCCAAGGCATTGATTAACCAGTATGGGGATGCTCACTCCATTTTTAAAGCAAAGAAAAAAGAGCTGGATGCCATGGAGGGCATTGGAACTGTAAGAGCAAAATCCATCAAAGATTTTACAGATTTTACAAACTCTGAAGAAGAAATAAAATTCATTGAAAAATATAAGATCACGCCGCTTTTTATTACCGATGAAAATTATCCAAAGCGGTTATTGAATTGTTACGATAGCCCCTCACTTTTGTATTACCGTGGCAATGCCGATTTAAATACTTCCCGGATAATTTCAATTGTTGGCACCAGGAATAATTCTGACTATGGCAAATCGGTTTGCGAAAAAATGGTTGAAGACCTGCAGGCAGAGAATATTTTAATAGCAAGTGGCCTCGCTTTTGGCATTGATACCATTGCACACAAAGCTGCATTAAAATATAACCTGCAAACCGTTGCTGTGCTTGCACATGGGCTCGACAGGATCTATCCCACACAAAATAAAACATTGGCAAAGCAAATTACAGCACAAGGCGGTTTGCTTACCGAATTTATCAGTAAAACAAATCCCGACAAACAAAATTTCCCCAAGCGCAACCGCATAGTTGCCGGTATTTGCGATGCCGTAATTGTAATTGAAAGCAGCAAAAAAGGCGGCTCACTCATTACCGCAGAACTGGGTAATGGGTACAACAAAGATGTATTCGCCATCCCCGGCCGCATCAGCGATTCAAAAAGTGAAGGCTGTAATTATCTTATAAAAAATAACAAAGCCGCACTCATTAATTCTGCCCATGATTTTTTAGAAATGATGAACTGGACATCTACCCCAAAACCAACAGCAAAAAAACAACGGGAATTATTTATTGAGCTTACGCCAGATGAAAAAATTGTGGTAGATATTTTGCAAGATCGGGACAGCATACAGATAGATGAACTTTATTTTAAAAGCGGGTTAAGCAGCAGTGCCGTTGCAACGGCTTTATTAATGCTGGAAATGCAGAACGTGGTTATCAGTCTTCCCGGCAAAGTATATAAGCTTGCCTAAACCCCCAATTCTGCATTCGTAATTTTTAATTTTTAATTTTTAATTGCCTGTCTTATCTTTGCCTATGGCAACAATAAATAACTCCGCAGCTAAAAGCAAATCCAAAAAATTTTACGACGGTCTTACGTTTGATGACGTTTTACTCATGCCGGCTTATTCTCAAATTTTACCCCGTGAGGTAAATATCAGTACGCAACTCACAAAAACCATTACGCTGCAAGTGCCCATGCTTAGTGCCGCCATGGATACGGTAACGGAAGCTTCACTGGCCATTGCATTGGCAAGAGAAGGCGGCCTTGGTATTTTGCACAAAAACATGAGTATTGAGCAACAGGCCGACCAGGTGCGTAAAGTAAAAAGAAGTGAGAACGGTTTGATACTTGACCCGGTTACGCTCAGCCCCGATGCCACTATTGGCGAGGCTTTGCGGATTATGAGAGAGAATAAGATCGGCGGCATACCCATTGTGGATGCTGCACAAAAATTGGTGGGCATACTTACAAACCGCGACCTGCGTTCTGAAACCAATTACAAAGGCAAGGTAAGTTCCGTAATGACTAAAGAAAATCTGATACTTGCACCCGAAGGAACCGACTTAAAAAAAGCAGAACAGATCTTCAAGAAAAATAAAATTGAAAAATTACCGGTGGTGAATAAATCCGGTAAACTCATCGGCCTAATCACTTTCAGCGATATTTTAAAATTAAAATCACATCCACATGCTGTAAAAGATTCTTTCGGGCGTTTATTGGTTGGTGCAGGTGTTGGTATTACCGGCGATATCATGCAACGTGTAGAAGCACTCAACCATGTTGCCGTAGATGTAATTTGTTTAGACAGTGCACATGGCCACACCAAAGGCGTAATGGATGCTTTAAAAAATATAAAAAAGACTTTTAAAAATCTTCAGGTAATTGCTGGTAATGTAGGTACAGGTGCCGGAGCAAAAGCACTGGCCGATGCAGGTGCCGATGCCGTTAAAGTGGGCATAGGACCGGGTTCTATATGCACTACCCGTATTGTTGCCGGTACAGGCGTACCACAAATTACAGCTGTGATGGAAGCTGCCGCTGCATTAAAAAATAAAAATGTTGGTATCATCAGCGATGGTGGTATCCGATACACCGGCGATATGGTAAAAGCGTTAGCTGCCGGTGCCAGTTGTGTAATGATGGGTAATGTTTTTGCAGGTACTGAAGAAAGTCCCGGCGAAACAATTATTTACGAAGGCAGAAAATTTAAACAATACCGCGGCATGGGCTCGTTGGGTGCCATGGCGCAGGGCAGCAGTGACCGCTACTTCCAGGATGTGGAAGACGACATCAAAAAATTTGTACCCGAAGGCATTGAAGGCCGGGTTGCTTTTAAAGGAAGTTTACAGGAAGTAGTACACCAATATACCGGTGGGTTAAGGGCTGGTATGGGTTATTGCGGTGCAAAAGATATTAGGGAATTGCAAAACGCAACCTTTGTAAAAATTACCAACGCCGGCATTAGAGAAAGCCATGCACATGATATTGCGATAACGAAGGAGGCACCGAATTACAGCCCGCTGTAAAAACCCCCTCCGCCAGTCCTGAGCGAAGCCGAAGGAAAGGGGGAACTGAGGACAACAGCCTTGATGATAGCAAACAGGCTTTAAAATTATTAGTCCAGATTTTTTTTGAGCCCGTCTTTAGAATTACTATTTGGCTTCATTGGCGTCGCACTCTTGTACAATGTATCTTTACTCAGCTTTTATCTAAGCGTAGTTTTTAAACCTTCCAAATAATTTATTCCGGTAAATTTGTTGCACAACAGTTATATGAAAAAAGTACTACTTCGGTTTCTCTTCATCAGCATATTAGCACATTTGCATATCAGCACATTTGCACAAGATTCATCCCGCCTCCGCATCTCCCTGCTCACCTGCACACCTGGTGAAGAATTATATTCAACTTTTGGGCACAGTGCTTTCAGAGTGGTTGACAGTACCAGCTTGACAGACATTGTTTATAATTATGGCACATTTAATTTTGATGATGACGGATTTTATTTAAAGTTTGTTGAGGGCAAGTTATTATACTACGTATCAGCCGAATATTTTAAAGATTTTAAAGACCTTTATCAATCAACCAACCGCGGCATTACCGAGCAGGTTTTAAATTTAACAACGGCCGAAAAAATAACGGTTCAAAGTTTTTTAAACAACAACTTAAAAGAAGAAAATAAGTATTACAAATACGATTTCTTTTTTGATAATTGCACAACCCGCCTGCGTGATATTTTAAAAAAACAGCACGACTCTGCTTTTACACAAAAAGCTGTAATGCCTGCCGGCAGCAGGTTTCGCCAGGCCATTCACCAGTATCTTGATAAAAACAATAAGGACTGGAGTAAACTGGGCATCGATATTTTACTCGGAAAACCCTGCGATGGAATCATGACCGCGGCAAACATGCAGTTTCTGCCCGATAACCTGATGAAAAGTTTAGACAGCAGCAGCCATCCAATGGTTTTATCATCAAAAAATCTATATCCTATTACCAATGAAAATGCAAAAGGATCTTTTTTTACACCCTTTGTTGTTTTCTCATTGCTGGCCATTTTTATTGTTTTACTGGGCTATACAAAAAATAAATTTGCACAGGCTTTCCTTAACGGGTTCGATGGTCTGTTTTTCTTCCTTACTGGTGTGTTGGGCATCATTTTAATTTTTATGTGGTTTGGTACCGATCACAGCATGACCAAAGATAATTTCAATCTTATCTGGGCATGGCCAACACATACCATCATCGCATTTTTTGTAAATAGCAAAAAGAGCTGGGTGCAAAAGTATTTTAAATTTACTGTCGTGGCTTTACTGGCAGTTTTAATAAGCTGGTTCTTTTTACCACAGCAAATGAACAATGGGTTAATACCAATTGTTCTGCTGCTTATTTATCGCAGCGTAAAAAAATCTTTTGCCTCCATGGTCTGATGTCCACGTCTGACCATGGCGCCACAGAAACACGGAATCACAGAATAAAAATGCAATTAAAAACCTTCACATATCAATCATCAAAAATCTTTTACCGCACCATTGGTAAAGGCAAACCTGTTGTTTTAATACATGGCTTTGCCGAAGATGGCGACATCTGGAAAAATCAAATTGAATTTTTAAAAGAGCATTTCTTCCTTATAATCCCCGACCTACCGGGCAGCGGCAAATCAGAAATGGTTGCAGACATGAGCATAGAAAGTATGGCTGAAGTACTGAAAGCTCTAATAGATTTTGAGCTCAAGTTCCCCTCAATCCTGAGCGAAGCCGAAGGGCAGGGAGCGGAGGGGGTATGGGCTGGGCTTGGAGTTTCCCTTTTTGGCCACAGCATGGGCGGTTATATTTCATTAGCCATTGCCGAAAAATATCCCGAAATGTTATCTTCTCTTGCCCTGGTTCATTCATCAGCATTTGCAGATAGCGAAGAAAAAAAAGCCAATCGCTTAAAATCAATTGAATTTGTAAAAAAGAATGGTGCATTTGAATTTTTAAAAGCGGTTATTACCGATCTCTTTACCGAAACATGGGCAGCCAATAA
>JBBRCM010000129.1:0-11750 GCA_038204855.1 Chitinophagales bacterium
GTATTTATTTTTATAAATGTATACGATGATTGGTGATTGAGGGTTAAATAACTTTTCTTTCACAAATATTTATGAGAGCAGGCAAAATTTAAAAGAACAGTAATAAAATACCAGGAAAAAAATGGAATACGATTTTAGAAAGATTGAACAGGACTGGCAAAAAAAATGGAAAGACAATAATGTCTATGCAGTTTCAAACGAATCTGCAAAGCCTAAATATTATGTGCTGGATATGTTTCCGTACCCAAGCGGGGCAGGTTTACATGTGGGGCATCCGCTGGGCTACATAGCCAGCGATATTTACAGCCGTTACAAAAGATTGAAAGGCTTTAATGTTTTGCACCCGATGGGCTTTGATAGTTTTGGTTTACCAGCTGAACAATATGCTTTGGAAACCGGCCAACACCCGGCAACTACCACCGAAAAAAATATTGCCACTTTTAAAGCACAGCTTGATAAAATTGGTTTTTGTTACGATTGGGAACGAGAAGTACGCACCAGCGACCCGGGGTATTATAAATGGACGCAGTGGATATTTTTAAAATTGTACGACAGTTATTTTGATGAAAAGGAAAATAAAGCAACACCCATTGTTGAGTTAATAAAGAGTTTTGAAAAAGAGGGCTCAGCTACTCACAACTCACCACTCACCACTCACACTTTTACTGCAGAACAATGGAATGCATTTACCAAAAAAGAGCAGGAAGATATTTTAATGAAACGTCGTTTGGCCTTTAGCAAATATGGCGAAGTGAATTGGTGTGAGGCTTTGGGAACTGTGCTGGCTAATGATGAAGTGGTGAATGGCGTTAGCGAACGTGGCGGCCACCCGGTGGTAAAAAAGAAAATGCGCCAGTGGTATTTAAGAATTACTGATTATGCCGACAGACTTTTGGCAGGACTGGAAACCGTTGACTTCAGCGACAGCATGAAAGAAATGCAGCGCAACTGGATAGGTAAGAGCGAAGGAGCGGAAGTAACATTTAAAGTCGTGAATCGTGAATCGTCAGGCGTGAGTGCTGAACTCACCACTCACCACTCACCACTCACCGTTTACACTACAAGGCCCGATACCATTTTTGGTGTTGACTTTATGGTGGTAGCTCCTGAGTTGGATATTATTAATGAGATTACAAGTGAAACACAAAAAGCTGCAGTTGATGAATACGTGGCTTATGTAAAAAGCCGCAGCGATGTGGACCGCATGGCTGAGAAAAAAATTACCGGTTGCTTTACGGGTGCTTATGCTATTAACCCGTTTGATGGAAAAGAAATTCCCGTTTGGATAAGCGAATATGTACTGGCCGGCTATGGCACCGGTGCTATTATGGCTGTGCCTTGCGGCGATGAAAGAGATTTTAAATTTGCGCAGCATTTTAATATTCCCATTACCAATATTATTGGCAGCCATTATACTGGCGAAGAAGCTAACCCAACCAAAGAAGCCATTTTGGAAAACAGTGGTTTTTTAAATGGCCTGCTGATGAAAGATGCCATTGGCGTTGCGCTAAATAAAATCGAAGAACTGGGCATCGGCAAACGTAAAGTAAATTACCGCATGCGTGATGCAGGTTTCAGCAGGCAGCGTTATTGGGGTGAACCTTTTCCCATTATCTGGAGCGATGGTATTGCCATTCCTTTGGATGCAGAAGAACTGCCGTTGGAGTTACCGCATGTGGATACTTATGGCCCGGGACCAGAAGGAGAAGGGCCGTTGGCGAATATTAAAGATTGGGTCGACGTTGGTAGGAACACGCCTGATGGCGTGTTCAACACGAACACGCCGCAAGGCGTGTTCCTACAAGAAGGCCGCCGAGAAACCAGCACCATGCCCGGCTACGCAGGCAGCAGTTGGTATTTTTTACGCTACATGGACCCCAACAATGCAAATGAATTTTGCGACCGAAAAGCCAGCGATTACTGGAACCAGGTTGACCTGTACATTGGCGGTACCGAACATGCTGTTGGGCATTTATTGTACAGCCGTATGTGGACGAAAGTTTTATATGATTTAGGATTGATTGGCTATGATGAGCCGTTTAAGAAACTGTTGAATCAGGGGATGATAACGGGGGTTTCAGAATTCATTAGACAATTAATTATAGATAGAGATTTGATTGATTCTAATAAAGGGTTTCAAAGAGTATTAGACTTTTTTGTGCAAGGCAAACAAGTAAGTATAAAAATTCCTTTTGGGAGGGGCAACAATCATATTTATGTAAGTCAAGATGTAAATTTTGAATTTGTTTTACAAACGATTGACAATAGCAATAGTCTTAGTGTTGTTAAAAGCAATTATTGGGAGCACCATGCAAAAATTAAATTTATTAATCAGAGTCCAGAGAAATCGATTCTTAATATTGACGAGTGGATGCAAGAAGAACCAGTGTATGAAAATTCAGTATTAATTTGCAAAAATGGGTATTGGCTAAGTGGTGTTTACCATGATTTTGAAGGGAATGTTATAAATCAAAAATTAGAATTTTTAACTCGTTCAGTTAACGAGAAAATGTCGAAATCAAAATTAAATACCCATAATCCTGATGACTTGGTAACAAAATACGGTGCCGACACCTTTCGTATGTACGAAATGTTCCTTGGCCCTGTAGAGACCAGCAAACCTTGGGATACAAAAGGTATTGAAGGAGTGCATCGCTTTTTAAGAAAACTGTGGCGTTTGTTTAATGATGATATAAAGGGGCCAATCTGGACTACTGCGCCTTCCTCTTCTTTGGAAGAGAATGAAAATAGCTCAAAACCGGGTGCTGCGGCTCCCTCTCCCTTGGAGTTCCCGAGCGAAGAGAAGGGAAGGGGCGAAGCCCGGGGGGGTGAGGTCGCAACCGATGCAGAACTGAAAGTTCTCCATCGCACCATCAAAAAAATTGAAGAAGATACCGAACGTTTTAGTTTTAATACTGCCGTAAGTGCATTTATGATCTGCGTAAATGAACTGGCCGACATGAAGTGCAATAAAAAAGAAGTGCTGGAAAAATTGCTCATCTTACTTACGCCATATGCGCCGCATATTGCCGAAGAATTGTGGAACCAATTGGTTAACAGCGGCAGCATTTTAGATGCCGAATACCCAGCGTTCAATGCCGCATTATTGGTCGAAAGCAGTAAAGAATATCCTGTTTCCATCAATGGTAAGTTGCGTACCAATCTTACACTTGCTTTAGATATTGATCAAAAACAGGTTGAAGAACTCGTGCTTCAAAACGAGATTGTACAAAAGTGGCTGGAAGGCAAAGACCCTAAGAAAATCATCTTTGTAAAGAATAAGATGATTAATGTTGTAATCTAAAATACAAATCGGTCTTCTAAAGAGGTGACAGCTTTCAAAAAGCTGTCACCTCTTTTAGTAAAAAAAGTTTTATCTTTTTGTCCGGATACAACAGATTGGTTCGTCATTATAAAAACATTCAAAACTTTGAAAACAAAAATTATGGAAAAATTCATGCTTATTTTTCAGGGAATCAAAGCTGCCGAACAACCTTCTGCACAGCAAATGCAGGAAAACATGGGTAAATGGATGGCCTGGATCAACAAATTAGCCAAAGCCGGGAAATACGTCAGTGGCGAGCCGTTGCAGGCTACTGGTAAAATTATTTCGGGCAATAACAAAACTGTTACAGATGCACCATTTGCTGAAGGAAAGGAAATAATTGGTGGGTATTTTATCATTAATGCTGCTGATTATGATGAGGCAGTTTCTTTATGCGACGACTACCCCGATTATGCGTATGGAGGCACCGTAATTGTAAGACAGTTAATGAAGATGGATATGCCTCCTGCTTAATATTCCTTTTCAGTTTTTGCACAAAATATTTTTACAACTAAATTCTAAAAAAATGACAACTCAAGAAGTAGCAGATAAATTAGTGGCTTACATGCGGGTGGGCCAAATGCACGAAGCCCTAACCGAATTATATGCAGATGATATTGTTTGCATAGAGCCGGAAGGCGGAATGGCAGCCCATATTACACAGGGAAAGGAAGCGGTAGCTGAAAAAGGCAAACAGTTTGCGGCCATGATCGAAGAAAGATTTGGCGGTTCATGCTCAGACCCTGTAGTCGGCGGCCGGCACTTCAGTATTTCTATGTCGCTGGATGCTACCATGAAAGGCATGGGCAGACAGTTGCTGGATGAGATTTGCGTATATGAAGTTAAAGATGGAAAAATTGTGTTTGAACAGTTTTTTTATTAACGAATATTATTACGCCAGTAATTATATGAATGCAGCGGTTTTAAAACTGCTGCATTGTTTTATTTTTAACTTGCAGAAAAAATTATTCTGGATAACACTTCAAACATAGAACAAACGGTTGAGCATCTTTTTCGTCGGGAGTGGGGGAAGTTAGTTGCTGTGCTTACCAAGCTGTTTGGTCCGCAAAACCTGCCACTTGCTGAAGATGTAGTGCAGGACACCTTGCTCAAAGCATTTAATGCCTGGAAGATTAACGGCCTTCCGCAAAACCCAACAGCCTGGTTATTTACTGTTGCCCGTAACAATGCCATTGATGTGTTGCGGCAGCAAAAAAGGCAAAACGAAGTTTCAAAAAATCTAATGCCATTACTGCAATCGGAATACCGCCTGGTACCAACCGTGCAGGAACTGGTAAACACCAATACCATTGATGATGACCAGCTGCGGATGATGTTTGTATGCTGTCACCCGTCGCTGTCAACCGAAGCACAAGTTTCGCTTATTTTAAAAACACTTTGTGGTTTTAGTGTAACAGAAATTGCCAAAGCATTTGTTACCGGTTACGACACTATTGAAAAAAGATTGTTCAGGGCAAGGCAAAGTTTTAGGGAGCATAAAGTGCAGTTTGAATTACCTGCTGCTACTGAATTAGACAAACGTCTAGATAATGTTTTACTAGCCATCTATCTTTTATTCAATGAAGGATATAATTCCACACATCACGAACACCTTGTTAGAAAAGACCTGATATATGAAGCCTTGCAATTGTGTGAATTGATATGCCGAAGCCCGGCGGTAGATCATTATAAAGTACATGCACTGATGGCTTTGATATGTTTTACTTCATCCCGTAACGATGCAAGACTCGATAATAACGGCGATATTCTGATATTAAAAAAGCAGGACAGAACCAAATGGAACAAGTTGTTGATTGAAAAAGGGATTTTTCATTTGGAAGCATCCGCCGAAGGCGAATCAACAAGTAAATACCAGTTAGAAGCCGGCATTGCTTATGAACATGCAAGGGCCGCATCCTATCAACAAACCAACTGGAAAAATATTTTGCAGTGTTATGATCTGCTTATCAAACTATACCCATCGCCGGTGATTGAACTAAACCGGGCGGTTGTTATTAGTGAATTGCAAGGACCGGCCGAAGGAATAAAAGCCATTGAAGCCATTACCAACCTTTCTTCCCTAAAAAAATATTACCTGCTGCCTGCCACACTTGGAGAACTGCACCTGCAACTGAAACAGTATGAAAGCGCTTACAGGTATTTTACAGAAGCCATGCAGCTTACCAATTCTGCTGCCGAAAAAAAGCTGCTGCAGCAAAAAATGAAGCGTTAAATAACCGGCTCCCTCTATTTATCATCCATAACATGTACCGGATAATGCTACCTTAGCAGTATGATGAGCGAACTGGAGAATGCATTGATAAAGTATCGGGCTGATTTTCACCCCGTGGTAGATTTTGATCCTGCAACTGAAAAATTATTTCATTTTGATTTTACGAACAACAATAAAGTATTGGGCGCATCCGAAATTGCCGATACGAACCTCTTTGTAGGTTATATTGACCGCACTCTAAAATTCAACGATGCAACTTATGGTATTGGCGGCTATAAAGAAAACCGCACACTTTACCGAAGAAGCAATCTTTTTGCGGGCGAAGAAGCCCGTTCGCTGCACTTGGGTATAGATATTTGGGGGCCTGCCGGAACACCTGTATATGCAGCGTTAGGAGGCAGGGTGCATAGTTTTGCCTTCAACAATAATTTTGGAGATTATGGTGCGACCATTATTTTATTGCACCAGCTTGATGCAGTTGCTTTTTATACTTTGTATGGTCATTTAAGCCTGGCAGATTTAGCAAAGTACCAGGAAGGACAATACATAGCTCGTGGACAGGTTGTTGGCCATTTTGGATTGCCTGCCGAAAACGGCAACTGGCCGCCGCACCTGCATTTCCAGATCATTCATGAACTGTATACAAAGGGCGATTATCCCGGTGTTTGTAAGTTATCTGAAAGCGAAGCCTACTTAAAAAACTGCCCCGATGCAGATTTGATTTTAAATTTATTACAGTACGTAAGAATCTAATTTAGTAACATAATTTATAAGGCTTGTTTAAAAAATTACTATTAATTTTTTTTATAACAATTCTGGCTGAAAGTATTACAGCCCAAAAACTTGCTGGCTTCTTGAATGGGAAAATAAGCCGCAAATCAGGTAGAGGTTATGGAGCAGATAATTTTGAAATACACATCTATCAGTCGGGTAAAGAAATTTGGGGATACAGTTTTGCTTATACCGATACAAGCCGGTTTGTTTTATACAAATTCAAAGGCACTCTTAGTAAAAAAGAAAAGCAAATTATCATACAGGAGTTTGGATTTGCATTTGTTTTAATTCCCGAGCAGTTTTATCCATGCGAAAAAAAATTAGAACTTAAATATTCTAAAATTAATAATACTAAATATTTAACCGGTAAATGTTCAGGTGTTATTATTGATACAACCTGTTATGCGGATGAAGAATTGGTTGTTGCGGTGCAAAAAGTAAATATTTCTTTTTTTAAAGATGATATGGGTATTGTAGAAAAAATGATCATTTTTTTACCAACAAGGAAAAATACAGCAATGTAGTACAGGAAAAACCTGAAGTTGAAATTTCCCAAACCATCATACCTGATTCTGCAACAATAAAATTGCTAGACAGACGACTGGATGTCCAACAAATATTAGCGGTGCAGGATACAGCCATTTTTAGATCGCTTTACGACAATGCCGAAAACGATGCCGATACAGTTTCTGTTTTCATCAATAAAAAGCCATTTATTACCCAGCAGCGTATTTCAAACAAGCCTATAAAATTTCCCATTCCGTTCACAAATAAAAATAAAGCTGTTGAACTGATCTTTCAGGCAGAAAACCTGGGAGAGATACCGCCAAACACAGGTATTATGATTGTTGAAACTGACGGAAAAAGATATGAAATACGGGTACAATCTGATTTTGAAAAACATGCTGTCATCATTTTTACACCTCGCAATTGAGTGTTAAGTACCCCCTTTCAATCTTTTTATTTAAAATAAACTAACTGATTTTAAATATGATGAGGTATGTTGAGTAAGACGACTGATATTTTAATGCACATTGAAAGTTGTAGAACTACAGGCCGTAAAGCCGGCTAAAAATAAAACTCCGGCACTTAATAAAAAACCTTTGGCCACATCATATTGGGCCGGACCGGTAATAAAAAGTATCACAGCAAGCAATATATCCAGTACTGCAGCAGCCAGGCATATTAAACCCAATCCTATTAAAAAATCGTTTGCCTTATAGCTACCGCCACTCGCCAGAAATAGCAAGGGTCTTCCCGTAAATACGTAATCCACACTGGGCTTGCATTTGGTAATAAATAAATATTAAAAAAGCCCCACAATGGCACAAAATGTGTTCAAAGTGGGGCAGCGTTAATATTTAGATCCATGACAAATTTACTATTTCCCCATCAAAGTTTATTACACTAAAGATTTTTACAAACTGATTTAGGCCAGTTGTTTTTATCTATTCCTTTAGATGCCTTGGCGGCAACTTTACCAGCACCCAAACACAGCAAAAGCGGCAAAGGCTGTAAGCGCTGGTTTGATGTAAAAGGTGGTATAGCCTTACAGTTTTTAAAACATTATTTATGCCTGAGTGATGAGTTGCTGATACAGCCCATTAATACCTATTGGAGCATGAAATATTTTTGTGGCATACAATTAAAACCTCATGAAGTAATTAAGGATACCAATCTGCCGAGCCATTGGCGTGGGTATACAGGGGAGCATTTAGATATAGCAGCCATGCAAAAAGAGTTTGCTGTTTTTTGGAAGCCATCATTAACCGGTACAAATATGAGCAGCGAAGATGCTACCTGCTACGAGAGCCGGATAAGCTTTCCTACACCGGTAAAAATAGTGTGGGATGCCTGCCACAAAACCTATCTGAGTTATAACAATAAAAGAAAAAGATCAAAGCAACGGGAAAGCAGATGCAATTACAAAGCGATGCACAAAGAATTTTTAAGCTATCAAAAAACTAAAAAGAAAACTAAAAAGACAGAGAAGAAATTACTGAAGAAGCTGCTCAAATTTTTGTTACGGCTTTTGCAACTGCACAAAAAAATTGTAGCAGATCATAAGCTGGAGTTATCCATAAAAGAATCGGCCCAAATGCTTACTATAACAACCGTGTACGGGCAACAGCACAGCAAAGTATATGGAGAAGTTGAACAAATAAAAGACAGGATTGTGAGTTTAAGCAAACCTTATATACGCCCCATTGTAAGAGGCAAAGAAACAAAAGCTGTAGAGTTTGGGGCAAAAGTAAATAAGCTGCAAATAGATGGCATTAGTTTTATAGAACACTTTAGTTACGATGCCTTTAACGAAGGTACACGGCTAAAAAGCTGCATAGCACTTCACCGGGAGTTGTTTGGCAAATGCAGCCACCATAGTGCCGATAAAATATACGCCACAAATGCCAACAGAACCTATTGCAGCCAAAATAAAATCACCACCAACTTTGTACCTAAAGGCAAACAAAAAGCAGCACACCAGGAGCAAAATAAAGTGATGAGGGCTGCACTTGACAAAGAAAGAGGCACCCGGTTAGAAGGCAGCTTCGGCAACGAAAAAAATCATTACTGCCTGCAAAAAATAAATGCAAGAAATGCCAACACAGAGAAATGCTGGATATTTTTTGGAATAATGACAGCCAATGCTTCTATCATTACTAACAGAAGAGAAGAACAAGAAACCATGCTTAAAAAAGCCATGCCTACCGGCAGGCACGCAGCCTAAAAAAAATAGCACATAAAAAACGCCAATAAAAATTGGCGTGAAAAAATCTATTGACCTAAATTAAAAAATAGCATCCAAAATCATAAAATCAGACCCAAATCGAAAATTATTTAATGCAGTAAATTTATTTGCCTGATTTTTTGGCAGCATTATTTAAACGTTGGTATTTACAGGAATACCCTAGCAATAGCGTCAACCCAAAAGCGACAGTCAGGTTGATTAAAAATACTTTTATCGCTTTATTCATACTTAACTTTTTAATGAAAATAGTTCTTGTTGTCTTTCCTGCTGAAGTGTTTTCAAATACGCTTCCTTATCATCCCTGTAAAATAAATTCATGCTTTCAAAGGGGATGATTCTGCCATCTTTATGAATGATATGTACACAGCTTTTTTTAATGGCCCTTACATCAAAATCATACGCATCTATAAACCGCATGATAATAATACGGAAAAGATTTTCATATCCCAAACCCGGGGCTTCAATTTGCGGCAGGCAGCAAAGTAGTTGCTTCATATTTTCTTCCACACGGTCAACCGAAATGCCGGTGCTGAAAATATTAATCATCTGCTCATGTAATGCCTGGTCCTGTTCATAAACAATGGTATTCCGGCTGTTATCCATCAGGTGAGATGGGTCAATGTATCTTGTTAAGGGAAAGGTTTGTCCCGCAAGCTTTAGCGCATAACCCATCACAAGCGCATCGGGGTTGCATGGCACTGGAATAAGATCTTTGGCTGTAAAAATATTGGTTTGATCTAAAATAGATTGTTTTACTTCAGTTAAGGTAAGCCTGTCTGTTGCCGGGTTAAAATTTTCAACCCTGCCTGCTATTTGTGTGGGTTGAAAGGTGACACCACGAACACATTTCTGCTGCAAAGCAAACTCAATCATCTTTCCAATTTCATCATCATTAATGCCTTTTTGTAAAGTAACAACCAATGTTGTAGAAAGATTCAAAGCATTTAAATGCTCCAGTGCTTTCATTCTTGTGGCAGTTAAATCTTCGCCACGCAAATGATGCAGCGCTTCAGGTTTAAAAGAATCAAACTGCAGGTAAATTTCAAAATCGGGGGCATAGGCAGATAGTTTTTTTGCAAATTCAAAATCTTTTGCAATGCGGATGCCGTTTGTGTTCAGCATCAAATGTTTGATGGGTTTTGATTTTGCAATATCCATAATGGTAAAAAAATCTGGATGTACGGTTGGTTCTCCGCCGCTTATCTGCACCACATCCGGTTCGCCTTCGTTGGCAACAATGATGTCGAGCATTTTTTCAACTTCTTCAACCGTTCTGTGCCTGCCATAATGTGGTGAGCTCATGGCATAACAGGTTGGGCAACTCAGGTTACATCTGTCGGTAATTTCAATCACGGTCAGGCAACTGTGTTGCTCATGATCCTGGCAAAGGCCGCAATCGTAAGGGTAACCGTAATGTGTTTTTGTATTGAAGTGCAGTGGTGTTTCGGATGGCTTATTGTAATTGCGGATGTTTTTATAATACTCAATATCGGTTGCTATCAATACTTTTTAAAAACCGTGCTGGCTGCAGGTTTTAAGCATATATACATTTCCATTTTCAAAAACTATCTTGGCATCAACCCTGCGCAGGCAGGTGCTGCAGATGCTGAGGGTAAAGTCGTAGTAAGTGTAGGGGCGTTCAGGCATATTATGTTACAATTAATTTTTTCGGTTTTAAAATATAAGCAGCATAATAGATTAGTCCTCCCAGGCAAACCAGTTGTATGGTTGACAATCCGAAACTAAAAGTATAATGTGGCTTTATAAAATCAATTACAAATCTGAAAAACAAATAAGCCATCATAAAAATTTTAAAGCGGCCGCCATCAACCAGCGAAAATCTTTTTTCCAGTTGCAGCATTCCAATCCAGAGTATTATTAAAAAGGCAATCTCATATAAAGTAACGGGATGTCTTGGCAAACCATCGCCTAGGTTCATACCGGTAAAAAAACTTGTTTCCAGTCCGTAAGTGTCTTCATAAATACCCATGCCAAAACAACCAATGCGGCCAATGATGAGCGCCAAAATCATGGGATAAGTAAACAGATCGCCGCTGCTGTGTTTTTCTCCAACTAATTTTTTAACCAGTTCTACGCCAAACAAACCACCTAAAAAACCGCCAACTACTGTTTTGTTGGTATAAAAATAAATAAATGGGTTTGGTGCTTTTGCAAGCTCGGCCGGGTTTTCTAAACCACCTATCAATCTGGATCCAATTACAGCCCCAAATATGGCCCCGATGATTATCCATAACCTTTGACTGCTTTGAATCTGATCACCTTTTCCTTTACGTAAGTACAAAAAATACCTAAAGCCTATGAACATGCTCAATGGCTCTAAAATAGCATGCAACAGAATTTTTAACGAACCTATTTCAATAGTAATGGGAAAACGCACCTATTTTTATTTTTGAAGATAGGCTAAAAAGTTACAATTAAACTGAACCGTATGGGGTAAAAATTGTTGTAATAGCTGGCTAAAAGCCCCTAAAAACAGTACCTTTACTGCTGAAAAAAATTAAAATGGATATTAAAGCAGGAACATTACTTAAAGAGATTAACAGTCCCGACGACTTAAAGAAGCTGAACCGGGAGCAATTACACCAGGTTTGTGACGAACTGCGCCAGTATATTATTGACGTAGTGAGTGTGTATGGCGGGCATTTTGG
>JBBRCM010000130.1:0-11708 GCA_038204855.1 Chitinophagales bacterium
TACGTTGTGCCGGGTTTAATAATGTTGATCTTGTTGCTGCCAAAGCAAATAATATTTCAGTAGTACGGGTGCCGGCTTATTCGCCTCACGCAGTTGCAGAACATGCGGTGGCGCTTATTTTAACTCTTAACCGCAAAACACATAAAGCATACAATCGAGTAAAAGAAGGTAATTTTTCGCTGGAAAGATTAACCGGTTTTGACCTGTATGGAAAAACTGTTGGCGTTATTGGTACGGGCAAAATAGGAAAGGTGTTTTGTAATATTATGAACGGATTTGGTTGCAAAGTGTTGGCATTTGATCTTATTGCCAATAAACATTTGGAAGAAGACGGAGTTAGCTATTTGCCCTTGATTGATTTGTTGGAACAGGCGGATATCATCTCCCTGCATTGCCCGTTAAATGAACAGACCCGGCATATTATTAATGCCCACACTATAGCCATGATGAAAAAAGGCGTAATGCTTATTAATACCAGCCGTGGTGCACTCATCAATACTACAGATGTTATTAAAGCCCTCAAAACCGCCCGTATCGGGTACTTAGGGCTTGATGTTTATGAACAGGAAGAAACATTGTTCTTCAATGATCTCTCCGAAAATATTATACAGGATGATGATATTATGCGGTTATTAAGTTTCCCAAATGTGCTTATCACATCGCACCAGGGATTTTTTACCGAGGAAGCGTTGATGCAGATAGCACAGACCACTATGAAAAATATCAGCGATTTTGAAGCCGGGCAACAATTGGTAAATGCAGTGGTTTAAAAAGTAATCTCCGCCGGTTACAGCAAAACATAATTAAAGTTCAATAGAACTATCAGTTTTGAACGGAGTCCTTCAACATTTCAGGATAAACTCTGCCACATCTACTCAATCAAAGATTAACAGCCCAATACCCAAAAAAATTCCTTTTTTTTAAAAAAACACCGTAATATTGCATCAGAATCAGGCTGAGGAGCAACTTTCAATCAATACTTTGTCAGCGGTTTAAACCCATCAATATAAATTTCTCAATCACAATTTTTCAGACTTAAGAAGGGATTTTTGAAGAAAATCATTTTTCATTATTTATGTACGACATTTCACAACTGAACGACCTGCTCGTTCCTGAGTTGCATGATATTGCAGAGCAATACAACATCTCCACCGCAAAAAAACTTAACCGCCAGGATCTTATAGAAAAGATTATGGAAACCCAATCAAGTATGAGTACCGACAAAAAACCAGAGGGCGAAAAGCCCAAGCGGAAAAGAATTACTAAACAGGCAACGGAAACAGAGGGAGCACCGGAACCGGTTGCCGCTGCAAAACCTAAAAAAGCAGAAGCAGAAAAAAAACCTGTTAGAAAGCAAATAGAAGTTGAAGAAGAAGAAGAGGATATGCAACCCTTAACCGACCAGGAAAGCACTATTCCGGCTGCCATTGCCCAAATGCTTGCCGAGAAAGATGAACTGGAACAGGAGCAGGAGGCCGAGACAGAATTAGAAAACGAATCGGCGCATCAACCGGCAAAACAGTACAACCAATCAAGGCCACAGCCTGCTTTTAATATTGAGTTTGATGGTGTGATTTTGGGTGAAGGCGTTTTAGAAATGATGGCTGATGGTTATGGCTTTTTAAGAAGCAGCGATTATAATTATTTATCATCGCCCGATGATATTTATGTATCACCCAGCCAGATAAAATTATTTGGTTTAAAAACCGGCGATACCGTTTACGGAAGCGTTCGTCCGCCAAAGGAAGGTGAAAAATATTTTGCTTTATTAAAGGTTGAAACCATCAATGGTAAATCGCCGGAAGAGGTAAGAGACCGTGTGCCGTTTGATTATTTAACGCCCTTGTTCCCTTTCGAAAAATTAAATCTTACAACAAGATCTGATAATTACAGCACCCGTATCATGGATCTGTTTACGCCCATTGGTAAAGGACAACGTGGATTGATTGTTGCCCAGCCAAAAACGGGTAAAACGATGTTGCTGAAAGAACTGGCTAATGCCATTGCCGAAAATCATCCGGATTGTTACTTGATGATTGTTTTGGTAGATGAAAGGCCGGAAGAGGTTACCGATATGGAACGCAGCGTAAAGGCAGAAGTAATTGCATCAACATTTGATGAGCCTGCAGAAAAACACGTTCGTGTTAGTACCATGGCTTTACAAAAAGCAAAACGTTTGGTTGAGTGTGGTCACGATGTGATAATTCTTCTGGATTCTATCACCCGTTTGGCAAGAGCGCACAATACAGTTGCCCCATCAAGCGGTAAGGTTTTAAGTGGTGGTGTGGAAGCCAATGCCATGCAGAAACCAAAACAATTTTTTGGTGCGGCACGTAAAATTGAAAATGGCGGATCGTTAACCATCATTGCTACGGCATTAGTTGATACCGGCAGTAAAATGGATGAGGTAATCTTTGAAGAATTTAAGGGAACCGGTAACATGGAACTGCAACTGGAGCGTAAATTATCGAACCGCAGAATTTACCCTGCCATTGATATTGTTGCTTCATCAACCAGGCGTGACGACCTGTTGCTGGATAAAGATACCTTCCAGCGCATGTGGGTATTGCGTAAGCATATGGCCGATATGAATCCTGAAGAAGCGATCAACACATTGTTGAAGAACATGAAGGGAACGAAGGATAATGCAGAGTTCCTGACATCTATGAATGGATAAGACCAATGGATAATTTTATAATTGATAATTAATAATGAGCCGCTGAAATTTTCGGCGGCTTTTTTCTTTATGTAACTTAGTGTTACTATGGCAACCAAAGTTTTAATAATCTTTTTCTTTTTATTTGCTGGCGCAGATGTTAGCGCACAGTACGATAGTAGTTTAAGTAGAGTAAATGAAGACATTGTATTCGCCTTTAGATTAGATGATAAAAAATGGGTTTCGGTTTGTAAGGAAAAGGAAGGCAAATATCTGGTATACCGCATCGGCACTAAAAATAAAATTGATCTGCAGGTTCCTACAGTTTTAGACACAAGTTCCTGGAGCCGTTTCAAATTCAACGGTTACAGCCGTGGCGGCGGAAAAGAAAATGCAGCCATGTATTTTGGGTATCTTAGCTTTGGTACTAAAGGAATGGGATACGAAGTGTACCAACTCTGGAATTCGGAAGACAGTATAGAACAATGCGGCATAAATATTTTTGTAGATGATAAGCTGACTAAAGTGAATGGAGATATTGAAAGCAAAAAGGGAAATTTAGTAAACCTGCTGTATGAACCTAAAATAAAAAGAGAGGACGAAGATCAATAAATGCCGGTACTCAAAATAACCATAGAAGAATTTTTAAAACTTGCAAAGCAACATCCTGTACTTGATGTGCGTAGCCCCGGCGAGTTTGCCCATGCACATATACCAGCGGCACACAGCCTGCCCTTATTTTCCGACGAAGAAAGAAAACAGGTTGGTACAGCTTACAAACAACAAAGCCGTGAAGCTGCAATAAAAATAGGTCTTGACTATTTTGGTGTGAAGATGAGAGCGATGGTTGAAGAAGTAGAAAAAATAGTTGGCAGTTGGCAATTGGCAGTTGGCAATAAACAAACTGCACATTGCGAACCGCCGATTGCCAATTGCGTGTTGGTTCACTGCTGGCGTGGCGGCATGCGCAGCGCTGCCGTAGCCTGGCTGCTGGATATGTATGGCTTTAAAGTTTATCAATTGACAGAGGGTTACAAAGCATATAGAAATTGGATTCTTTCGCAGTTTGAAAATGAATACAACTTTAATATTATAGGCGGTTATACCGGCAGCGGAAAAACATTAGTGCTGCACGAATTGAAAAATCAACAAAATACAATCATTGATCTGGAAGGTTTGGCAAATCATAAAGGCTCTGCATTTGGTGCGCTGGAAGGAATACCACAATCTGGCCAGGAAATGTTTGAGAATATGCTGGGAGAAGCATTGGCCGATGTTCGTTGGCCGATGGCCGAAGCAGCATGTTCTCCAACGATCAACGATCAACGATCAACGGTCATCTTTTTAGAGGACGAAAGCCAACGCATCGGCAACCTGCAAATACCCATGCCGCTTTGGCGAAGCATGCGTAAATCGCCCGTTTTTTTTATGGACATACCTTTTGAAGAAAGGCTCGATTATATAACGGAGGAATACGGAAAACTAAAAAAGAAAACATTGGCAGATGCAATTCTGCGTATTCAAAAACGGCTGGGCGGACTGGAAACAAAAAATGCGCTTAATTTTTTAGAAGAAGATAATACGAAGGAGTGTTTCCGCATTTTACTCAGCTATTACGATAAATGGTATCACAAAGGCCTGTGTAACCGGGAAAATATTGATGCCCTGTTAAATAAAATATCCTGTACCGGCGTTGATACTAAAGCAAATACCCATAAAATTTTAACATGCAATATTGTAAGTGCTTAATAATTGCCTGCTGTGTTTTTTTCCTTTCAGCAACTTCGTTCGCTCAATCCTCACAGGATATGACTGGCCTGTGGACCGGGCTGATGTTTAATGATACTACAGAACTTAATTACCGGTACGAAATTGCCATCAGCGAAAAGAACGGCAGACTGATTGGCTACTCACAAACTTTTTTTATACTGGACGGTAAGGAATATTATGGGGTTAAAAAGATTAGAATCACTATTGAAGAAGATAAAGTAATTACGCAGGATTTAAAATTGATTGATAATAACTATCCTATAAAACCGCCCAAGGGTGTTTATGTTTTAAACGTGCTAAACTTTCAGATGACGAACGATGTAATGGTTTTGAAAGGCATGTTCTCAACCAACCGCACCAAAGAGTATGCTCCGGCAACAGGTTTTATTCACGTTGAAAAGAAAACTGATTTTAAAGAATCGTCCCTGGTAAAACAATTAACGGTTTTGGGGCTTGATAATGATCTGACATTTTTGCCCGTGGAAACGCCAGCGGCCGCAGCAGTAGCTGTTGTAATAAAAGCTGAACCGGTAAAAGAACAACCAGTAGTAAAAGTAAAACCTGTTGAAAAGGAAAAACCCGCCAAAGAAAAGCCAGTAAAGATTAAAGCTGCCAAGGAAAAAGAAGTTGCGGAACCAAAAGATGTAATTGTAAAGAATGAACCACAAAAGCCGCAGGAAACAAAACCCAAACAGCCAGCTTCAGATATTAACGGCAGAACCATTGAAACCATACAGCGTGTTAACTATACATCCGACAGTTTGGTAATTACTTTATATGATAATGGTGAAGTAGATGGAGATACGGTAAGCGTAATAATGAATGGCAACGTTATTATGCCGATGGTTGGCTTAAGTACAAAGCCTGTCCGCAAAACAATTTATACAAAAGATATAACAGACAGCATACAGATTGTGATGTATGCCGAAAACCTGGGAAGCCTGCCGCCCAATACCGGTTTATTAATCGTAAATGATGGCAAGGATAGATATGAAATACGTTTCAGCGGCGATTTAAAAAAGAATTCGGCGATTGTGTTTAAAAGAAAGGAGCGCTGATTTAAAATGATTTAAAATGATTGAGAACAGATTTCGCACATTTTAAAACAAATGAATTAAATGGAAAATAACCTAGTAAACGTTGAGGAGACGGAAAAGATCAAACTAACTCAATTCTCCCGGGGGGCAGGTTGTGGTTGTAAGATTGCACCCAAAGTATTGGATGAAATTTTAAAAACAAATATTGCAATGCCAGCTGACAGCAAACTATTGGTTGGCAACAGCAGTAAGGACGATGCTGCCGTGTATGATCTCGGAAACGGCTCAGCACTAATTTCCACCACCGACTTTTTTATGCCCATTGTGGATGATGCGTTTGATTTTGGCCGCATAGCAAGCGCCAACGCCATCAGCGATGTCTATGCCATGGGCGGCAGACCTTTACTGGCTGTGGCAATTTTAGGTTGGCCGGTTGAAAAACTGCCTGCAGAACTTGCACAAAAAGTTTTAGATGGAAGCCGTAAAATTTGCGAAGAAGCTGGTATTCCTTTAGCTGGCGGGCATAGCATTGACAGTGCCGAACCCATCTTTGGCCTGGCAGTAACTGGATTGGTTGACATTAAAAACCTGAAGAAAAATAATACAGCAAAGCCCGGCGATGTAATTTTTATTACCAAGCCATTGGGTGTTGGGGTTTTATCTACGGCACAAAAAAGAGGCGTAATAAAAGACGAACATATGGCGGTTATGATAAGCCAAATGACCCAGCTAAATAAAATTGGAGAAGCGTTTGGTAAGATAGAAGGCGTTACTGCCATGACTGATGTTACCGGATTCGGCTTACTCGGTCATTTAATTGAAATGGCAGAAGGAAGTGGTTGCTCTGCAGAAATAATTTATTCGGCGCTGCCTGTTGCAGAAGGTATTAGAGAATACCTGGCGCAGCGCATTGTGCCCGATGCAACTTACCGTAACTGGAACAGCTACAGCACTAAAACTGCTTTTGAAAAAGGCGTGAATGTAATGGAAGCTTTTAATTTATTGCCCGATCCGCAAACAAACGGCGGCCTGTTAATTGCTGTTGATGAAAATGCTGTGGAGGACGTAACAAAATTACTAAAGGAACACGGACTGGAAAAATTTACTGAACCCATCGGCATGTTTACGGCTGCAACTGAAAAAACCGTTCTTGTAAAACAATAAATACCGTGTATTGGGTATTTTTTATATTTCCAGTAATTGTATCTTGTAAAAAAATTAAGTCATGAAAAAATTATTCTTTCTTTTTAGCTTATTGACATGCTTTGCATTTGGTTTTGCACAGGTTAATTTACAGAGTTTAATAAAACCCGGTACAAAACTTATTTACGGTGTAGAATCTAACGGGCAGAAATATGATTTTATCGTTACGGTAAAAGCACTTGTACCGGCACTGGTTTTTGACTGGCAAATGACCGATCCGATAAATATTAACGGCACTATTACACACACTGCTGCGGCAATGGTTTCGGCCAATACCCTTTATAATTATTTTGCCCCAGGGAAAAAAGCATTAGATGATAACACGCTCAGTGTTTGGATAAGTAAAAGTACATTTACCGGACTTACCAAAGGAACAAAGAGCGTTATGCTGAAAATGAATTCCAATGAACCTGCAAAGAAAATGGGCGTTACAGAAGAGGACCCGAAGGAACTCAAGATATTAGTGAACGGAGAAAAAGAAACGGTTGAACAGTTTACAGCCAAAGATCTTAATGCTTTAAATGCTCCGCCTGAAGACCAGGTTTATTTTACTTTTGCTACTAAAATGCCCGTCATACTAAGCATGAATAACGGGTTTTATATTGCATTGAAAGAGATAAAAACAAAATAAGGTTGCCCGCTGATTTGCCAAAATGCATACATTAAATGTTACACTCAGCGTGTTCTGCAAAATCTGCGGGAAATAAATTAATTAGTCAGCTTATCAATAATTGCTGCCAGTTTACGGTCCTTGGCAGTTACAATATCACCGGCATCATGTGTGCTTAGCCAAATTTCCACTTTATTGTAAGTGTTTTTCCAGGTAGGATGATGATTCATCTTTTCTGCAGCCAATGCAACTCTTGTCATAAATGCAAAAGCTTCTGAAAAATCTTTAAACTCAAATTTTTTATTGAGTGTACTCTTTAATTCTTTCCACATAATAGTAAGGTTTTAATATTAATCCTGTAACAAATATCGAACCATAGTTTCCCTTCATCCTGAGCGAAGCCGAAGGAGAGAGGGCGAAAGAGGTTAAAAAATCAGATGTTGTTTATGCTTTATTTTCTCATTCGTCATCTCTGTAACCAGTTGCACGCCGGGCAAGGTTCTGATGGATTGAATCAACATTCTTAACTCTTCCGCCGGAACTTCATCGCCTTTTATAAGCCACAAAAAATCGAGGTGCTTAAATTCCGGTAATAAATATTCGCCATCGTTTTCGTTATTGTACAAATAATGCGTAAGGCTGATAGCAGGTATAGCAAATTCATAAATACTGAAAAAATATTTACGTTGCTTTTTAGTTAGCTGTATTTCAATATCGTTATTCACCCTGAAACCGAGCCCCAGCAATTGATTTAACTGCCAGCTAAACTGGTAATCTTTTATTGGTGCAACAATGCCCAGCAACAAAGAGTCTTCAAAAAACTCTTCAGCTATAGCTTCGTTGTCAATTTTTAATTTCATGCTTCAGTCCTCCAAAGATTTAAAAAATAATGTCAAATACCTTTTCCTCTTTTCCTCTCTTCACTGTCACTTTTGTAGCATCTCCTTTTTTAAATTTCCCCAGCACCTGCATATAACCCTGTACATCGGGTACTTTATACTCGCCAAGCTGAATAATTATGTCGCCGGTTTTTAGCCCCGCCTTTTCTGCAGGCTTTCCTTCACTTATGCCATCTGCCCTTACACCAGTACCCCTGAAAGTGTAATCGGGCATTATACCCATACTTACGCTGAAACTTCTTCTGCCCATTTGCTGCGTTTCCCTGGTTTTTGTAAAAGCCAGCTTGCCTTTATCATTCGTTTTTTCAATCACCGCATAAATATATTTCAGTAACATCAGTTCGCCTGTGTAATTGATCTTGTCAGCATCATCGCTTGGTTTATGATAATCACTATGTGCTCCGGTAAAGAAAAATAAAACGGGAATATCTTTTCTGTAAAAAGAAGTGTGATCGCTTGGTCCGGTTCCGCTGCTGTCGAAATTAATTTTAAAATAATTGTCTGAAGCAGAAAGTTCTTGTCCCCAAATGGGCGAAGTGCCATAACCGCCAATGGTGAACCCATGCGTGCTGTCGTTAAGCCGGCCCACCATATCCATATTAATCATGTAGTTGGTATTGCTAAGGTCAACAGCCGGATGCTCGGTATAATATTTACTGCCAAATAATCCCAGCTCTTCTCCGGAAAAAGCTATAAAAATGTAATTGTTGTTTTTTAAGTTTGAATTTTTAAGTTGTTTACTTAACTCAATTAAAGCAGCACTGCCGCTTGCATTGTCATCGGCACCATTGTGAATCATGGGTGTACTTCCGGCATATAAAGAGTTATGATCTTCGCCATAACCTAAATGATCGTAATGGGCACCAATGATGATGTTGTTGGAAGCGCCATTATCTACATAACCAATCACATTGTGGCCAATTCTTTTTTTATCGCCAATTGAAACTTCAACCTTGTAATCAACAAAACTCAATTCATCATTTAAAAACCTTTTCTTCATTTCCTTGCTTATATAAAGCACAGGAATTTTGGTGGCTTCTGTTTTAGATTTGGCGTCAAACTTAAGGCTGTCATTAATATCCGAACTGTTGTAAATAAGTAATGCTGAAGCTCCCTTGGTTGCAATTTTATTTGTCTTTTTTATGATAGCATCATCCAGGTCGAAATGCGGATTTTTTTTATTTTGCTCAAGTATTTCTTTTAAATCCCAAAACCAAACAGCTTCACTCTGTGGCATGGCCATGGCAGATGAAGAAATAACTTTTCCGTTTCCACAATAGCTCAAAGGAAAATAATCAAAATCAAGCCTGAGGATAAACCCATTTATATTTAAAAAAGTTTCTGGCTTAATTTCTTTGCCTTCTATCACATCAAACTGCTGAATAAAAGTTCCGTTTTCTCCTTTGGGTTCCAGGCCGGCTTCTTCAAATTTTTTGCTGATGTATTCGTAAGCCAGTTTTTCCCCGGCAGTTCCGGTTCTTCTTCCTTCCAGTTTATCATCTGCCAAATAACCAATATGACTTTGTAATGCGGTTAAAACTATTTTATCTGCTTTTTGCTGTGCTTTTATTAGCGCCTTTTTGTTTTTTTGTGCAGTAGCAATTGTTGAAACAAGCAGTAATAACCAAAGAAGACGTTTCATGTATGTTTGTTTGTTGAAGAAAGACAAAGGTAGCTTAGAGATTTACAAAATCTATAAAATAGAAGCTAAAATTTACAGTGATATTGTAATCAGAATTTCCGGATAGCGTAGGGTAACTTTCTCAATTCGTAATCCTGTGCGATGGTTTACCGTTACTTTTGCAGGTAATATTGGCAAAAAAGATAAACATAGCGTTAGTAGGTAATCCCAACAGCGGTAAAAGTTCTCTGTTTAATTACCTAACCGGCTTAAATCAGCAGGTTGGTAATTTTCCGGGTGTTACGGTTGATAAAAAAATGGGGCAAAGCAGAATATCTGCCGATCTCTCAGCAACTATCGTAGATTTACCAGGAACTTACAGCCTTTATCCAAAACGTAGTGACGAATGGGTGGCGTACAGGGTTTTATTAAACCAGGATGAAACCATAAAGCCCGACATGGTTTTACTGGTTGCCGATGCCAGCAACTTAAAGCGCAACCTGTTATTTTGCTCACAAATAATTGATCTGAATATCCCGGTGGTAGTAGCCTTTACCATGATGGACCTTGCCAAACGAAAAGGAACACAGATTGACATACCGGGCCTTGAAAGAGAACTGGGTGTGCCAATAGTGCCCATCAACCCAAGAAAAAATAAAGGGCTTGAACAGTTAAAGAAAGTTATTGAACAATTGGCCGAAAATTTATACCAAACACCGGCACGGGACTTTATTGATAATCATGCGATGGCACCGGATGCTATTGATGCTGTAAAAAAACATTACCCCGAAATAAGTAGTTATACAGCTATTCACTATCTAATCAATCACGAACATTTTTTACTGCAGGATCGTATGCAGGATACCATTGAGCAAATTGAAATTGATAACAAATTCAACCCAACCAAAACACAGGCCGAAGAAATCATGCAGCGCTATGGCCACATTAAACACATTATGCAGCAAACGGTTGTAGAAGCCGATCCGCTGCAAAAAGCACTGTTTAATGAAAGGCTTGATGATGTGTTGCTACATCGTCGCTGGGGTTATCTTATTTTAATGGTTGTTTTATTCCTGCTTTTTCAAAGTGTTTTTTGGGTTGCCAAATACCCCATGGATGGCATTGAATATTTGTTTGGACAACTGGCTGGTTTCCTCAGTAATAATTTGCCTGTTAGCTGGTGGAGCGATCTGCTGATAAATGGTGTGGTAGCAGGATTGAGTGGGATAGTAATTTTTATTCCGCAGATAATGATATTGTTTGGGCTGATAACTATTTTAGAAGATACCGGTTATATGGCCCGGATAAGTTTTCTCTCCGATAAATTAATGCGTAAGGTTGGATTGAACGGAAAGAGTGTAATGCCGATGATCAGTGGCTTCGCCTGTGCCGTGCCTGCAATAATGAGTGCCAGAAATATTGAAAATAAAAAAGAAAGGCTGCTCACCATTATGATAACACCGTTGATGAGCTGCAGTGCCAGGCTTCCGGTGTACACCATACTTATCGCATTGGTCATTCCATCTAAAATATATTTTGGATTTTTAAGTTTACAGGGATTGGTGATGATGGCTTTGTATTTAATGGGAACTGTAATGGCATTAATAGTTGCCTGGGTAATGAAATGGTTTATAAAAAGTACAGAACGTAGTTTTTTTATTTTAGAATTACCAACATACCGGGCGCCGCGGTGGAAGAACGCTTTAACTACCATGATTGAAAAGGCAAAAATTTTTGTATTTGATGCAGGGAAGGTAATTATGATGATAATCCTGCTGCTTTGGGCTTTAAGTACTTATGGCCCCAAACAAAAAATGGCTGCTGTTACTGCAAAGTATGAGCAGTTAATAAAGGATAATCCCCAACAGGCAAATGAATTTAACAAGCAACGTAAAACAGCTTTGCTGCAAAG
>JBBRCM010000131.1:0-11557 GCA_038204855.1 Chitinophagales bacterium
GGGGCTATGCCTCAATTTCATTTGAGCGATGAGGAAACCGGTTCACTTCTTTCTTTTTTGAAAGACATTTGATGCTTCAGGCAAAGCAGATCCTAAAACTTTTACACTTAACTATGATGGAACCAATCAACAATAATAAACTCAGTACTTCCAAATTATTTATTCTTGCAGGACTTTTACTGCTGGCCATAGGTATGTTGTTTGGTTTAACCGGTGCTTTGCAGTACCTGGTACCCAATTTTATAAAACAATACCTTTCGTTTGAGAAAGTAAGACCGCTGCATGTTTCATCCGTTGTGTTCTGGATAATCTTTGCAGCAATCGGTTCTGTATTCACTTATTTACAGCAGTACAGCGGCAAAAAAATATTCTCGCCTTTACTGCTCAAAATCCAGTTTGCTATTTTCAGCATTTCCGTATTTGCCATACTTGTCTCCTATTGTTTTAGTGTTTTTGGCGGCAGGGAGTATTGGGAATTTCATCCCGCATTTGCCTTACCTATTGCCATAGGATGGATCTTGTTTATTATTAATTTTATAAAATCGCTGGGCAGTTTTAAAAACCTGCCTGTTTATGTTTGGATGTGGTTAACCGGTTTGTTCTTTTTCCTTTTCACCTTTATGGAATCGTATTTATGGTTGTTCCCCTATTTTAGAAACAATGTAGTGAACGATATGACGGTGCAATGGAAATCTTACGGTTCCATGGTAGGTTCCTGGAATATGCTGATTTATGGAAGTAGTATTTTCCTGTTGGAAAAAATCAGTGGCAGTAAAAAATACAGCCATGCCCCCATTGCCTTTGTGCTTTATTTTACTGGCTTGTTTAACCTGATGTTTAACTGGGGACATCATATTTACACGTTGCCCACCTACCCTTTTGTAAAACATATCAGTTATGCCGTAAGTATGACGGAGTTATTTATCTTAGGCCGAATCATCTGGCAGTGGAAATCATCTGTTAGTACAGCCCGCAAACATTATCACCAAACAGCTTACCGTTTTTTAATGGCTGCCGACATCTGGATTTTCCTAACGCTGATTCTTGCCATAGCTATGTCAGTACCGGCCATTGATACATATACGCATGGTACCCATATAACCGTAGCACATACTATGGGTGCAACTATCGGCATCAATAGCTTTCTTTTGCTTGCCATAGCTTTTGATATTTTAAAAGATAGTTGTGTTCCACTAACCAAAAGCATTAAATGGATAAACCGGGGATATTACACAGCTAACCTTTCCTTATTAATCTTTTGGATAAGCTTGATTGTGGCTGGCATCCTTAAAGCAAAATGGCAAATGAGTGATTCAAAAATTCCTTTTGGCACCATGATGTTGCAGTTAAGGCCTTACTTTATCATCTTTTTCTTATCTGGCATTTCTTTGATAACCGGATTTTACTTTATTTTATTTCCATTGATAAGAAACCAAATGATTTGTCAGTTTAAAAAACTGTTTTTGAAGAAAGAGGCTTCTGAAGAAAAAATTTCAGGCGTTTTTGCGATGGATTAGTATCAACTTTTACAATTAAGAAAATGATACCTGTTACAAAAATATTTCATTTCGAAATGGCTCATGCCACACAGGGATACTCGGGTGAGTGTAAAAATATAGATGGACATTCATATGAACTTCATGTCTCGGTAAGTTCTGCAACCAATGAAGCAGACTATATTCCTGCGCCAGGGTTTTTGATTGACTTTAAGAAACTTAAAAAACTGGTTACAGAATCGGTCATTAAATACTGTACCATCACCTGCTTTTATCAGAAGAATTCCTGAATGAGAATAAATCTTTTTCATCTGCAAAAAACCTGGTTATTTTTGAAGCAGAACCAACTGCAGTGAATCTGTTAATCTATATCAGAAATTTGGTAATGAAAAAACTTCCAGAAAACATCAGGCTTACCCATTTAAAATTATTTGAAACAAAAGATTCGTATGCTGAATGGACAGATACGCTTACAGCTAAACTTTAATTGTTAATTTAAAAATCAGTAGTTTTCCGATATAATAAACACTATGTTTTCAAAAGCAACAGAATATGCGCTAAGGGCTACCATTTATATTGCCCAAAAAAGTTCGGAAGAAAACAAACTGGGTATAGATGTTATTGCAAAAGCCATTGATTCGCCAAAATCCTTTACGGCAAAAATCCTGCAATCGCTTACCGGGAACAATAAAGTCATCAGTTCGGTACGGGGGCCCAATGGCGGATTCTACATTACAGAACAAGCAAAGAAATTACCGGTAAGGGCTGTATTGATTGCCATGGGAGAAAGTGACGTGCTGGATAAGTGCGTATTGGGCCTGAATAAATGTTCCGAGGTTAAACCGTGCCCCATGCATAACGAGTATAAAACTATAAAACAGCAATTAATCAGTTTGTTTGAAACCAAAACTATTCAGCAACTCGCCGATGATATTGTGGACGGAGATTTCTACATAAATAATAAAAAAAACTGAATATATATGTCAGCAAATTAATACAAACTTTGGTTGATCCCGTTTTTTATTGTTGTAATTTTTTTTGTTGAGGCTTTCTGTTTTCTTGTGCTACTTTAATTTTGCCAGCAACCTGATCTTCAGCGATGATCAATAATATTCATGTTAATTTCCTTAGAGTTTTATGTGTAATTCGTGCTTATATGTCTTAGGTGATTTTTATTTTGTTGAGGAAATAATTTTCTTGACCTTTTCTCGTAATCCAGGAATGACATCGTCCATAAACCATGGATTAATCTTTACCCAGTTTTGATTACGGGGAGAAGGATGTGGCAATGGAAAATAAGCAGGTAAATATTCTGCGTAATTTCTCACCGTTTCTGTAAGGCTTCCTTTAAAGCTTTTTTTTAAATAATATCGCTGAGCATACTGACCTATCAATAAAATTAGCGGCTTTTTCCTGAAATATTTAAATACCTCAGGATGCCATAGCGGAGCACATTCAGGCCGTGGGGCAAGGTCGCCTGAAATCCCCTTTCCCGGATAACAAAAAGCCATTGGCAGGATTGAAAAAATATCGGAATTGTAAAACGTATCCTCATCTACATTCATCCATTCTCTTAATTTGTTTCCACTGGCATCATTCCAGGGAATACCCGTTTCATGTACCTTTCTGCCTGGTGCCTGGCCTATAATAACAACTTTCGAAAAAAGACTTAATTGCACAACAGGCCTTGGACCCAGCGGTAAATGTTCTTTACAAACTTCACAACGTCGTATTTTCTTTAATAGTTTATCCATCTATAACTTAAATCGCTCTGCAATTATTTTTAATAATAAAAATATCTGTAATGAGTGCATTTAAATCAACAAAATATCAGTTCAAATGTTCTCTACTTCTTTTTCATAATTCAATTCTCCATTCACAATTCTTGCAGGCGCTGTATATGGATGTTCTGTTGCTTTTTCAATACCCATTATATGCATCACTTCCCAACCGTTCAGTTTTAAATAATCGGAAACCATAGAACGGTGACAGCGCCACCACACTGCTTCTGAACACATATATGCTGTTCGTTGTTTTAATGCAATTTTCTCCAGTTCTTTTATTCCATCTTTAAAAGAACCTGTTTCCATGTAATCAGCATAGCTACGAAAAGCAACATGCCGCCAGGCCGTATTTTTTGAATCGGAGTTTGGTTTTCTTCTTCCACCAAGATCTTCTATATGAACATATTGAATCTTGTTCTCCGGCAGCGAAATTTCCAGTGCTTCTTTATTGAATTGAGGAAACTTACGTGAACCGGGGAAACTTCTGATGTCTGCAATTAACTCAATATTGAATGATTGCAGCATCGCTACAAATTCCGGCAAAGAGCGGGTGGAATGGCCTATGGTCCATATCGCTTTATTTTTTTCTTTCATTTTTAATTACTGTCATGGCATTTAATTTTTAGAATCTTTGCTGGAGAATCGGGATTATCCTGAAATACGCTTTCTTTTCACTCCTACTTTTTCTTCTTGAATAAAAGATGATAAGACAAATTCAAATAAAGTTTAGCGAGGAGGATGTAGAAAATCAGTATCCAACCCACTGCCGAACACACTATACATAATCATGCTTGTACAAAAACGGTATTATTAAAACAACACAAAGAGCGGTTATCACAATAATACCTTCTAACAGTTTGCTGAATTCGATTGCCAAAGCGGGATCCGGAGAACGCTGAACATACGAGGCACCAAAAAGTAGCAGTATAGTTAAAACAATGCCCAGTGCCTGATAAACAAGCCCGCCGTACTTTAAGTAATGATGAAAAAAATAAAAGCCAACGCCAGCCAGGGTTACTAACAGTAACAGCGCAAAAATAATGGTAGAAACATTAATAATGTCAGACAAGTGAAAGCCAATAGTTCCTCTGAAAAAAGCATTGAAAAGCAGGCTGAGTACTGTTGCTGTAATAGCTGCAAAAAGACCGGCTAAAAGCGATTTAGAGAATTCTGTGTGTTCGTAATCGTGGTTCATAATATATTATTTAAGGTGAAATAAATACAGTTTATTGTAAAAGCAGGTACCGTGATATTTTTAGTTGCCAGGTCTGATTGGCAAGCCATTCTCTAGGCACAAGTGCCTCATTATGCTCTTCATCTTTTGCACCATATACCAATGTAACTGCTCCCTTCTTCAGTTATTCTTTCAATACTAAAACCTGTTCTTTGTTTTTTTTGAGTTCCTGGTGATATCTTTTTTGAAATTCTTTCCACTTCGCAGGATCATGGCCAAACCACTTTCGGAGTTCTGTACCTGGTGCAATTTCTTTCAGCCATAAATCAACAGCGGCTTTTTCCTTTGTGAGACCCCGTGGCCAGAGCCTGTCCACCAGAATACGTTTGCCATCATCTTCTGAAGGCTTTTCATAGACTCTTCTAATTTTTAGTTTCATACTGGGTTTTTGGTTTACTGTTAATAATTTGCCCTTCCCACTGCATTAATTTTTAAGGATTTTAAACTAATCTCATCTCATCATATATTTTTTAGAACTGCTCTTTTACAATTAACGCTGGGTCAAACTTTAAACTTAATAACTGTTTTTCAATTGCATCCATCATTGGCTCGGGCCCACATAAATAAATTTTTAGGTCATTGCCAGCAATATGTTTTTTCAATAACCCTTCATTAATGTATCCGTGTTCGTATCCTTCTTCTTTTTCATCGGAGAGTACATTAATAAAATTCTTTCCCAATAACTTTTCAAATTCTTCTTTAAGAATAATATCGGATTTAGTTTTGTTGGCAAAAATCAATTTGTTCCCCGCTATCTCATTCGTCGATTGCAAGAACCTGAAAATGGAAATAAATGGCGTAACGCCTGCTCCACCAGCAATAAAGACACCTTCGCCATTGAAAGCAATAGCTCCAAAAACATCATGCAAAATAAATTCATCATTTACTTTCAGTTGCAGTAATTCGTTTGTAACGCTTTTATGTGAAGGGTACGTTTTAATGGTAAATTCGAGATAATCATTCTCAGGAAGAGAGGTAAAAGTAAAAGGTCTTTTCTCGTTCTGCCATTCAGCTTTATTTATAGAGATTTCGGTAGCCTGTCCCGGTACGAAGGCGTATCCTGTTGGCTTATCCGTTACAATCTTCAATACATCATGAGTAACTTTATCTATCGTTTTTATTTTCACAATATGTTGTTCCATCTCTTTTATATTTTAAGTGTTAAGCAACTTTATCTGGTAGCGCAGTAGTAAGGGTTAACAAAAAAATCGTTTCTTTTAATGCCACTACACTATGTGGAATACATTCATGCAATGCAATCATTTGACTGCTGTTTAATTCAACCGTTTGACTGTTTTCATTAAATTGAATTTTACCCGCTAATACCTGTACACTAATCATGCCATTAGCTTGTATGCGTGGTCATTTCTGCTCCTTCATGTAATGCAATCAATACAATGCGCACGCCATTTGTTTTAAAAACTGTGACGGCATTCCGGTCACTATTCTCCCATGCCGCTTCGCTTTTGATTTGTTTTATAAACATGGGTAAATCAATACTAACGAGTGCGGCATCAATCATGCGGTCACCATCGGGCCGTTGTGTGGTAGAGCTGTTATATTTTTCTTCCATATTCATTTGAATTATCCATTAAGACAGTATGTGTTGCATTTTTCAAATGACTTAATCATACAAATGCATTAATACTTAATTAAGACGAAGGCTTCGTCAAGCCATCTATTCAGCGCAGTCATTTGTTTTAAACCCATTATCAATGTTTGCAGGTTACATTTCGAAGGTTACAGACAATACTTCTCCTGCTTGTTTTTATTAATCCCTTATCCTCTATAGTTTTCAAAATACGAATAACGGTTTCTACACGTAAGCCAGTCATGTTTGCCAATTGTTGTTTGGTAATATGTCCTGTCCTAAAATAGGTTTACCCAAAAAACGTAAATTATGGACAAAAAATAAGAGATTATCAATGAGTATTTATTATTGGTATTAATCTTCCTTCCGTATTCACTGCAATTTTTAACAATAATATTCATCGTCCAAAATCTGAACAACTGCATCGTTTAAATCATCATCAATTTGTAGCTGGCAAGATAATCTTACTGCCTGGTCTGATATCCCCATTTTAGATAATGTGCTTTGTTCGTTTCTATACGAATCCCTCAAATTGTCTGACAGGCCCGTTATATTAATAAGGCAGGTACCACACCTCCCCATTCCGTCACATTCCCCAAAAAATAAAGGATATATTCTATCCTTTATTAAAGCCATCAGGTTCCGGTATTCATTCCTATATGTTTTCACCACCTGATTCTCCTTGTTATAAAAAATGGTAAAAACTATTTCTTCTCTTTCTTCATTCATATCAAAGCATATCCTTGTTTACACAAGATTTTTAATCCCCACCTTTCGATAATGCTCTATTTTAATCTCAAACATTTCTGCCATTTTCGCTGCCCGCCATTTTGCTTCTGCTGCTTTTTCGCCGGCAAATAAATCATCTGCTGTTGCGGTAAACAATTCCATCCATTTTACAAAATGTTCATGACTTACGGGCAATTGTGCATGTGGTGGAAACGGGCTTCCATAATAAGTATGATCTCCCAGCAAAACTGTTTGCCAGAAGCGGTACATTTTATCCAGGTGTTCGGGCCATCTGTCTTTTATTCGTTCATTAAAAACCGGCCCAAGTAATTTGTCAGCTTTCACTTTATCGTAAAAGCTATTAACCAATAATTTTATATCTTCTATATTGAGAATATCCTGCTGCATCACTTTAAGGTTTTAACGAAAAATTATTGATCAAATAATAAAAAGCCCATGCCCCGATGCCGACGATCAGTATCCATACCCAGGAGGGAATGCTCTTAGGTGTTTCGCGTCCTTCTATTAAAAATACTTTCTGATCGCCTTTGCCATAGGCGTTAATCATTAATGGGAGCACCCCATCCACTACTGCATTTTCTGTTATTCCTTCCACCCCAATGGCAGGACCGTTTCTTACTTCAAAGGGAATGAACCTGATGCCTTCTTTACCAGTAGGGTCTTTGCTTACAATCTTAAGTGTATGCTTTCCATCCACCAGCTTACGGGTATCCAGTTCAAAATTCACCGGTGAAGTAAAAGCAGCAATGGGCTGATCTTCATCATCTATAAAAACGATTATTTTACTTTTATCTGACATATTATTCATTATTTAAAATGAAACGTTTAATGTGCGTTACCGATTTTCTCCCGGCTTTACCAAAAATTTTATTGAAAAGAAGAGTGTGGCTAAAACAATAACTGCTGTTACCGAAATAATAACCAGGTCCTATTGGCTTTGTGGCCCACCAATAGAATTAAGGTAATAGTAATAAGAATACCACCTTCGCTGAATAAAGCTGCTTTAGTTCCTCCATCTTGTGCCAATACTGAATGCCCTGGAAAAAAAGATGCCAATATTGTTGCAACAATTATTAAAACTATTTTTAAACCGCCTGAATCTCCATTCCTTTTTCTTATACCTTCCTGTTTTTGTTTAAGCTCAATTACTTTTTCAATCTGGTTACTATCCATATTAGCAAGATATTTTTGAAAGTGTTGATGATCGCCTTCCTTTTTTTTATCTCTGGTTTTTGAAAGAAGCCCCTTAGTTTCAAAAGAAAGATAAAGTACTGCACCAAGAACAATCACCAACAACGTAACTAATAAAGCAAAGAGGACTGTGTCGTTTGATGAAGCTACAATGCCTGCAGGTTTAGTTTGGGCCAAAACAGTGAGGGGTAAACAACCCACCGCTAAAAAGAGCATCCACTTCAACCAGGCACTTTTTTGTTGAACTTGCATATAAAAAATAATTTAAATCGTTTTATGTTTTGCTTTATTTAAAAACTATCGGGTCAAATATTTTTCTTTTAATTCCAATGCATGATGATAGTCTCCAAGTATTGCTGAATGCATCATATCTTTTATTTGTTTCCGCACAGCCACAAACTCATCATGAATGGGACAAGGCATTTTTGCAGAGCAACCTTTTAGCCCTAAGCCACAACCGGTAAACAGTTTATCGCCATCAATGGCAATGACGACATCTGCCAGGCTATTTTTCAATCCTGCTTTATCCAGGTAAAACCCACCGCTTGGGCCTTTGGCAGATAATACCAATCCTTTTTTCCCCAGGTCTTGCAATATTTTTGCTATAAAAGGCTCAGGTGAACCAATCGCTTTGGCAACCAGCTTTACCCCCACTTTATTTTTGATCATTGTTTTTTGAGCTATAAAAAGCATGGCTTTTATTGCATACTCACAGGTTTTTGATACCATAAATTAATTTTCAAGGCGAAGATAGTAATATTTTCAATAGAAGAGTTTTTAGTCTTCTACTAATTAAAGATTAGTTTACTTTACTTCGTTAACTTCATCATTCAGCATGTGATGAAGTAAATCTGCATGCAGAGAGAAATATTTATACGATATCATTTTTTTTTATTTCAGCGAATCTTTTAAGCATATGAAAAAAGCGCCTCGTTTACACAAGCACTAATCCATTTTCCCGACACATTATGTAAGCTTTCCGGTGGTATGCCCTACAATGATAAAAACAAAAATTAATCACGCTTTTATTGTTGTAGAAGGTGCGGATAAAAGTGCTGGCATTTTTCATGATCAATAAGTTTAGAATACAAGTATACGCTGAATAAAAGGGAAGCTTTATAATGTATGTCGTACAAGAAAAAATAATGGTGTTTCAGTTGCTTCGCCTTCTTCGGTCGTGAGGGCAACAGCATAGCCTTCATCCGAAAGGAGTTGCGTGGTTATTTCGGTTCGGGCATCAATAACATAAGGGTTAATCAAAAAGCCATCTTTTACTAAAGGTGACGGATACTATGTAAAAGAGTTACATGAACCAACCGTAACGATACATTTTTTTGATCAGGTACAAGAAATATTAGCTGGTAATAAAAAGGCAAAAAAAAGGTTGACGCAAAAAGCTTTAAAGACGAGCTGGCATTAAGGGGGCTATTAGACTGTGATAATTGTAGCCATCATTTAACTGGTAGCGCATCTACTGGCAGGGGAGGAAAGAAACATTATTATTATCACTGTAATAATTGCGGAGAAGTAAGACTCAGAGCAGAAGAAGTACATAAAAGAGTCGAGAATATTTTGGATGAAATTGTAATTAAAGGAACTACCAAAATGGTTCACGACGGCATAGTAAAAAAGATGCTTACCGAGAAGGCCACTAAAAAAAGCCCTGTTGAAAAGATTGAGGATGACATAAGGCAAACTGAATTAAGGATCAGAAATATGGAAGACATATGGCGGATGGGAGAATTGATATTGGAACCTTCAATAGCAGCGTAGACAGGTATAAAAAAAAAATAACAACACTACGAAGTGAACAGACAGCAAATAAGGACAAAAGTTCTGGCTATGATGAATACCTAAAGAAAGGAATTGATTTACTTAGCAATTTCGGAAAATTCTATTCTAATGCTGATATTCATGGAAAGAGGCGCCTAATTGGTTCGACATTTCCTGAAAATCTTATTTTTTCGAAAAAAAATTGTCGAACCGCATCTTTGAACAAAGGAATTCTTCAATAAGGAGTGCAGACAAGGGTTTCAGAAAACAAAAAACCGGTGAATTGTTCAATAATGTAACAATCACCGGTACTGAGGAGAAAAGCGGTGAATTGTCGAACTATTTAGAACAGGATTTACGGGCTATAATTGCCTATATAATATCAGATGGCTTATAATATGACATTGGAATTGGGCTAAATTAGAAATATAAGCAACCTCCCCCGATATAAAAGTGTTTTACATCTAATAGTTAATAAAATATAAAATACTTTTTGAAGAAAAATAGCATATCATGTTTGTAATCACATTTTAGTAAATGATCTAATTTAATATTTTACCTTAGCAATTGATTTACTGAAAATCCAGACATAACACAATGAATACAATTATAGTTGACGATAACAAAATTGCCAGAACCACTATGAAACAACTGGCCAGTCAGGTAAAAGATATGGTGGTTACAGGCGAATGCGCCAATGCGATGGATGCCTATAACTTATTGCTGGAGCAACCTGTTGATATTATTCTGTTAGATATTGAAATGCCGGGGATGACAGGTTTGGAGTTAACCAAAAACCTGGGTAATAAAAAACCTATCATCATTTTTACTACATCTAAAAAAGAATATGCTGCTGAAGCCTTTGAACTGAATGTGGCAGATTATATTGTTAAACCTGTAACCCCAGCCCGTTTTATACAGGCAATTGATAAAGCAAGGGAAATATTACAAAGCAATACAGAAGAGGTAAAAATGGGTGATGATGAGTTCATCTTCATCAGAGATTCTAATATTGTACGTCGTTTAAAGCTTGATGATATTTTATTTGCTGAAGCAATGGGTGATTATGTAAAACTATTGACCTCTCAAAAATTCTTTGCTATACACACTACCTTAAAAGCTGTAGAAGAAAGGTTGCCAGCAAACAAATTCATAAGAGTGCATCGTTCTTATATTGTAGCAATAACTAAAATTGATACCATTCAGGATGGTGCTTTAGTTATTAATGGTAAACCTGTGCCGGTGGCGGATGCTTACAGGGCTGCATTAAATAAAAGAATGAATATATTATAAACTATTTGCCCCATTCCAGTTATTCCCATTTTAGTATAGCCGTTTCGCCGACAGGAAATGCCCGTTTGCCGATTAAAATTCACCACGCTGTAACCTGCACTTTACTTTTACATTGTAATGAAATTTAAACAGCACAATATAAATTTTCTCATAAGCAGTTAGTTTAGGTAACCGGCTTCGGTTTCTACCGAAGCCGGTTTTTAATTTTAAAATGAAAATTATTTATACCATATTATTTTTTATAGATACACTGCTGCTTGTAGTATTGTCTTTTTTATTCCTTAAATTATCAGATACGGGTATAAGTGGATTAACCCTTGCATTGGTCAGTACAGGCATAATTTTCAGTATTGTGCTATTGGTATATTTTCTTTACCGGTACATCAAAATCCCCCCATCAGATACCAACCATTAATTTTAGATTAAATTAGCAGTATTATATTTA
>JBBRCM010000132.1:0-11444 GCA_038204855.1 Chitinophagales bacterium
CTAAGCTCCATTAAACTGGGGCTTAGTTGTTTTAATTAATCCAACTTCGACCATATATTAGTTTGAATTGGTTTAAAAACATTACAACTTAAGTATTGTGCTACAATTTTAATTAAACCGTATATTATTTAAATGCTCCAATAGAACTAACCTTATTAAAGCCAAATTCTTTGCATAAAGAAGAAGCCCTGAATAGACTTTTGGGTGGCAGCAAATATTAAGGATTGTATTAATTAATATAAATAGTTAAAAAATAACACTTACTCCTTATTTTTGGCTTTACTTTACCCCCTAAGCAAATTCTTATTATGAAAATAATCAGTTTAAGTACGCTGTGCTTCGCAATGTTATTAACATCTGCGTCCATTGCTCAGCAACTGCCTCCGGGGGGTACCCCGTCGGTTTCTAAACCTGCCGAAAAACAACCAAAGCAGAAACCGGCAAAAGCTGATAATCCATCCAGGCTAAGTATTACAGGCGGAATAGGCATTGCCAATTATGTTGGTGATCTTATTAAAGGCAGTACAGCTTTTCAGCAATCAAGCTTTTCATCAAGTGTTGGTTTTAGCTATGCAATTATTTCGCACCTGAATGCAAGATTTGACGTTGGTTTTCACAATGTGCAGGGTTACGATAGTAAACAAGGTGGCGCCTACCCCGGAAGAAACCTGAGCTTCAGATCCAGGATTCTTGAATTTTCGGTGGCAGCAGAATATACCTTGCTTAACATGAATAAATACAAGTTCAGCCCGTATATTTTTGTGGGCATTGGTGCTTTCCATTTTAATCCACGTGCATACTATGGCTCTGGTGGAACGCATGAACTTCGGGGCCTTGGTACCGAAGGACAAGGTCTTGCGGGCTATCCTGGCTTGTACAGCACCACGGCTGTTGAGTACCCGTTAGGAGTTGGATTTAAATACGCACTTAATGAAAAAATAACACTACAGGGCGAATTTAACTACCGCGGCACAGGTACAGACTACCTGGATGATGTTTCAACCTATTATCCTAATAAAGCCTTGTTAGATGCAAGAAATCCTGAAACTTCTAAATTTACTTATCGGGGCAACGGAGCATATCCTACAAACCCCACACTTAGACGTGGAAATTCCGGTAATAACGACGGTTATTACACAACTCAGGTAAAAGTTACCTATACGTTACTGTCAAATAAAAAGAAGGCTGCAGTTAAAACTAATCCCTATTTACCGGTTAAAAATAATGAAAAAGATTCTGATGGTGATGGTGTGACTGATGCGCTTGACAAATGTCCTGCTGTTAAAGGCAGTAAAGAAAACAGCGGTTGCCCATATCCATTTATTATTGGTTCGGAGCTTGTTGCAGTTTCACCAGATTCTATGACCTATCGTATTTATTTCGATTTAGACAGATATGACTTGCTTTCAGATGCTTTTAAAACTTTACAGGCTGTTGTGGCGATATTGAAAGCTGATAATACATTGAGTGTAAATATTACAGGCCATTCAGATAATGCAGGTACCAGTGCGGCAAATATGCAGTTATCTATGCGTAGAGCCTATATTACAAGGGATTATTTTTTAAGTTACAACATTCCTGCTGAAAAAATAACAGCAACATATTTTGGCGATACAATGCCCGTTGATAATGTGCAACAATGGCGTAACCGCGTAGTTGAAGTAACAATTATTAAAAAATAAGACGAAAAAATATTTTATCGGGAGGCTGCTTTCGGGCAGCCTCTTATTTATGGTTAATTCAGTAGCAAATTCATCCGTTTTATTAAGCTTAAAAAATTACCTTTGCGGCAAAATAACGATTCTATATGTGGCTGAATAATATACTGGAAACTATCGGTGATACTCCCCTTATCAAAATAAACAACATTACAAAAAGCCTGCCCTGCACCGTATTGGCAAAGGTTGAATATTTTAACCCCGGTAATTCTATTAAAGACCGCATGGCTTTAAAAATGCTGGAGGTTGCCGAGCAGGAAGGGAAAATTAAACCCGGCGGTACCATTATTGAAGGTACCAGCGGCAATACCGGTATGGGCCTTGCACTGGCCGCCTGTGTAAAAGGATATAAATGTATTTTTACCACTACCGATAAACAATCGAAAGAAAAGGCAGATATTTTAAAAGCCGTAGGAGCCCAAGTGATTGTTTGCCCTACCAACGTAGACCCTGACGATCCACGCAGTTATTACTCTGTATCAAAACGCCTGGCAACAGAAGTACCAAACAGTTGGTATGTGAATCAATACGATAACTTAGCCAACCGCCTTGCCCATTATGAACAAACCGGCCCCGAAATATGGGAACAAACTGAAGGAAAAGTTACACACCTGGTTGTAGCAACCGGTACTGGAGGTACCATTGTAGGCACAGGAAAATATTTAAAAGAAAAAAATCCCGACATAAAAGTATGGGCTATTGATAGTTACGGCTCTTTGCTAAAAAAATATTTTGAAACCGGTGAACTGGACCAGAAGGAGGTTTATCCATATATAAGCGAAGGCTTTGGAGAAGATTTTGTGCCTGCAAACTATGATATGAGTGTCATTGATGAGTTTACAAAAGTTACTGATAAAGACGGGGCTGTAATGGCCAGGCGCATTGCAAAAGAAGAAGGCATGTTTTGCGGATACAGTGCCGGTAGCTGTTTACAGGGCATGATGCAGCTTAAAGACCAGCTTAAAAAGGATGATGTGGTGGTATTGATCTTTCATGACCATGGAAGCCGTTATGTAGGTAAAGTTTACAATGACCAGTGGATGCTGGAGAGAGGTTTTTTAGATGTAAAAACCTTTAAGGACCTTGTGGGTGGCCGCGGCGCCCAGCGTTTGATCAATTTAAAAAAAGAGGATACGGTTGCGTATGCCATTGAACTAATGAAGAAGTACGATATTGAAAATATTCCCGTGATGAATATGGAAACCAGCGTGGGCGCTATTTCAGCCGGTGGCTTATTTGATAAAATCCTCAGTAATCCAGATATTAAAACCCAAACAGTAGAATCAGTTATGGAAAAAGCCTATCCCGAAGTAGCTTTTGAGACCCCGGTTGAGCGTTTAAGCAGTTTTATCACCAAGGAAAACGGAGCGGTTTTAAGTAGGGATGAAAGTGGTTATTTTCACATTGTTACCAAATACGACATAATTCAGAGCCTTACAAAATAAAATAATAGGTTTTTACTACCTGCTGCAAATCAATGCTATACTGTATTTAAAGGCTTCTCCATTGCCCATATCTTAAATTCTTCCATACCAGCAACGTAATTATACGATTGCAGAAAACGTATCTTTTCAACGGAAGACAATGAATAAATACGAGGCACGTAGTAATTACAGCAACTCAAAAAATGAGCATTATCGCTCTATAATAGAATGTTAAAGTGTTGCATCTTTGTATCAGAAGTTGATTGATAGGAATTACATATCAATCATTATCCAAAATCCTGATTAAACCAAAGAATTCAATCCAATGTTTGTGAAGAACCATCAAACAATCCAATATCAGTCAACTTCTTTTTAATTTTTTGAATAAACCAATATACACGCTTAAAGATCTTATTCTTAGAAAAACCAAAAAGGTCTGAAAGTAAAAAAAGCCAATATCCTGCCTATGCCTTAAAAAGCGACGATGGCAAAAAACCAAAAGAATACCAATATCCTGGCCTATGCCTTAAAAAGCGATGATGGCCGAAAAACCGAAGAAAAACCAATATCCTGCCTATGCCCTTAAAAGCGACGATGGCGAAAATGAAGAACACTGAAACCAGGATAACTTATTAACAACACGCTCATAAAAGGTAACCCCCTTTGTAAAGCGAACCTCAAAATCCTGAAGAAACCGGTCCGTGCTTGGCTGGTTAAAAAATTGACTTCCACTTAAACCAGAACGACAGGTTTTTGTGGAAGTTTTTTTATACGCTATATTTTGCATAATGGCTAATTTTGGCTATGATCTTACAGCAAACAACCGACCTCAATTATCTTCCAAAAAGAATTATTTCGCTGGTTCCCTCGCAAACAGAATTATTATTTACGCTAGCCCTTAACGCTGAAACCATTGGTATCACTAAGTTTTGTGTTCATCCCACATCATGGTTTAAAATAAAAGAAAAGGTTGGAGGTACGAAAACCATCAATCTTGCAAAAATAAAAAGTTTAAACCCCGACCTCATCATTGCCAATAAAGAAGAAAATGTAAAAGAACAGATTGAAGAACTGGCGAAAGATTATCCGGTTTGGTTAACTGATGTAAACAACCTGGCTGATGCCTTGCAGATGATTACAGATATTGGTGCAATAACCGGTAAGTCAGCAAATTCAAATACTTTAATCAACAGCATCGGCAAGGTTTTTAAAGAAATGCCTGCTTTAACGAAACCGGTTAAAACAGCCTATTTAATCTGGAGAAAGCCATACATGACAGTTGGTTGTGATACTTTTATAAATAATATGCTGCTGCAATGCGGCTTTACAAATGTATTTGCTTCTGAAAAAAGATATCCTGAAATCAGCATTATCCAACTGCAGGCTGCCAACTGCGAACTACTTTTACTGTCCTCCGAGCCCTACCCTTTTAAGCAAAAACATAATGATGAATTAAGCAGCAAACTTCCCAACACAAAAATATTATTAGCCGACGGCGAATTTTTCAGTTGGTATGGAAGCCGGTTGTTGCAAAGTCCGTTGTATTTCAAACAGTTAATAGCTCAAATTAATGGCTCTTAACCTAATAATACATGCTTTAATTAATGCCCCATCTTCCTTACTTTTGTAAAAAATAATTTCTTATGAGTAAATACAGTGCTGGTGTTTTACACGGTGCCGAATTAGAGGCGCTTTACAGCGATGCCAAAGACAATGAGTTTGCCCTGCCTGCGGTAAATACAATTGGTACTAATACCATAAATGCTACGCTTGAAGCGGCTGCAAAAGTAAATTCCCCGGTTATTATACAATTCAGTAATGGCGGGGCGCAGTTTATTGCAGGCAAAGGAATGCCCAACGATAAGCTGCAGGGAAATATCTCTGGCGGTGTTTCGGGTGCGTTGCATATTCATAATGTAGCCAGGTATTACGGCGTGCCGGTTGTTTTACATACCGACCATGCTGCAAAAAAATGGTTGCCCTGGATCAGCGGATTAATAGACGCAGGCGAACAGTTTTACAAAGAAAAAGGACAGCCTTTATTCAGCTCCCACATGCTTGACCTTTCGGAAGAACCCATTGAAGAAAATATTGCCACTTCGGTTGAATTTTACAAACGCATGGCACCATTGGGTATGAGTATTGAAATAGAACTGGGCGTAACGGGTGGCGAAGAAGATGGGGTTGATAATAGTGATATAGACAATGCTAAATTATACACCCAACCCGAACATGTTGCTTATTCATACACCGAATTAAGTAAGGTGGGAAAACTTTTTACTGTAGCCGCAGCCTTTGGCAATGTGCATGGCGTTTACAAATCCGGTAATGTACAATTAACCCCGGTTATTTTAAAAAACAGCCAGGATTATATTGAGCAGCATTTACACACCGCTAAAAAACCGGTTTACTTTGTATTCCACGGTGGCAGCGGCTCTCCGCAAAACCAGATAAGGGAAGCGATAAGCTATGGTGCAATAAAAATGAATATTGATACCGATCTGCAATGGGCTTTTTGGGATGGTATTTTAGAAAATTATAAAAAGAATGAAGCTTATTTGCAAGGGCAACTTGGAAATCCCGAAGGTGCTGATAGTCCCAATAAAAAACATTACGACCCAAGGGTTTGGCTGCGCAAAGGCGAAGAGAGTTTTATTAAGAGATTAGAGGTTGCCTTTGAAGATTTAAATTGTATTAACAGGAATGCATAGTTTAGAAGTTTAGAAGGTTTAGAAAGGAGCGCTATTTGTAAATCCCTAAACCATCTAAACTTCCTAAACCTTCTAACCCATAACTTACACCCTCATAACCTTTCAAACTCAAAATATATGAGCCAGAAGAAAGAAGAAGATTTTTATGCCAACCTGGCCGGTGAAGAAGATGCGTCAGTAGAGAATAAAGCCAGCTGGTTTAAGCGAATGAAAAAAGGCATACTTACATCTACCAAAGATAAAAAAGATGCCCCCGAAGGTCTTTGGTCTAAATGCCCCTCCTGCAAATATACCTGTACCGTATCAGAACTGGCAGAAAACAAATTCGTCTGCCCCAAATGCGAATACCATCACCGCATTGGCAGCCAGGAGTATTTTGAGATACTGTTTGATGATAATCAATACACCGAACTTTTTGCCAACATTGTTTCTAAAGACTATTTGAACTTTGTTGACCTGAAACCATATGGTAAGCGTTTGGAAGAAACGTATGAAAAAACCGGCATCCACGATTCCATTACCGTTGCACATGGTAAAGTAAACCAGAACGACCTGGTTGTTGCATGCATGGATTTTGAATTTATTGGAGGAAGCCTGGGAAGCGTAATGGGCGAAAAAATAAGCCGTGCCTGCGATTATTGCATGCAACATAATATCCCCTTTATGATCATCAATAAAAGCGGCGGTGCAAGAATGATGGAAAGCGCTTTTTCTCTAATGCAACTTGCCAAAACATCTGGAAAATTATCTCAACTCAGCGATAAAAAAATACCCTATATCTCCTTGTGTACCGATCCTACTTTTGGCGGTACCACTGCCTCATTTGCCATGCTGGGCGACGTTATTTGTGCCGAACCTGATGCTCTGATTGGTTTTGCAGGCCCCAGGGTAATAAAAGAAACCATTAAGAAAGATTTACCCGAAGGTTTTCAGCGTAGCGAATTTTTACTGGAGCATGGATTTTTAGACTTTATCGTACACAGGAAGAATCTGAAGGAAAAATTAGGTAACTTGTTGGTTCTCTTTAAAAGTTAAATTTTCTGCAGCAAGTATTTAAACGATCCGGGAATCTGCAGTGATAATAATTAAAAAATTATGCTGCTTAAAAAGCTACCCATATTTGTAATTTTCCTGTTACTGATATCGGGCGGGCTGCAAGCACAACTCACGCCTTGTTCATTGCTTGGCCAAAACCCCGAGACCGCCTTTCCTGTTTGCGGTACAACTGTTTTTCACCAGGATACCGTACCTATATGTGGCCGAAGAAGAGTTGCTACTCCTTGTATAGATGACACTTTATATACAGACAGAAATCCTTTTTGGTATAAGTTTACCTGCTTCCAGAGTGGTAAACTGGTTTTCTTTATAACCCCCGGCACCATTACAGAAGATTACGATTGGCAGATTTTTGATGCTACCGGAAAGAATCCGCAGGATGTATACACAGATACCAGTACGTTTGTTGTATGTAGCTGGTCGGGCGTGGGCGGTGTAACCGGTGCTTCGGAAGACTCTGGCGGAGTTTCGTTTATTGAGTGTGAAGGCCCGTTTACAAACCGATTTACGAAAATGCCGGATTTAATTGCCGGCCATAACTACCTGTTGCTGGTGAGCCATTTTGATACAACGCAGTATGGTTACAACCTTTCTTTTGGCGGCACTGGCAACACAGCCGTTATAACTGATACATTACCACCGCACATGTTCACAGCAAGCCGTGCAACATGCGATGGATCTAAAATACTACTGAAGCTTAACAAAAGAATGAAATGCAGCAGCCTGGCTGCCAATGGCTCCGATTTTATTATAAGTCCGCCGGTAGCAACTATTACCAATGCCGTTGGTTACGGCTGCAGTGCTGCATTTGATATGGATTCGGTCTTGCTTACTTTCAGCACGCCCCTGCCTGTTGGGAATTATAATTTAATTGCAAAGAATGGAGCCGATGGCAATACCGTGCTGGATCTGTGCGATAATGGGATACCGGTAAATGAAACGATTCCTTTTACGGTATTATCGCCTTTGCCGGTGCCTTTTGATAGCCTAACCAACAACAAATGCAGTACCGATTCGGTGATACTTATTTTTCCCGATCTTATCAAATGCAGTTCGGTAGCAGCGAACGGCAGCGATTTTTTTGTTACAGGAACTTATTCCGTTAACATCAGCAATGCCGTGCCTCAAAATTGTGTTAATGGATTAACCAGGCAGATAGTTGTGCATTTTACGGCTACTTTATTTCAACCGGGTACTTTTCAGATAATACTTAAAGTTGGCAGCGATGGTAATACTCTCTTGAGCGAATGCGACACGCCTTCAGTTGCAGGCTCGGCCATCCCTTTCAAAATATTACCCAAACCTATTGCCAGCTTTGCATTCCCCGATACGGTTTGCCTGCCCGGCGGTAAGGTAATATTTGCAAACAACTGTAGCATATCCGATGATACTGAAAATGCATTTCGTTATCTATGGAATTTTGGTGACACGCTAAGCGGTTCCAACAATACTTCCCAACAAAAAACGCCCACGCATATTTACAACAATACCGGCCCCTTTAATGTATATCTGACAGTTACCAGCAACGGCGGCTGTGTTAGGGATACCGGCATATTGGTAAAAAGTATTCACCCACAGCCATTGGTAAATTTTGGTGTAAGTAAAAAAGAAATCTGCCTGGAAGATGCCGTGTTTTTAACCGACTCTACCAACAGCTTAGATGGCGTAACCAAGCAATGGAACTGGTACCTTGGTGACAGCAAACTCCGCAACACCAAAAACGTTTTATACATTTATACAGCCGCACAAACTTATAATGTAAGCCTGTACACGGTAAATAGTTTTGGATGTAAATCAGAAACTTTAGTAAAAGCAATTACGGTACACCCCTATCCCACCGTAAATGCTGGCCCCGACAGGAAAGTGCTGGAAGGTGGAAGCCTTACGATAGATGCATCAGCAACCGGAACCGGTCTTCAGTATGTATGGACTCCCCCGCAATACCTTAACAATACAACGGTAATTAAACCAAAATGTGTTGAACCTAAGTTTGACATCCTGTATACTTTGTCTGTAACCGGTACTGGTGGCTGCACCGTAACCGATGATATGTTTGTGGATGTTTTAAAAATACCACGCATACCCAATACTTTTTCGCCAAACGGTGATCGCATCAATGACTTTTGGGAGATACAATATTTAGATGAATACAGCAGCAACCATTTGCAGGTATTTACCCGTGCAGGGCAAATGGTTTTTGAAAGCCGCGGCCTGTACAAAGCCTGGAACGGTACTTATAAAGGCAAACCCCTGCCCATGGATACTTACTACTACATTATTGAACCCGGCAGCGGCAGAGACCCGGTAAGTGGGTATGTAACTATTGTGAGATGATTTGGACATGCTTACTCATTACAGAGATTAAAATGGTTAACATTTCGGCTGTTGGCGGGGACGCTCAACAGTGGCGTTAGTTTAGCTTGCTGCTATTGTACTTGAGCAGTAAATTAAACAACTTTTATTCCTTTCCCTTTTCATTATCCTTTCTTTTTCCCCAAATTTCATAGCTACAAATGACAATGTCATTAGGTAGTAGGTTTTTATTTCGTGCATTAATTGCTATTTGAGTCTGGGTTCCAATGTCATTAAATTTTGTACTATAGACAATGAAAACATTGTTATCATTGGTGATATCACAAATTTTTAAATCAATCTCATCTATGTGCGAATATTTCGGAACGTAAAATGATCCACTTCGTACAGCACTTGATGAAGCAATAGCCATTGTTATTGCACCTTTACAATGCCAAACATTTCCTAAGTGATCACATGAGTTAGGCACATCAGTGGTAAAAGGGCAAGCCGATTGTGAAAAACCAAAACTCACTATTAAAAACAATAATGCAGAAAGCATAAATAGTCTTTTCATTTTGTAAATTTTAAAAAGTTATAATTGGGGGAAATTATTTAATCATAAAAGTAAATTATGTCTCTCAAAATTGCAAGTGAAATATAACAATTAATAATTGGCAGCAGCTAACTCATGAATCTGTCTCAAATTTGCAGACACACTTTCTTTCAAAATCAAATGCAAGACAAGTATATTAGTTTTTGGCAGTGGCAGTATGCAGGTGCAGGCTCTTTCATCCGCCGGGGTCTCATGCCGCCGCACATTGGCCGGGCTATGAAGACCCCGGCGAGACAACAGATCTAAAGTGTGTGGTAAACTTTGCACTGAAATGGTGGTAAACTTTGACCGTAATATCCAGTAGGTGCGCCAGAACGTACGGTAACATGTAGAGGCAGAGCCATTAAGCGGAGCACCCGTGAAATGTAAAATGCCTTCACAAACCAGTGCAGGGACGGATTCACCCGTAGTAGCGTTGATAGCTTATGAAAATAAGCAGTAGCCAAGGGGTGAACAAGATGTAAAAATTGGAAAACACAAAACAACCGAAAGGGATGATTAAAATGTTTATCCAAACAATTGGCAAGCGCAAGTTTACCAATTGGTCGAGGCATCTTGAAGAGCCGTATGAATCGAGAGGTTCACGTACGGTTCTGTGAGGAGCAGGGGGTGAAAATCCCCTTGCTTACTCGACTATGTGCCGTACTTTATTTTGATGCTAACAGTTGATGCAGCGCCTTGTTAAACAATGCTGGTTGTTCTATCATAGGGAAATGTCCCGAACTATCAATGGTTACAATTTGATATCCATTTGTGCAATACTTTTTGAAAGCCTGTTCGTCGTAAGGTGTATTGGTACACATTATGAACTTCATTTTAAATGACATAATCTGTAATTTATTTTTGGCTTGTGCTGCTTTAGGATAAAGGTTCATTAGTGTTGGCACTGCGATGTTTGGCTCAGCCTGTTTATAACTGTTCACAATTCTCTGCACGGTAGCACTGTCTTTTGAAAGGATCGATTCTCTTGCCATACGCTCTGCAAATACCGGATAGTGAGCTATGAACTCTCTTATATATGGCTGCATTCCCTTTTTATCTTTCTCCGTTATTGTCATATCTACATTCTTCAAATTATCAACACCAATAATTCCAATTACTTTCTTGGGATTGGCAGCAGCTACTTCCAAAGCAATTTCTCCACCCATTGAATGGGCAACAAGAATAACATTCTTCAAGTTTTCTTTATTGATAATAATGTTAATGTCTTTTGCAAAGTTTTCAATTGTCCAATTCTTTCTGGTCTTTCCAGAACTTCCGCAACCTGCCATGTCAAACAAAAGCACTTGGTAATGAGCAGAGAATTCAGTCTCTTGATTTTGCCAGTAAGTATGATCTAAGTTCCATCCATGAATAAAAAACAAAGTGGTATCGCCTTTACCTTTTAATACATAGTTTAGTTTTACTGGATCATAGGCTTTTGGATCATAATTAAAAGGGTCAAAAGAAGTCAGTTTACTCTTATTATTCATGCAGGAACCAATAAGCAATAACAGGAAAAGTATTTTGTACACAAGTGAATGTTTGAAGTACGAAGATGTATGGCACATAACGATCGGGCTTGGCGATGGGCTGATATTCATTGCTCTTCAAGCCTGGAACCAAAGCTGAATATTGTTGTCAGGAT
>JBBRCM010000133.1:0-11286 GCA_038204855.1 Chitinophagales bacterium
GATCTTTTTGCCGGCGCATTTGGGCATACTTATGGTTGTCATGATGTATGGCAAATGAATTCATCAAAACATGAACCTGTAAATGGCCCGCATTATAATTGGGTGCAGGCACTTGATTTGCCGGCCGCCAACCAGATGAAATATGTGCGAAGGTTAATAGAATCTTTTCCCATAACAGATCGCGTGCCCGATCAATCTGTTATTCTGGAAAACAATTATGTGCCTGCTGAAAGGATACAGGCTACCCGTGGTAATGATTATTTGTTTGTATATAGTTGTGCCGGCCGATCATTTACTGTAGTGATGCAAAAAATAAGCGGCAAAACATTACAGGGGTATTGGTATGATCCGCGCAACGGAAAAACTACTTCCGTACACCTGGTAGCAAACAAAGGAAAGCAACAATTTACCCCACCCGGTTCTGGTTATGGTAAAGACTGGGTGTTGGTGTTGTTTGATGCTTCGAAAAAATATACGCTTCGTGATTAATTATTTCAAATAAAATGTATGAAAAAAATATCCATTTTACTTGTATGTGCTGTAATATGCATTTCCATTCATGCGCAACAAACATCTGCTAAAAACCTATTTGAATTTGACAGCAACAGTTCACCACGCTGGAGCAGTTTTGAGAATATTACCGCAGAAAAAGGTAAGGCTGCTATGGAAAATAATGGAGCCAAGGGGCATCCATCCAATGGATTGAATGTTGGCGAAACAAAAGTATTACTCAATGCAAGAGGCCCGGGTATCATTAACCGGATGTGGTTTACTATTAATGATCGTTCACCGGAAATGCTGCGAACATTAAAACTGGAGATATTTTGGGACGACAGTAAATCACCTGCCGTTGCGGTACCATTCGGAGACTTTTTTGGAATGGGACTTGGAAAAACCGCAAGTTTTCACAACGTGTTTTTTGCCAACCCCGAGGGAAGATCATTTCAGTGTTTTATTCAAATGCCTTTCAAAAAAGGGGTACGCATACAGTTAACCAATGAATCACACAAACGCCTTAGCCATGTTTTTTTTGATATTAATTTTGAAAAGATTACGACATGGAAAAACAGTTATCTATACTTTCACAGCTATTGGAACCGTGACACTGCTACCACACTCGGTAAAGACTTTGAATTGCTGCCCAAAATAAGTGGTAAGGGGCGTTTCCTGGGCGTAAATATCGGCATCATCAGTAATCCGATATACAAAGATTACTGGTGGGGCGAGGGTGAAGTGAAAATGTACCTGGATGGCGATACAAAATTTCCAACGCTGGCTGGTACCGGTTCAGAAGATTATATAGGCACAGGGTGGGGGCAGGGCCTCTTTATAAATGATTTCGCGGGCTGCTTGCTGGCGAATAAAGATGAAGCAGGCTGGGCTTTTTACCGTTACCATGTTCCCGATCCAATTTATTTCAAAACAGATTGCCGTGTCACACTGCAGCAAATAGGAAGTAACAGCAAAGAGAAAGTAATCGCGCTACAAAAAAGTGGAGTGCCGATGATACCAGTTACTATTGATGATCAAACTTCCATTACCCCGCTTTATACAAAAGACCATATCACACAACTGGATGCGCCGGGTTTACCAGGTGGCTTTGCGAATTTTTATAGATCAGATGATGTGTCATCTACGGCCTATTTTTACCTTAACACACCGGGTACTGCGTTACCTCCATTGCAGTCAGTCACGATTAGAGCAGCGCGATTAAAAAAATAAGGATATTTAATTGGATGAGGATTTGATAGATCTATCTACGAAGATCATTAAGCGCAGCGGTCATCGCATGACAAAAGAATATTGCTGATAATTTTTTCAGGCCATTCCCTTTGACAGGTACAACGCTGTTAAGTGGATCTTTTGCTACATGAAGAGGTGACTTTATGTTTGTTAACTCTTTTGTACAGGCATATAATACCAATTATAAATATTAATTAGTCCAATTTAAACCTGCGAATATATAGGCAAAGCCGCAGGTACTTTTAATGTTTTCAGCTGATAAAGAATTTGTTGCTGTTGTTATAAATTCGCTTACTTCATCTAAGGTTTTGTGTAATTTGTTTGTAAACTTCCTTTTAAGAATAGCCCAGATATTTTCTGCAGGGTTTAGTTCCGGGCTGTAGGGCGGAAAAAACAGTAAGCCAATATTATCTGGAATGATTAGCGTTTTTGCTTTGTGGAATGCACCATTATCCAAAACCATTATTTTAAACTCATCAGGATTTTGTACTGAAAAATCATTGAGAAAAATCTGAAAATTTGCAGCATTGCAGTTTGGCATTTCTAAAATAAATTTATCTCCGTTTACAGGAGAAAACGCCCCAAATAAATAAAGTGTTTTAAATACCTGATGGAAAGGGCAAATAGGCTTTATTCCTTTTGCCGTTAGTGCTTTACCATTACAGGTAAACAATCCAAACCTGCTTTCATCCTGAAAGAACAGGTTTATGCTGGTGAATTTTGTCGTTGATTCAAATATTATCTCCTGACATTTTTGAGCGAAGTTTTTTTAAAAGCGGCAACCGCTTCTTCATCTTTTTTCACATGGCTTTTTCTGGCTACTTTTATTTTGCTTCCAAAATGTCGTTCTGTATATTTTACAAGGGTTATATACTTCATGTCTTTGGAAAGCTCTTTATTCACCCGGTCTAAGAGTTCGGTATAACCTCTAATGCCATTTTTGGGGTCGTTTAGCTTTCTGGCTATTTTATCGTGTTCTTCTTTACTTACAACACTTTTCTTAAAACCCCCCACCCGGCCATGTTTTAGCAGAGGCTCAATGCCGGACTGATTATAAGCTTTACGCCACTTCACTATACTGTTATGATTAATGCCGGTAATACGGGAAAGCTCCCGTTTGGAAATACCTGTTTTTTCACGCCGCTTAATCTCTATTAACATCAGTAAGCGTTTGCCTATTAACTCCCCATGACTTGATAACCAACAGCAACTACTTGTCCCCCTATATTGATAACACAAAATGATGGGTACTAAAGTTGTCAATATATTTTCGAAGGATTTAGACTTTTTAATAATTTTCCTCATTAAAAGTGGCGGCTATGTGAAATTTATCACGCGTGCGTTACTGCACGCTCATGATTATTTTAGTTACTGTACGGGGACAGGAATTTAAATCTACCGACTCAAAAAATATATCATTATATCCGCAGAAAAATGAGTACAGAAACAAACTTGACTTGTCCGGGGTTTGGAAATTTAAAAAAGATTCATTGGGCGGGGGCGAAAAAGAGAGCTGGTTCAACGGATTGAAAGAGTTCCGTTCTATTGTATGCACACAACCATTCATCCAATTTGGTAGTGGTATACAGGGCTTTTTGTTTCTTTGAATTGATTGTATTTATCTTTGTAAATGAGTATTTCAATTGCTAGTGGAAAAGGTACGCTTTCGGAGATTCTGCATTTTCGCTTTTGACAATAATCATCCCAATAAAATTAAAGAAGATGTTATTGACAAAGTGCTTATGCTGCGCAAAGAGTATCAGTTAGGATCCTGGCGCATTAAATTGTATTTGGAACGTTATCATGATATCAAAATTTCTGAATCAAGTGTAGCCTTCTTTCTGTCATATTGTAATAACTTAAAACAGTCCACGGCCGCAGGCCTATACTAACATATGGTTTGCCAATTACCAGGGCATTGTTGCTTACACTGGAAAATCTGAAAAAGTTGCCCCCCCCTTTTGCCACACGAAATTATCATTAAATCCTCGTGGCGAGAGGTGTCAAGAGTGGTGGTTTCTACAATAACTTAATTAAAATGGTTTAACAGCCCCAATTTTTACATTGCTTTCATTCAGTTTATGTTGTAATTTTATACCTTTAAAAAAAGGTAAAGTGATGAAAGAATTAGTGAAGAAGGCGGAATCCTTTATAACATTCCACATGCCCCTGCAGGCAGAGTACATCAGCATCCAGTTTGCAAGCATCCACCATTACCATCAAAAAGAATTTTCGATGTGGAGTACTGCATCAACCAGGCAAAAATTAATCGGCATTTATTGGTGGAGGCATGTTTTACGACATTGGTCAATGCTTTTTATTGTTTCAGGATTAATTGTATTGTTTTTAAATCCTAATCTTGGGTGGGTTTCTTTGCCTGGATTTTTTATTGCCGGATTGATCGTATTGCCAGTGTTATTTGTTAGCCATTATTTGCCAAGCTATTATTTTGATTTTTTACCTAAGCTTGAGATGGTGAAGGCGAGTTTTGAAAAATTACAGAATGACAAAAGAGAAAAATGCCGCCAGGCCCAATTGTCAAATTTTGCTTTAGCCCTGGTGTTTTATGTTATTGACAAAACAAGTGCAATAAATACATTGCAATGCAACGATCAGTCCGCCGGTTTATTAATGAAACTTTATGGGGTGGACAACGGAAGCATGAAAAAAAACCTGGAAATAATATTGGGGAAAAAACGTCAGTTACCACCCAGAAAACATACTGAAATCCATAATCGGTTTGACGAAGCCTGCGCTTTTTTTGAAGACCTGCAATTCACAAAAGGGATACAAATTCTTAGAGACCTGGAGGCTAAGTTTCAGCCCTGAGTGTTTGAAAAAGACAGTTATTGTTGTATATTTATAGAGATATGGAAAAGCAGCATAATAGTGGTGGCAACGCGAAGCCTGTTCTCGATAAGGGATTGTTTTGGGATTGGCGGTATGACGCTATTGACTGGCAGCTATCTTACAGAAGTATTATTGAAAGGGTGCTGGAACGGGGAACAAAAGAAGAATGGGAAGAGATAATCCGGTTTTATAGCAGCCCTGTAATTATTACAGCTTTGAAAGAAGAAATTAAGTTTTTGCCTGACCATACGATTAATGAAGTGAGTAACTATTTTAATATCAGAAAAGAGGACTTGGCATGTTACGTAAGGAAGCAGTTGAGAAGGGGACAATGGATTTAGTTGATAAATTAATGGCCGATGATAAACTCGCGTCATTTAATTTGGTAGGTGGAACCGCACTCGCATTAAAGATTGGGCACCGGAAATCTATAGACATCGATCTTTTTACGCAGTCAGATTTTGACTCCCGCGAAATCTCCAAACATCTGTATACTACATACAACGTAACCCGCCTGCAGACAATTGCTAACGGCGTGTTCTGTTTAGTAGATCGCATAAAACTGGACTTGCTGGCCCACAAATACCCCTTGGTTCAGGGCGTTGAAGTAAGTGAAGGCGTGCGCATGGTCTCCTTAAAAGATATCGGGGCGATGAAATTAAATGCCATTTACGGCAATGGCACCCGCCTCAAAGATTTTGTAGACATATACTCTTTATTGGAAGACTTTTCTTTAAAGGAATTGTTGCAGGCAAGCGAAATGAAGTATCCTGAGAATAATATTGGGGTGGTGCAACAGTCCCTTTTACACCACCAGGATATTGACTTTTCGGTTCCCATTGACTTTATAGGAAAAGAAATTAAATGGCCATCAATTGCGGAACGTTTACGACAAGCTAGTCAAAATCCCCAGAAAATATTCCAGAAAATTCCACCGTTGAAGCAAAATCTGCTGGCGAAAAAACAAGTTCAGCAGCGAAAACCCAGAGGACCCGGGCTTTAATCTTCAAACCATATAGGACCCGGCAGCCAATTTATTTTTATTTCAGATTTAAGTATACTTAGCTTTTTTCATTTTTCATTTTGGCCGATATTGCTGTTCTAAAACGAAAAGTGATGAAAGAATTTGTGAGCAATGGTAACACCATTACCCCCATGCTGTTCCCTTACGAGCCGGAACAGTACTGGAAATCGATCCGCCAGATTATCCGCGAAGAAGTCTGCAACGCAGAAAAACAAAAGGCAGTTTCACCTTCGTATGAAACGCCAGGCCTTACGTACAAACCTTTGTATAAAATTGCTGAGGTCTGTGCACTGTTCCATATTACTAAACCCACTATTTACGACTGGGTAAAGCACGGTAAGCTAAAACCATTTAAAATCCGCTCAAGGGTTTATTTTCTATGGCAGGATATTCAACAACTTTTACAGCCACAGGAAGGCAGTTAAGAAAAGATTGACTTCTTTTTCACCCGCAGTATTCCTGCAGATTTAGTATGTAAAATCATAGTGGTAATCAAGCATGCCTGGGTTGCCCATGCTATAAGGCAGGAAAAACGCTTAGAAAGTAGATTTACTTTCATTTAATTTAAATGTAATAGCATGAAACAAATATCAATAAAAGATGCGAAAAAAACTGATATGGTAGATTATTTGTCAGCAAAAGGCCATATGCCAGGTAAAGTTAGGGGTACTGATTATTGGTATCGTTCACCCTTGCGTTTGGAAAAAACCGCTTCCTTTAAAGTGAACCGTCAAGCCAATATTTGGTATGATCACGGAACTGGCCAGGGCGGAAATTTTATAGACTTTGGGGTACTGTACCATAAATGTTCTGTAGGTGATTTCCTTGCTATCGTGAAAGATTTCCAGTCTGGATTTAACCGTCTTTCTCGGGAACAAGAGAATAATCACCATTTGTTTTATCCATTCACGGCTGAAAAAAATGAGGTGGAAAAAGGCAAAATAATAATTATAAAGGAGGGGCCCCTTTCTTCCAATTCACTTCTTGATTATCTGGCAAGCAGAAAAATTCCACTAACCATGGCAGCTATCTACTGCAAAGAAGTAGATTTTTTGTTGTACGACAAACAACATAGCGCTATTGGTTTTCGTAATGAAATGGGTGGATATGAATTGCGTAATGAATATTTTAAAGGCAGCAGTTCTCCGAAAACGCCGGTGTTTTTAGACCACCAGTCGGATAAGATTGATGTGTTTGAAGGCTTCTTTAGTTTCCTTTCTTTCCGGTCTGTTCAAACCGATCAGTCGACCCTTTCGAACAATTTTCTCATACTTAATTCCCTGGCGTTTTTTGAAAAGCAACGTCATACAATGGAAAAACATGAACAAATAAATTTATACCTGGACAGGGATAATGCTGGCATGAAATGTACAGCAACAGCTTTAAAACTTAATACTAAGTACAAGGACCGGAGTTCGCTTTATAGCAATCACAAAGACCTGAACGATTGGCTTGTCCTGCATAGCAAAGAACAATCGCTTTTAATAAAGCGCAATGACAAACAAATTGTTAAACAAAGAAAATCACAACACCATGGCAGATTTCAAAAGAAGAACATTTATCCTCAGTACAGGAAAGCAGATTAAGTTATTTGGTACCAGCATGGCAATTGGTAAATCACTTGAAATTGGAGAAGGCTACGCACCCAATATTTTTTCATGCGTAGAAGAAAATCCGGAAGGAAAAACAAATGCCATTGTTTCCAATCCGCACAAACTAACGCCCGAAGAAATGATGGAACTGGCGGATTATAATATCCGGCTTTGGATAGATTTAAAAGACAATATCCGTAAATATGGTTTGACCAGTGTTAAAGTCTTCAATACAGATGCCCTGCGAACTAGCTAATTTTTTGTAAGCTAAACAGCATTAAAATCAGGCATAAAAATGTGGGTACTGTCAGAATTTCCGGCAGATATTTTCAAGAATTTATTCTTTTCAACCGGGCAAATCAAAGCTCAGACTTCAATTAAAAAAACGGCCTGTTGCTAGAGTCGATGAGGTGCCAGTTCAGCGGTGTTCACATTAGCATTTAACAAGGGAGTTAACAAGTTTACTTCAGGCCGATTGCTAATAGTGAATGGATAAATGAGCTTTAAAATATCATAAAAAGTGATACCGTGAAAGTATCATTGCGCTACTGTAAAGACTTTTTGAAAATCTTTAAGGCGAGCGGTGTTCTTGTCGAACAAAAACCAGGGTTCGCTGAACCCGCCCGCCTTTTGCTCCCGTTGGTCGCAAAAGGAATTGTAGTGGATGTTTAAAATGATGAAGCATGGAAACAGTGAGGAAGAAAGGCAAGAATATAGGAAGACCTGCCAAAGACATAAAGAAGATTATGCGGGCCTGCGTAAGGTTGACTCAGAACGAGTATTTTATCATCAAAGAAAAGGCTGCTGCTGCTGGTATGAAGCCGTCTGGTTACATACGGCAAACAGCTATCAATGCCAGGGTAATACCGCAGCTGAATGAAGAAGAAGTACATTTTGTCAGGCAGTTAATCGGCATGTCTGGCAATATGAACCAGGTAGCAAAAGTTTGTCACCGTGATGGATTGTTTGAAGCAATGCAATATTTTGAAACCTACCGTAACATGATTGATGGCATTATTAAAAAGCTGAAACCATGATTAGTAAGCCAGTTCCAGCCAATTCATTTTACCACACCTGCCGGTATATTGCTCAAAAACAAGGAGCAGAAGTATTGCTTGCTGAAGGTGTTCGCACCCATGATTTTAAGCTGATGGCTGCCGATTTTGAAATGCAAAAGCAATTACGTCCTGCCAAAACAATGGCTTGTTTCCATTCTATTCTCAGTTTTTATCCCGGGGAAAAACCGTCTGATGCAATGATGAGGGAGATTGCTAACAAATATTTGCAGGAACTCGGTATTGTCAATACCCAGTATGCAGTCAGCAAACATACGGACAAAGCACACTTGCATATGCACATCGTCGCCAACATGGTAAATAACGATGGCAAAGCAATCACCGACAGCTGGATTGGCCTGCGCGGAAAAAAAATAGCACAAAAATTAACGCTGGAATATAATTTAACCCAGGCTTTGGAAAAGAACCTGAAGCTGACAAACCTTGAATCACTCAGCCAGCTAGAGGCAAATAAATACAAAATTTACATTGCCATAGCTGAAAATCTGCCTGAATGCCGGACGCTGGAAGAACTGGAAAAACGGCTTCTAAAGCATGGAATTACCATGCAATTCAAATACAAAGGACAGACCCAGGAAAGACAAGGCGTGAGTTTTAAAATTGGCAATTTGTGTTTTAAAGGAAGCCAGGTGGATCGAAAATTTTCATATACGGGTTTGACAAAAACATTAGAACTACAGCAAAAACAAATATTGTTTCAACAGAAACAACCGGATAAAATCACACTAGTAAATCTGAAAAATGAAAAGAATAATAGCATCATCCATAAGGATCGCTTCAAAAAGAATACAGGAGAAAATACTATAAGCTTACATGAGCAACTTACAAAAAACCTTATAAAAACCTTCGATAATTTATTGAAGCCAGACAATCAATCCGATCAAATGCCCTATGAATTGACACAAGAAGAACAACTACGTAGAAAAAGGAAACGGTCGCAGCGGCATAACCTGTAAGTAATTCACCATTAGTAAAACTAAAAAAGTATGAACGAACAGACAAATAATACCAACGCAGCATTCATGGAAGTCACTTCAAAAAAAATGGAATTGGTCGACAAAAAGGTAATTGCTATCGAAGAAAAAATAAAAAACATCCCTGATTATACCAGGCTGATGGTGAATTTAAAAACCAAAGTCGATGAACTGCACGACGCATTCTCTTCCAGTTTTTCTATTAATAAATTAGATGAATTGACGAAACGGCTCGATGAGAGTATATATTTTTTAAAGCTGCCGCCACAAAATAAAGTAGTTCATCAGCACCATGTACCCAAAATTATATGGATAGCAACAGGCCTTTTTATTGTCCTCGCATTGGTATGTGCTGGTTGGTATAATACCTATAATAAGCTGGATGCATCCATCGCCAACGACAGCAAATACCGGTATTTGAAGCTGGACACCGCTAATAAAAAATTACAGCTTTATATGTTTATGCTGGATAGCTGTTATGCCGCCAATATTAATTTTCGTAGCAAGGTCATTTCTTCAGAGGAGCAAAATCTTAAAAATTTAGCCCTATTACAAAAGGCTTACGAGCTTAAATCTCAGGCAAAGAACCTGGAGAAGATGGTCGACAGAAAATAACAAAGTCATCGATTAGCGGTTGTTTCGACCGCAAGATCCGCAACCATTTTCTCTAATATTTTTGGTTTGGTTACAAATTTTGAACACTTTTTCCTTTCAACTCTCTTTGGTTCCAAAGCACTTTTATTTTAATTGCTGCTTCTTCGGGAGAAATTCTAATGTATCTGTAAAAATCAGAAATACTTTTATGACCGCTTATTTTCATGATTAATTCTACAGGAGTGCCAGCGAGAAATTCGTTGGTGCAAAAAGAACGCCTGCATGTGTGAGAAGAGATCCACTCATATTTGGGCTTAGTCTCATTGATTTGCTGGTTGCCTTTTTTATAGGAAAAAGTGATTATGGTGTTAATGCCTGCAAGTGAAGCGATGGTTTTTATGTGCTTGTTGAATTTTGAATTTAGGGATGGTGCGATATTTTTAGTAAATCGTTCTTTCAATATTTTTAATGCTGCTGGCCTTAAAGGAATGACCACCCAATGATTGGATTTTTTTTGTTTCTTGTATAACATGTCTCCACGCAAATCGTGTTCGTTTATTAAAGAAAAATCAGAAAATCTTAACCCAGTCATGCAGCCAAGAACAAACTCATCCCGATAGTTGAACAGGTGCGGATAATTGGATAAATTCAATTGTAACAGCTTGCTAACTTCTTCTTCATTACAATAAACGGCATCGGTTTCTACTTCCAGCACCTTCCATCCATGCATATCAATAGCAGGTATAATTTTTTTGTTTGCGCGGTCATGGAGGAATGCCCGTAAATGTTTAATCGTCTTGCCAACAGTGTTATATTTCAACCCAATTGCATTGTTTTTTCTTTTTGGCAGGACATAACTATATGCCAGGAAGTCAATAAGTTCTTCATAAAATGTTAAATCAAGATCATCAAAACGTATCGGTATTCTTCTAAACAATTCAAAAGCCTTAAGGTGATCTTTCATGTTGCGGTATATCCGTCCCATGTCTTTTGACACTCTTTTAAGTTTACTATTAATATAGTTATCTACTTGAAAGAAAAAATCCTTGTTTAATTTGTGATTATTGGCGTCGGTTTCAAATTTGATAGCTGATAAAGTCGCTGTATTAAAGTCAGGTCTAAACTTCTCTTTTAAGAAGGCCAGGGGGCTATCAATTTGCTCCGTTTTAGCGAATATTAACAAGTCTTCGGCCTTTCTAATCATATTGAAAAGCGATGCATTTATTTCCGAGGCGTTTCCGTATTCAACCGGGAGGTGTTTGAATACGCTTCGTTTTTTAGAATCCCAGAATTCAGGAGGGATGGCTATTCCAGAATTAAGCAGCGTTCGTTTTTTTGCTGTATAGCAATACTGGATGTAAACATTACAAAGACCGTCTTTTCGTATGGTCCGGCTGTCACAGATTGGTTTGAGTGGAAAATGCATTACAGTT
>JBBRCM010000134.1:0-11207 GCA_038204855.1 Chitinophagales bacterium
TAATCTTTTAAATCATCTAATGGTTCATTAAAATATTCATCTAAAGTTACTTTAGCTTCCATCTTATGAAGACTTGAACTACCGACGTCTTTTAAACCAATCCGATTTCATCCGCACAAATCCGTGTCATTTGTGTTTCCAACCCCTGTTCAAATCCCACCTTTTTAAACTACTTTTGCCCCCTTAAAAAGCGAGTGAACGTACATGAAGAACATCAGAAATTTTTGCATTATTGCACATATAGATCATGGCAAAAGTACCCTTGCCGATAGGTTGCTGGAATTTACCAAAACCATTGGTGAGCGGGATATGCAGGCACAGGTGCTGGATGATATGGACCTGGAAAGGGAAAAAGGCATCACCATTAAAAGCCACGCCATACAGATAAATTACCACTGGAAAGGAGAAGAATATGTGCTGAACCTGATTGATACGCCCGGCCATGTGGATTTTAGTTACGAAGTGAGCCGTGCTCTTGCGGCATGTGAAGGCGCCTTGCTTTTGGTAGATGCCAGTCAGGGCATACAGGCACAGACAATCAGTAACTTATACCTCGCAATTGATAATGATTTGGAGATAATACCGGTTATTAATAAGATTGATATGGAAGGTGCCATGATTGAAGAAGTGAAGGACCAGATAGTGGAATTGGTTGGCTGCAAGCCCGAAGATATATTGCTGGCAAGCGGCAAAAGCGGTATTGGAATTGAAGAGATATTAACTGCCATTATTGACCGCATTCCTGCCCCAAAGGGCGACCCGGATGCACCGTTACAGGCATTGATATTTGATAGTGTGTACAACAGTTTCCGTGGAATTATTGTGTATTACCGGGTTTTTAACGGTACGCTTAAAAAGAACGATAAAATTAAATTCAGCAATACGGGACTGGAGTATGGGGCCGATGAAGTTGGGATTTTAAAATTTGGTATGAGTCCTCGGAGCGAAGTTGCAGCAGGGGATGTGGGCTATATTATTACCGGCATTAAAAACGCCAAGGAAGTAAAAGTGGGCGATACCATTACCACCATGGTAAATGGCGCCACCGAAGCCATACAGGGTTTTGAAGATGTGAAGCCGATGGTATTTGCAGGCATTTTTCCGGTGGAGACCGATGCGTTTGAAGAGCTGCGTGATTGCATGGATAAACTGCAACTGAACGATGCTTCTTTAACTTTTGAGCTGGAAACATCGCAGGCATTGGGCTTTGGATTCCGTTGTGGATTTTTAGGTATGCTGCACATGGAGATTATACAGGAGCGGCTGGAAAGGGAGTTTAACCAAACGGTAATTACCACCGTACCTAACGTAAGTTTTATTGCTACCACGGTTCGTAAGGAAGTGATCAGGATAAACAACCCTACCGAAATGCCTGATCCTACCAGGATTGATCATATTGATGAGCCGTTTATAAAGGCACAGATCATTACCAAACCGGAGTACATTGGTAATATTATGACGCTTTGTATTACCAAGCGTGGTATTCTTACGCTGCAGCATTATTTAACGCCCACCCGTGTGGAGCTGAGTTTTGAAATGCCTTTAACCGAAATTGTTTTCGACTTTTACGATAAACTGAAAAGCATTACCCGTGGTTATGCCTCTTTTGATTATCACCCGATAGAATACCGCCCAAGTGATATTGTGAAGATGGATATTTTATTGAATAATGAAAAAGTGGATGCTTTGAGTGCATTGATACACCGCAGCCGTGCACACGAGTTTGGCCGCAAACTTTGCGAAAAACTAAAAGAGTTATTACCCAGGCAGCAGTTTCAGATTGCGATTCAGGCTGCTATTGGCGCCAAGGTGGTCGCAAGAGAAAACATCAGCGCCATACGTAAGGATGTGACTGCCAAATGTTATGGTGGCGATATAAGCCGCAAGCGTAAGTTATTGGAGAAACAGAAAGAAGGTAAGAAGCGGATGAAGCAGATTGGTAATGTGGAAGTGCCGCAGGAGGCGTTTTTGGCGGTGCTGAAACTAAACGATTAGAGCAACCCATACCCCCGGCCCCTGAAGGGGGAACTTATTATGAGTTAGATGGATGGAGGAGATAGACGGCAGTTTTTTATTACTTTTTTTAAAAAAAGAAGTGGCATAAGAGGCAGGGTCCAACTCCCTCTCCCTTGGAGTTCCTTACAAAGGAACGAACGCAGTTCATGGGTTGAGGTCAAACACAAACATAAAAACAAACAATATGAGCAATTTTTCTTTAGATGCCGATATAAACATAGAAGTAAAAGCCAGTTTTATTGCAAAGGGAAGCGATGCGCCTTTAACAGGTGATGATTACGAATTCAGGTTGTTTGAGAAAGACCTGATGGAAGATGATTACCTGGGTAAGAGTGGTTTGGATGCAAATGGAACTGCGACCGTTACTTTTAAGCACGGCGATTATATGGATTTTTTAAACCCGGAAGTTAACCCGGATCTGTACTTTGCTTTATATAAAGGCGAGGCGTTGATTTTTCAAAGCCCGGTAATGCGTGACCTTGACCTGGGAGACCTGGAGAAATTTAAAATGGGAGAGGGAGAGGTTGTTGACCTGGGAACTTTTTTGGTGGAGGGTTAATCCATTATCCATTCTTAATTATAAAATTATCCATTAATTATCACCCTTACCTTTTGGCTTAGCAGGCACAGGAGGCGTTTCTTCTTCGGCTCCCTTTAGTTTTCTCTCGTCAATATTTCCTGCAGGGTCACGTATGGGATTTGGTACAGGTGCCTGTCCGTCGGGCGTAACCACGTTGAATACTTTTTCTATGTGCATCCACTTATTTCCTTTCCAAACAAAACCTTCATAATCGCCATCTCCAATAAGGGTCCATTTCTTTTTAGGTTCATTGCTTTCTGATACCAGGTGCTCAACTATGATCATGTCCATGTCTTTATCGTAGTTAAGTTTTGGGCCGGCTTCTTTTTTATACTCCATGATGTAGCGGCTCTGCCATTTAGAAAATCCATCTGCTTTTTCTCCGCTGAAATAAGAGCCGCCAAAAATGGGTTCGTTATTTACAAAACTAAGCACTTCTATAATTTTACGGCTGCTTCGTATATTATTTTCATCAAAGCCCAACAGGGTATAATAATTTTGGTTGCCGCTTTTCTTCAGGATGATCTTGTAATAAATGGCACCTATCCAGCCAAAGTTATTGCCAATGGTATCTGCAACATTGGTAGTTACATCCGATTTATCGATGAGGGGATATCTTCTTAAAGACCCATCGGGTGTTCTCATTTGTATGGCACCGTGCTGGCGAATTACGTTTTCATTAATTACCAGTTGCCAGGTAAAAATACGAAACACACTGTCAGGAGAATAAAGAACAGAAACAGTTTGCAAAGAATCAAAAGGATAGTAGAAAGAATTGGTTGTTTTTAAGGCACGCATAAGCACCCGTGTAAAAACACTGTCAGCGTTCAACCGGTTGTCTGAATTTATACCCTGTATTATTTTATCTGAATAATTTTTCAGTGAGTCTTCTTTTTGCCTAAGTAATTTAAAATCGGCTTTGGCAATACCTTGCGCAAAGCTAATACTGGTAAGAAAAATAAGAAAGAGTAAAATGAATGGTTTCTTCATGCAATAAAAATAACTAATCTTAAAATAACTGTACAACATGGGGTGAAATTTAACTAAAGCTTATAAAAGAAGTTTGGCCCGCAGATTTCGCAGAATTCGCTGGTTAAGACACTTTATGCAGATCATTCGCAAAATCTATCAGTGAATTATACACGGCATCAATACCGCTATCGCTTAAGTTTATTTCGGATCGGGTGGTTGGTAAAAAGATGGTATGTACTCCCAGGTTGCGGCCAAACTGCATATCGCTTAGGGTATTGCCCACCATTATGGCTTTATTTAGGTCAATGTCCGGGAAATCTTTTACCGCCTGCGAACCCATGCCGGAGTTGGGTTTCCGGTTGGGGCTGTTATCCTCCAGATCGGGACAAAAATAAACGGCGTCAATTCTTCCGCCAGCCATTTCAATTTCAGCAACCATGTTTTTATGAATCAGTTGAAGATCTTCTAAGTTGGTAACGCCCTTGCCAATACCTTTTTGGTTGGTTACAACAACAAGGCGGTTGAATGTTTTTGCAAAAATGGCAATGGCTTCTTTTGCACCTTCATAAAAAACAAATTCATCCCAGGTGTGAATATAATCAAGATGCTTTTCGTGATTGATCACTCCGTCACGGTCGAGGAAGAGGGTCCAGGTTTTGTTTATTTTGCTTAAATCAATCATCGCTTATTTATAACACGAATTAAAAATACGAATTACACGAATTTTTATCAAATACCAATTACTTATTTCTAATTCTTAATTCCCAATTCAAGTTGCGCTCTTTCAAAATCTTCGGGTATACCTATGTCTATAAAATATTCATCCTGTATAAGGCCGTACATTTTTCTTTTTTCAAAATATCCTTCCAGGTAATCTTTTTCAAAAGAGAATTTTTGGGGAAGATCTTCCGGCTTGAACCGGGCAACATTCAGGGCATAAACACCGCCGTTTATCAATCCCCAGTCAAAAAACTGTTTTTCTTTAAAGCTGGCAATCGAGCCGTCTTCATTTAAGTGAACCACACCATACCGGTCAAAATCGTTCATTGACTTTAATGATAAAGTACAATCGGCATTGTTGCTGCTATGAAAATCTAATATCCATTCCACATCAATTTTAAAAAGTGTATCGCCGTTTAAAATCAGTACATTTTCTTCGGTAACCAGACTGCAGGCCTGCTTTACAGCTCCCCCTGTGCCCAGCGGTTCTACTTCAATTGAAAATTGTTTGTTGAGGTGTGGGTATTGATCATTTAGATACTCAATGATCATTTCACTTTTATAACCAACAGCAAAAACAAATGCATCAATTCCCTGGCTTAATAAATGTTCAATAACAAAATGCAGAAATGGTTTGCCTGAGACAGGTGCCATGCACTTTGGAAGATCCGCAACAACTGAACGTAACCTGGTGCCTAATCCGCCGGCAAGAATAATTGCAGAGCCCTGAAGCCCCCGAAGCCCCCCCCGCTCCCTCAAGGGGGAGCCTTGCAGCTCAATATTTTCAGCAGACTCCATTTTTGTTAAACAGTTTGTGTGTTTTTGAAATTTTAAATTCTTTTACTCCAGGTTCCCCCTTTCCTTCGACTTCGCTCAGGATTGGGCGGCGGAGGTTTTAAAATATTCCGCCTCAACCATCTGGCAAATAATATGCCCCAGCATAATATGGCTTTCCTGTATGCGTGGTGTATCGGTTGATGGTACATTTATCAGATAATCTGACAAGGCTTTCATGCTGCCGCCGGTGGCACCGGTAAAGGCAATGGTGGTCATACCTTTTTGTTTTGCCACTTCAAAAGCGTTATAAATATTGGCGCTGTTGCCCGATGTGCTCAGGCCTACCAGTACATCTCCTTTGTTGCCAATGCCTTTTACCATACGTGAATAAATCACATCGTAACTGTAATCATTTGCCACGGCAGTAAGGTAAGATGTGTTGCAGTGCAGGGCTTCTGCCGGCAACGCATCCCGGTCGGTATAAAACCTGCCGGTAAATTCTGCAGCCAGGTGTTGTGCATCAGCAGCACTGCCGCCATTGCCACAAAACAAAACTTTGTTACCGTTTTTAAAGGCATGCACCAATACTGCAATGCATTCCTTTACCGTTTGCAGCAACTCTTCATTTTGTAAAACATCCTGCTTTACATTGATAGAAGCCTGCACTATGTTTTTGATATCTTCCATAATTTATAATAAATGGGTATTAATAAAAGGGCTGAAATGTTGAGCAAAGGTATGCCGTACAAGTGAGTGACACAACGATGTTTAATAGTAATTCAAATGCTGGTCCCAAAAGAAAAAAATAGCCTTCGTTTTAATCTTCTCCATTTCCTCCCTCCTTGGGGTTCCCTGATAAGGGAACGAACGAAGTTCAAGAGGGGGCCGTCCAGGTTGTCAACCCAAATTTAGTAAAGGAATAATCCCTTACAACTCCTCCAAAAGTATTCAATGTTTTTATTACAGCATAACGGGTATTACCGGGGCAATAAAATACCATAAATCCACCACCGCCTGCACCGCTTATTTTACCACCGGTTGCACCGGCTGCTTTTGTAGCAGCATACACTTCCTCAATATGGCTGTTGCTGATATTGGCAGCCATATTCCTTTTATGCTCAAATCCGTAGTTTAATATCAGCCCGATCTCATCCAGCTTTCCTTGTATTAAAGCGTCCTTCATCATGTTAGCCTGATCTTTAAGCCGGTGCATGGCTTCAATGCTTTTCTCATTTTTCTGGTAAACATTTTTAACCTGTTCTCTAATAATGGCTGCACTTTCCCTGGATGTGGATGTAAAATACAAAACCAGGTTGTGCTCCAGTTCATGCAGGTACTGTGGTTTTATCTGCAACGGGTTTACAATTACTTTATCTGCATAAAATTCCATAAAATTTATGCCCCCAAATGTTGCCGCGTATTGGTCCTGCTTGCCACCTGCCAGTTGCAGATCATTACGCTCAATATCGTAAGCATACTGAGCAATCTGATATTCGTTTAATGGTAGTTTCAGCATTTCAACAAAAGCACCCAATACTGCCACTACCAATGTGGATGAAGTACCCAAACCAGAACCCGCAGGTGCATCAACAAATGTTGATATTCTTAAACCCGGTAATTGCAACTGGTGATCTTTTTGTATGCGGTTATAAACGGCTTTCAGCAGGCCAAGTGCACCGTCAATGGGTAACAAGGGCGTTCGCTCAAAACACTGTTGTTCATTTATGTCAAGAGCCTCTACAATTATTTTATTTTCAAGGAGAGGTTCTATGGTTGCGTACGCCGAAAGCGAAATGGAAGTATTTAAAACAGCACCTCCAAACTGATCACTGTAGGGGCTTACATCCGTACCGCCTCCGGCCAGTCCAATTCGTAGCGGAGCCCTGCTTCTATAGATCATGAACACTGTTTAGTTGGGCAATTTAGTCACTAATAGCCACTTCAAGTATACTTTCAACCATTTTTGTCCAACTGAATTTTTTCTTTTCTTCTAAAAGATGAGGCAGAAAATGATTTTCACCTTTAGTAAAGTATTCCAATATTTTTTCAGCAAGTGATGCAGCATTGGGTTCTGCAACTAACCCAACTTTATTATCGGGCACCATCGCAGGCAGGCCACCAACATTGGTAACAATCATAGGCACTTCAAAATGATAGGCAAGGGGAGTAACGCCGCTTTGTGTAGCATTGCGGTAAGGTTGAATTACAACATCGGCAGCGCACATATAATTCTTTACTTCGTTATCGGGAATAAAATCTGTATGCAATATCAACAGATCCCTTATATCAAGCCTTTCTATTTGTTCATCGAAGGCTTTTCGGTCTTCGTAAAATTCGCCCGCAATAAGCAGTTTTGGGTTGTGGGTTTCGTGTTTACTGTTTATTAATTTCATTGCATCCAATAAAATATCAAGCCCTTTATATTTTCTTATGAACCCAAAAAACAGCACAACTAATTCCTCATTACTAATTCCCAATTCCTTTCGGGCTGATTCCTTACTTATTTTTTCTCCAAAATTATCATACAAGGGGTGGGGGACGAGTAAAGCTTTTTTTGCAGTAAACAATCTCAGGTCGCTTAAAACCTTTTCGCTCATGGTAATAAAAGCATCAACGGGTTTAACAAAATAACGGGTGAAGGGTTTGTCTCCAAAGCGTTTTTCGTGTGGCACAATATTATCGGCTATACAAATAATTTTTGTGTGCTTGTTTTTTTTGATGATGCGGAGAATTGTTCCCAGGCATGGGCCCATCAGTGGAATCCAATATCTTACAACAACGATGTCGGGGTTCAGTTTTTTTATTTCGTTACCAACGCTTATCCAGTTTAATGGATTTACAGAGTTTATTCTGGTATGAATGTCTAGGTCTTTGGGAGCGGGTTCGTCTGTAAACTGCGTTTTACCCGGGAATAAAAAACCGGGATATTGTAAAGAGAATGAGTAGATATTTGTATGGTGGCCTTCGTTTTGAAACTGCCTGGCAAGGCGTTCGTTAAATGTGGTAATACCACCGCCACGTAAGGGATGTGCAGGGCCGATGATTATTACATTCATGATTTGTTCAGAATTTATAAACCAACTTTTTCTTCTATCAAATAATTATTCCTTTCAGGCGAATTCCTTGCAATAAGTTCACCAATAAATCCTGCTAAAAAAAGTTGCGAACCGATTATCATTACCAATATAGCCACAAAGAAAAGGGGCCGCTGCGTCATACCGGTCTGATCAAGAAAGAATTTGGAGATGGTAAGGTATAAGAATATGATAAAACCTGCCATAAAAAACAAAGTGCCCCATAAACCAAAAAAATGCATGGGCCTTTTGCCAAACTTACCTACAAACGTTATTGAGCCCAGGTCGAGAAAACCATTTACAAAACGCTCCCAGCCAAATTTGGTTATCCCATATTTTCTTGCACGGTGTTCCACCACTTTTTCTCCTATTTTTCTAAACCCGGCCCATTTGGCCAGGATAGGAATGTAGCGGTGCATTTCGCCATAAATTTCAATACTCTTTACCACTTTTTTACGGTACGATTTTAAACCGCAGTTAAAATCGTGCAACTTGATACCCGAACTTCTCCTGGCTGCAGCATTAAATAATTTTGAAGGAATATTTTTTGTGAGTGTATTGTCATAGCGCTTCTTTTTCCAGCCGCTCACCATATCAAATCCCTCTTCCACAATCATTCTGCGCAGATCCGGTATTTCGTCGGGGCTATCCTGCATATCGGCATCCATGGTAATGATTACATTGCCCTGTGCTGCTTTAAAGCCTTCATTCAAAGCTGCACTTTTGCCATAGTTACGCTGAAACTTTATGCCTTTAATATTTGAATTAACGGTACGCAGTTGTTCAATTACGTTCCATGAATCATCCGTGCTGCCATCATCAATCATAATAATTTCATAGCTGAAATTATTTGCCAGCATCACTCTTTCAATCCACGCTGAAAGCTCCGGCAAAGATTCATCTTCGTTAAAAAGCGGTATTACTATTGACAGATCCATCGTGTAAGAAAAGTATTTTTATGAAACTATTTATTGCTGCTTGCGGCTTAAAAAACCGGATGCTATCGCCGTTACCAACGACCCTAAAATTAAATATTTAAATGTTGTTATCCCAACCATTACGGGCATAAAAATCTGTTTTAGCTGATTTGCATTACTTTCTATTTCTGCAGGAGTATGATTTCCGTCTTTTAAAAGCATGGCATTGTTTTCGGCAATACCAGCATCGCGGTATGCCGTGTTAAACTTAAAGAAAATAAAAGTATAAAGCACCATTAGCAGGGTTACAACTATAAATGTTTTAAATCCTGTTGAAAAAAAACTTTTAAAAGTCTTTACTTCGGCCGATGAGTTTTTGTATGAAAACAGGCTCCAGGCGATGCTTGCAATATAAACACTAAAAATAGCATACTGATCTTTTTGGTTTAACGCAAGCTTTAATACGTAGTAAAAGAATAAGGACAAGCCAATCATTACAATGCCGGTCAGTAAGCCTTTTTTGGTGGCGTTTAAATCTTTCAGCATTTTATTTGTTAAGTTGAATTTGGGAGTTATTAATTATACCTATTACCCTGCCTTTTAACTGCCTGCCAACAAAAGGAGAATTTTTAGACTTTGATTGTATCATGTTTTCTTCAAAAATAAATTCGGCGCCTGGAATAAAAAGTGTGAGGCATGCCGGTTCATTTTCTTTTATTTCAGGAACAGGCAGTCCAAAGATATTTCTCACATTGATTGATTGCATTTGTACAAAATCTTCAGCCGGTAAACCACAGCTCATCAAAACAGCAAACATGGTTTCCAGGGCAATCATGCCGGGTTTTGCATATTCAAACTCACAGGTCTTGTTATCCCAATGCTGCGGCAGATGATGAGATGCAACACAGTCAATGGTTCCATCAAGCAATGCTTTTCTTACGGCCATCATGTCTGCCTTTGTTCTTACAGGAGGATTTAATTTAAGGTCGGTATCGTATCCCTGCAGGTCTTCATCACAAAAGTAGGCCTGGTAGGGAGTTATAGAGCAGCTTACCTGAATACCGGTTTCTTTAGATCTCTTTATATACTCCAGGCTTTTGGGTGATGATATCCCGGTAAAGTGGATTTTACTATCGGCATATCTTGCCAATTTTAAATCACGTGCAACCATTAACTCCTCGGCAAGAATGGGTTTACCTGGCAGGCCCATCTGGGTAGATATGATGCCTTCGTTCATCAGCCCGTTTGTGCCAATCGTGGTATCATCGGGAACCTGTATTAGGGTGCCATTAAAATTCTTAACATACTGAAGCGCCTTTAAAAGTAAACCGGCGTTCTGAACGGGCTTAATGCCGTCACTGAATGCTATTGCACCAGACTGGCGCATGTCATACATTTCCGAAAGATCCTTTCCTTCTATCTTTTTTGAAACGGAACCGATAGGATGAATACCTACCCCAAATTCCCTCGCTTTTTGAACAATATACTCAACCTGCGCTTTGTTATCAACCACCGGCTGACTATTTGGTATCAACATTACATCTGTAAAACCACCTGCTGCGGCAGCTTTGGTGCCCGATTCTATATTCTCTTTTTGTTCAAAGCCTGGGTCACCAAAATCAGCAAACATATCCATCCAGCCAATGCTTACACACAACCCGTCCTGTTCAATTAACTGCGCTGCATCGCTGGTAATTCCTGTATCAATAGAGATGATTCTACCGTCTCTTATTAAAATATCTTTGATTTGCCCGTTGAAAGGAGAAGAGGGAGAAATTATGTTAGCCTGCTTTATTAAAACATTCATGTAGTAAAAAGTTGCGCTAAGATAAGATAACTTGCTGTTTTAAAGTTGAAAATTTCAATTACTTTTGCAGGCATCATTTTGGAATGTAGTCGCGTTTGAAGCGGGACATACTTATGGGGAAATTTTCGGGATGTAGCGCAGCCCGGTAGCGCACACGTCTGGGGGGCGTGGGGTCGCAAGTTCGAATCTTGTCATCCCGACAGAATTTAACAAAAAAGCCAAAACCCGCTCTTGTAGCGGGTTTTGTAATTAGAACAAAATTTTCTTTTATTTGATAAAAAGTAGCATATCAAAGCCTGGTATGAATTTCAGCAGTTCGAATAAAGTACAATCATTTAAAAACA
>JBBRCM010000135.1:0-11043 GCA_038204855.1 Chitinophagales bacterium
ACTTAAAAAGTGTTGATTGCTATGTGTTAAATTACCGATCCAAAATAACCTTAGAGCAGGATGCAAAAAAATTAATTGACAGGTTTGAATGCTACATAAGTAATTTAAGAAACTGCCAGGTAGTTACTATAGCTACCATTACAGGATTAAAACAATTGGTAACTAATTTGAAGCCCTATATTAGTATTTACTACCGATCATTGCCACCTGTATCTAATTTAACAGCTGTTACAGATGCTGAACCACAGCGTAGAACAATTATTACCACTACCGATATTGGTGCAGCAGATGTTAAAACTGCCAAGCTCACTACTGTAACACTGCTGGAAACTAAAGTAGCTACTGCTGATGATGCAGGCAAAGCAGTGGCAAAATATAGATATAAAATTGGGAAATTACAGTATTTTACACTAAGTGCTGGTCTTGCATTTACAAGCTCAGCATATACTGTAAACACACTTAATACAACCTCTAATCTGCCAGAAGTCATAAGGGGTGAACGCATTAAATTACTTGCTGCTTTACATTATTACCCCTTTGGTTTGTTTAGTCTTGATAATAAATTTGCAAGCAATCACCTGCATCGGGCATCTGTATTTGTAGGCTTGGGTATTCCTAAACCATTAGAAAATTATTATGGTGGCATTGGATACGACATGGTTCCGGGGATTAAGCTGCTTGTAGGCTATCAGATGTTCAGGCAAACCAAATTCACGGTTCTGAATAATCAGGTGGTTGATAAAATATCTGCCCCTAAAGGAGCCGGAGCTTTTGTAGCACTTAACTTTAGTCCCGAAATTGTAATCAATATTATCAATATTTTTAAAAAATAACTTTGTATGAAATCCTTTTTAACAATAGCATTAATAATAACCACAACATTGTTTTTAGTTGCCTGTGAAAAGTATAAGAAGGCAAAAAACGATGCCGATGGCAACCTGTACCTGCATGGCCGTGTATTTTATAATGATGATATTACAACAACAGGTACTGTTAAACAGCTTGGTAAAACAGTTGTAAAAATTGGTTACCCGGCTGATAATGGAGTTAACTATCTGTACACTACCACTGCCGATGATGAAGGATATTTTGTTTTTAAAAACCTGTCTTCAGAAACTGATTATTTGATTTTGGCAGATAGTACTGTAAACGGAATAAAATTTACTGGCAGACTGCCAATCAAGATAAACGCCTCTTTAGATACAGCCAGGCTTATTTTACAACCAAATGAGGTAACTCAAAATGGTTTTGTGTACACTGTAAAGGATAATTTAGGCGGTATTGTTAAAGATTGTGCTGTGTGTGTGTTCAGCAGCTTTGTTTTGGCTTCAAGAGATACCTGTGCTGGCAGTACCTATCAGTTGACCACCTCTGAATATGGCAGAGCTAATAAAATGAACATTTCGCCAGGTACCTATGTTACTGTTTTTAGAGGCGGATCTGACACCTTAATACTTAAGGGTAGAGATACTATCACTATAACAGCAAACGGCATAGTACGTAAAAGTGTAATTATACGAAGGTGATAAAAATTGCTACTTAACCCTTACCTCCCCACCCATAAGCTTTGGCAATAGTGTATCCCGCAGTTGAGTGAGGGTGCGGATTTGATTGTGATTGATTAGCATTTTGTCAAAAAAAGATTGAATGCTAATAGTCATTTTCTTTAATTCCTCTTGGGTAGGAACTAAAACCATCGCTTCATCCAAATCACCTCTTTTAATATGCCCCATTGTTGTTGCATGACTTGAAGAAATTGAAATAAATTCGGCTAAATGATGTTTGCACCATAAATAATAAAACCATTTGGGATAAACTTTGGAAGTTACTTTGAATAAATGCTGATTCAAAATACAATCTTCTCCATTCCAAATAATAACCATTAAGGATGCTGACCATGCAAAAATTACGTCTCCATTTTTTACAACGTATTCGGGCTTAATATCTGTTGATGCCCAATCAGAGTTTTCAGTAATACCACCGCTGAGTTCTTTTATTTTTAAAACAGGTAACTTATCTATTTCGTTCTTTGGTGGAAATTTTTGACAAGCCAGGCCATTTAAAAAATCAGCAATTGAACTTAAAGGTATCTTCTCCCAACTCTCCTCCGCCTCCTCTACAAACCATTGTCTGAAAAGCGTTTCGGCTAATTGCTCCAAAGTTTTGTTTTGGCGCTGTAGCAAATCTATCTTACCATCTAAGCTGCTGAGGATGGAGGTGATTTGGATTTGTTCGGGAAGGGATGGGAGTAAAATTTTGATGTGTTCAAAAGTTTCTTTTGTTATTGTATCAAAGACAGCTCCATAAGAGTTTGAGATAAATTGAGGAACATTAACTTTCAATAAATAATACAAATAATCATTTGAAGTCAATTCTTTCTTAGCATCAATGCCATAATTGGATTGATTAAACGCCATTTCTATGCCAAGCATGGAAATGACTCCTACTGTTCCTCTGGCCGAAATAATAATCTGCCCTTTCTTCAACATTTTTGTGCTGCTTTCCTTTAAACCCTTTTCAGTAATTTTTTTGTCGGCATCAAAACAATATTTCTTTCCAGTATTAAAATCTGTAACAGAAAGCCAAGGGATATTTCCTCCCCAATATTCAGGAACAGTTGTTTTCGGAGTGCCACCACCAATTAGTTGACACAATTCTGAAACTCTATATTCTTTCCATTCACTCATAATTTCCCATTAATTGGTTGTGTGCTAATCCATATAATTTCAATATACTTTCCATCATCAAATACTTTAAAGCCCAGGCTTTTCTTCTTAATTACATCGCTGCCTTTAAACCTACAGGTTTTGGTAAAGGGTTTTGTTTTGTGTGTAATGTTTACAACCAAAGTATCTGCCGCTGTAATGCCATTAATATGCACCCTGTAATTTACAGAGCTTGCTTTTCTGGTTAAAGGGCTTATGGTTCTGTTTCTTATTATTTGAGGCATTGGTTATTGCTTTAAAATTTATTTAGCAAATTGTTTTTATCAGTTTACTCATTATCCTCTATTAATTTTTTTGAAATTTGTACCGCCTGATGAAGCTTTTGCTGCAGTAATTTTTTGCTTGGCAGTTGGGTAAGGTATTCGGCTACTTTAATGCCAGCCTTGTTTAACTGTAATAGTTCTATCTGTTCTTTATTACCCTCGGCACATAGTATTAAACCAATGGGTATTTTTTCGCCAGCCTGCATTTCGTTCTTTTGCAGCCAGCGCAGGTACAATTCCATCTGGGCTTTGTAGGCTGCTTTAAATTTGCCCAGTTTAAGATCAATAGCTACCAGCCGTTTTAGTTTGCGGTGGTAAAAAAGTAAGTCAAGTTTAAAATCTTCGCCATCTATTACCATTCTTTTCTGGCGTTCAACAAATGTAAAGCCCTGGCCAAGTTCCAGTATAAAATTTTCCAGTTCTTTTAAAATGGCATCTTCCAGGTTTTTTTCGCTGAAGGTATTTTTCAGCCCTAAAAAATCAAGAAAATAGGGGTCTCTAAAAACCAGGTCGGGTGTTAAGGTGTCTTCATCACGCAGTTGCTTTATTTCCTGTTTTATTAACTGTTTGGGTTTTTTGCTGATGGCGGTGCGTTCGTAAAGCATACCATCTATTTTACTGCGTAGTATTTTAACGCTCCATTTTTCTATGCGGCACATTTCGGCATAAAACTCACGCTGCAAAGGTTGTTTTAATGGAATCAGTTCCATAAAATGCGACCAGCTTAATTGTCGCATCGCCGACGCGACAATTTGCTCATCGGGAAAAACCTGGGCAAATTGCATCATTCTGCGGATACTTTTTTCTGCAAATCCTTTACCATAGTTATCCATTAATTGTCGCGACAGCAATGCGACAATTTGCTTCCCATATTCAGCCCGCTTGTTTTGAAGCACTTCGGTATTTATTCTTTTGCCGATTTTCCAATACAAAAGGGTAAGGGTTGTATTTACCGTGTGGGCAACATACTGCCTGCTTTCCTCAATAAGGCTCGAAATTTCGCTAAAAAGCAATTTTTCAGTATTTATTTTTTTGAGTTTACTCATTTTTATTATCGCTTCAATTTGTGCAAGCTGCACTTGCACAAATGTATTTTAGTGTGTTGTAATTGTGCAGCCAACAGCTGCACAATTACAAAATTAGTTTGCAGGTTGCCTGTAATTTATCTTGCTTAAATTTTTTGCAATCCTTTTATTCAAATCATCTTCCTCAGCAATCTGCTTTTCCAGTTCTGCCTTCAACGCTGTAAATCGTTCTTCAAAATTAAAATCATCTTCATCATCGGGCAGGCCCACAAAGCGGCCGGGTGTAACTACATAGTTTAATGCTTTTACATCGTCAACAGGCACGCTTTTGCAAAAGCCCTGTACGTCAATATAGTCTGCACTATGATTTGTGTGATTAATGTGATTGGCATGATTTGGTTCTTTTGTTGCTGCTTTCTGCTTTAAATCATGTTCATCATGCAAATCAGGTGAATCATGGTTCGGACTATTTTTCCAGTTATGGTACGTGTTTGCAACCTGTGCAATATCATCATCGGTAAACTCAAGCGTTTTTCGGTTAATTAAATGGCCCAGGTTGCGGGCATCTATAAACAGTATTTCTTTTTTGCGTTTTTGTTTGTTGCGGCGCAAAAACCAAAGGCAGGCCGGTATTTGTGTATTTAAAAATAATTTGGCGGGCAGGTTTACAATACAATCAAGCAAATCGTTTTCAATAAGGGCTTTTCGTATTTCGCCTTCGTTGCTTGTTTTAGTAGTTAGCGAGCCTTTACTTAAAACAAAACCTGCCTGTCCGTTAGCAGCCAGGTGATATAGAAAATGCTGTATCCATGCATAGTTGGCATTGCCTGCGGGTGGCAGGCCGTATTGCCAACGGGCATCTTTTTGCAGCAGTTCACCACTCCAGTCGCTATCGTTAAAGGGCGGGTTGGCAATTATAAAATCGGCTTTCAGGTCTTTATGGGCATCGTTTAAAAAACTGCCTTCATTGTTCCATTTTACATTGCTGCTATCAATACCACGTATTGCCAGGTTCATTTTTGCAAGCCGCCAGGTGGTTTGGTTGCTCTCCTGTCCGTAAATACTAATATGGTCGGCAGGGTTAAGCGATAGTTTTTGCCGTGCTGAACCTGCGGAAGCATTTTTTTTGTAATGATCCTGGTGGTGCTTAATAAATTTTTCGCTTTGCACAAACATGCCACCACTGCCACAGCAGGGGTCAAACACACGGCCTTCGTAAGGTTGCAGCATTTCAACCAATAGTTTTACAACGCTGCCCGGTGTATAAAACTGTCCACCTTTTTTGCCTTCGGCCAGGGCAAACTCGCCCAAAAAGTATTCAAACACACGGCCCAGTAAATCTTTGCTTTGTGCTTCTTTGGTACCCAGGGTGGCGGTGCTTACCAGGTCAACCAGTCCGCCAAGGCTGGCCTTATCTAATTTTTCCTGTGCAAAAACTTTTGGCAACACGCCTTTTAAAGATGGGTTGTCTTTTTCAATGGCATCCATAGCATCATCAATGTCTTTACCAATGGTGGGTAGTTTGGCACGGCCCTGTATCCATGTCCAGCGGGATGAAGGCGGCACATAAAAAACCTTTTCGGCCAGGTATTCATTCTTGTCTTCGGGGTCGGCACCTTCGCTTTTTTGTGCAAGTAATGTATTATGCAACTCTTCAAAAGCATCTGAAATATATTTAAGAAAGATGAGGCCCAATGCTACATGCTTGTATTCGGCAGCATCCATGTTTTTGCGGAGTTTGTCGGCGGCTTTCCACAGTTTTTTTTCTAAGGGTTCTTCTGCTTCTGTTTTTTTTGCTTTTGCCATGGTACAATATTACCGTTTACTTATTTCAAAAATAAATATTTTGGGTTGATAAATTTAAATGGCGCGTGCAGGAAAATATAGAAGGTGTATTAACCTATGTATTTACCGTGTTTAAACGATGGCAGTTTGCAAATTCTTTTTCATTTTTGTTTTACAATTTAAAAAATCCACATCCTAAAACTTGCATCTGTGAAATAAAGGTATTAAGTTAGTATCCTGTTTCTGCATAGAAAAATATTTTTCAAAAGTTATCCGGTATTCCTTTCATTGATTTATTATTTATTTATCGTTTGATATTAATATCCTGCAATAAAAAAACAGCGTTGATGCTGTACCAGACAAACCTGATTATCAAATAACCAATAAAAACTATTATCATGTCGTTCCCAATCATCATTTTTATTATGCTGCTGGCCGGAGCTGCCGGGGGTACCATTAACTATTTGTTACCTTCCAACACCGGGGACAACAAAGAAAAATTACGAAATATATTTGCCTGCCTTGCATTGGGTATTGGCGCTACTATTCTTATTCCGCTTTTTCTTGAAATAGCACAAAGCAAACTGATGGATAATGTACATTACGGATGGTCTTTACAAAAAAGTGAATGCGATTGCAGCAAACCTGGTACCGACTCGTTGGTTTTAAAAATGACGGTTCAGGCAGATACATTAAAGAGTGCTGCAAGTGATACGGGTAAAGCAGGCACTGCAAAATCAAACATCAAAATTGCGGGTAGCAAAAATGAAGCAGCGGTTGGGAAAGATTGTTGCGTACCAATAAAAAATTATTTTTTATTTGCTGCATATTGTTTTCTGGCTGCGGCAGCAGGGTTTCGGTTTATAAACGGCATCATGGATAGTGTGCTAAAAGACAAACAGATTGCAGATGCCCAAAAAGGCAAAGCAAAAGCAGAGGACGAGAAACAGGTGATAAAAAAAGAAAATGAAAAAAGAGTGATGAACAGCCAGATAAGTCAGCAGCAGGAAGAAGTGAAAATGCGGAATGAATTAACACAGGACAGGATAAAAGACGTGCAGGTAAAGGGTATAATCGATATTGAAAATTTGAATGCCATCGCCGCTCCTGTCATACCTGTTCTGCCCCCGGTAACACATCCGGAAGACCCTCAGAAAGGACGTTTTGGAGGTAAACCGGAAAACAATGAGCGCAAATTGAGTGCAGTAGTAACAGCATCTGCAATACCTGACTATTACAATGTTGTATTAACTGTAGAGAGCACAAATCCGCAAAACCCATTGAATACAGATGTGATATTTTATATTCACGACTCATTCAGTCCATCAATTTTTACTTACAAGCCGGATGAATTTAAAGAGGGTAAAGTAATAGAGGATGAGATACTTTCTTATGGCGCATTTACAGTAGGGGTAATTACCGATAACGGAAAAACTCTGCTAGAACTTGACCTGGCAGAAAATGAAAGTTTCCCTAAAGAATTCAAAGAAAGATAACGGCGTATATAATATATTTAAAACAACCCCGGCAAGCCGAAAACGGGATAAAAGAGTAGGTAGCAAAAAACATGTTTTATGGCAGTTACATTTGTTGATTTAAAAGATACCTACACAGCTAAAACAAAAACAAAAGATATAATTGTAGATGTTAGCATTGGCGACGGGCAAAGCGGTAATTATTCTATTTCGTTGGATAAAAAACTGATAGAGATGAATGCAGCCGCCACGATGGGTAAGGCCGCTGATGTTAGCGGAAAAAAAATAATCGTATCAGTTAAAGTTAATGACACCCTGAAGGAAACCAACCAGACCAGCATAATAGTTACAGTTACTGAAGGGGCAAATGTTGCGACATTTGGGCCGTATAGCAAAGAAGTTGCCCAGCAGCTTGATTCGGTTATATACACTTTAAAAATTACCAACCAATGAAAACAAAATTTAGCTGGCTTATTATAATCTGATTTGTATTTTTAAAGTAAGTGGGGCACAGGATGTATCTAAATTGAATGTGCCAAATAGCCCGGCATTCAGCATACTGGATTTTGAACCAACGGCCATCATGCGCCCTGCAACTGCCAAAAGCCTGGCAACAGATGTATTAAGTTCTTTTGATAAAAATGGTAAGCTGCTGTTGAACCTGGGGCTTGAAGTGGCACCTTACTGGCTTAAAAGCCATCCCACTTTAACCAGGCAAAAATATTTGAATCCGGGTGTGGGAGAGGCTTTTCTGCAAAGTCTTAGCTTTTCTGCCGGCACGGCTAAAGATTCGGCCAGTGGAAGCAATAAACTGGGAGCAGGTTTCAGGTTCAGGTTGGCAAATGGAAAGTCGGTTGCAGCATTGGCAGATGCCGAGGCAGAACTTGCTGCAAAAGACAATATAATACTCATCATCAATAATGTTAGAAGTACAATAGGAGCAACTGATACAAAAAAATCAGTAATAGCTGATATTTCTGCAAAATTGAAAATAGCATTAAAACTGGATGATGCAACGATCAAATCTATACAGGCCAGAGCAATTGACATTGCCGCTAAATTCGGAAATACCGAAGACGATATTGATAAATTTTTACAAGCCCTGATTGTTGATCGGGATAATGCAGAAACGGAACTGAAAACCAAAGTATCTGGCCTGGTGTATGACCGTACCGGTTTTATAATGGAGTTTGCCGGTGCAACAGGATATAACGAAACCGATAAGCGATTTGAAAGGCTGGGCTTTTGGGCTAATACCAGTTACTTTGTTACTGCAGATGATTTTATTACACTTACTGCCCGTTATATGCACAAGTACCGGGATACAGCCCAAAGCAACATAGATGTGGGCCTCGGCTTTTTAAAAAAGACATCCTCATTTAATGTATCTGTAGAAGGGTTATTGCGTTGGTACCGGGCCGAAATTCCTGCTCTTAATTCAGCCAATCAGCCAATAACACGTTTGGAAAAAAAATTTACATACAGGCTTGCTGTGCAGGGGTCTTACATCATCAGTAAAGACATTAGCGTGAATGTGAGTTTCGGGAAAGACTTTGATTCACCCTTTATCAGCAGTAAAGGAGTGTTTTCTATCTTAGGATTGAATTACAGCATTTTTAGCAAAGAACCACCAAAACTTAAGTAGGTTTTAAGTTCCGCAGCATTTTTTACTGCCTCCTATACCGGAGGCAGTTTTTTTATACCGTTTTTTAACCCTGCTCAAATTCCGTTATTAAACCACAATTAAATCAATATCAATTTTACATTTTTGTACCAGCAGTTGTCCCCATAAATGGGTATTGCCCGGTGGCGATCAGTAATTTAATTTTGATTCTTTTTCTCTCAATATCCAGCAGCGAAAAACTTATCACCGTGAAACTAAAATGATCTATACATTGTTGGAGTCCATTAGTTTTTCTGTAGGCATAATACCATATTATATTTAAAGGCGATCCACCGTGGCGGACTGTTAATGAAATAACGATGGAATAGATGGGAACAAGTTTGCAAAGCTGCTTATATCCTCAGAAAAAACCGGTTTAACTTAAAATATTTCTTAATTAGAAAATTTAGAACATGAAAAAAATTCTGCTCTCCTCTGCAATTGTGTTTTGCAGCTTACTTGTAGCCGCACAGGTAACTACAGTAGGCCTTGTCGGTTACTGGAAAATGGACGGCAATTTTAACGATGCTGGTCCTTACGCCGTGCATGGTACAAATTTTGGGGCAACAGCTACCACCAATATTGCGGCACAGGCTAATAAGGCGATGCAATTTCTCAATCCGTCAGCCAATGCTTCAACAGTAGTGCAATGGGGAACTATACCTATAAACGGTAATTTTAGTTTTACAGGCAATCAGGATTTTACTATCGCTTTTTACACTTTTGCCAATTCGCCTTTTGTACACACGGGTGGCTTTTACGATAACAACCTGAATTATGCCGGACCGGGAGTATGGTTCTGGAATAACCCGACTGCCCGGGTGCAGTTTAATTACAAAAATGCATCTATAAATTCGCTTGGTACGTTTCCCATGGGGCAATGGGTTCATATCACAGCGGTAAGAGAAAGTGGAACTTTAAAACTTTATATAAACGGCATGTTGAACAATACGGGTGCAGAAGGCACTACTGCACCTACCTATACCTAACCGGCAAGACTTGGGACTATGTTCTATCAGAGCTACCCGCATTATAACGGACTTAATGGTAAAATGGATGAACTGCGTATTTACAACCGGGCACTTACACCCCTGGAGGTAATAAAAGTGTTGCCTGTACAACTTACCTCATTTACCGCTGTAAATAATAACAACCAAATTAAACTACAGTGGCAAACCCAGTTTGAGCAAAACACTAAGCATTATACTGTACAGAGAAGTACGGACGCGGTTAATTTTACAGATATTGACCAGGTAAGTGCTGCAGGTAATTCGGCCACGTCCCTTACGTACAACTATACAGATGTGCTGCCGGCAATGCTTCAAAACAGTGCTACCATCTTTTACCTCCTTCAAACTTTTGATACCGACGGACGGTTTTTTAACAGCCAGGTTGTTGCCGTACGTCTTGATAAAAAAGATGTGCAGTTACTGGCTTTTCCAAACCCGGCAAAAGAGGTTTTACAGGTGCAAACGAACGGAATAACCGGGCAGTCATCATTAAGTATTACAAATGCAGCCGGGCTGCAGCTATATACAAGAGATATTTTATTGCAACAGGGCAGCAATTCAATACCGATAAATATTTCGCAGTTTGGCAATGGGGTATATTATATAAAGCTGTCAAACGGCAAGGATAATTTTACAAAGCAATTTGTAAAAGAGTAATATTTTCTCCGTAGTTGTTTAGCGGTTCGGTAAAACGGGCGGCTTTTTTATGCATCACTATCCATGATGAAAATATTTGGTCAAAAATTTTACTGATAATCAATACGTTACAAAAGTTCAGTTAAAAATACTTCCTTTTTTCTTTGGAATGTACAAGTATCTGCCCTTACCTTCGCCGTCCGAAAAACAGCTATGAGCAATTAGCTATGAGCTGTTAGCGGAGAAAGCTACGGGATGGCGTAGATTCTTAATTTTCTAAAACCGCTGTTTTGCTAATAGCTAAATGCTAAAAGCTAGCAGCTTCCTTCGGCTCCGCTCAGGATGTCAACGGAAAAAAACTTAAAACATAAAAAAAATGAGCAAATTACATTTCACTACAAAACATGCGAACGAGGCTACCGTTACTCACAACTGGTACGTTGTGGATGGTACTAATCAA
>JBBRCM010000136.1:0-10985 GCA_038204855.1 Chitinophagales bacterium
TCTTTAACAGCTTTAAACAGATCTGACAAGAGCGGTTTAACAGCTTTCATTTTTTGCTGATCGGGAAAGCGGGGATGCGGCTTCAAGCCTACATCGTATTTGATGATGTCAGCATAATTCATCTGGTACATGTTGAACGACTTCTCATCTTTTTCATCAATAAAACCGCCATCGGGTTTAGTGGTAATTTCATGATTAAAAAATGGTTCATGCGACAGAAATACTTTTTTGTCTTTGCTGATACATACATCCATCTCCAATGTAGTAACACCTAAGCCGATTGCATTCAGCATGGCCGGAATGGTGTTTTCAGGCATTAATCCACGGCAGCCACGGTGGCCCTCTTTATCAAAGTCGCCAGTCAATGATTTGGCTTCAACTGCACTTTTTGATTCGCTATTCACGGCATTATTCTTTTGAGTAGATGAGCATGAGATAAAAATAAAACTGATAAGAAAAAGTTTCAGAAGATTACCTGCCGCTGTTGAAAATATTTGTTTCATCGTTATTTAAAGTTAATGGCTTTTAGTGCTAAATACAATTTTCTATATAAAACAGAAGGCATGAAATAATCATGCCTAAGTTAAAAATATTAAAAGCGTTAAATCATGCCTCCGTTTTTTCATCAGCATCGTTTACGTTCTCTGTAATCTCATCGGTTTCTGGAGCAGCCAGTACTTTTTCAGTATCGTCTTCAATTGCAGCTTCGTTAGCTATTATTTCCTCTTCCACAGTTTCTACAACAATCATATCAGTTTCGGTAGCGTTTTCAGCTTCCATATTTTCTTCTGCCTCTTTTACGTTCGTTGACTGTACCAGTTCTTCCATTAATACCTCAGATATCTTTGGAAGATCTTCGGAACTGTTGATACCAAAATAATCCATAAATGATTTTGAAGTGGCATAGATGAGCGGCTTACCAACTGCATCTTCATTTCTACCTGAAATAATTACCAGGTCTTTCTCCAGCAATTTTTGCACGGCATAATCACAGTTCACCCCACGGATGGATTCTATCTCACTTTTAGTAATGGGTTGCTTATAGGCAATGATGGCAAGGGTTTCAAGCGCAGCTACCGAAAGACGTTTTAAAAATTTATCACCATTAAGCTGTGCAACGGTTTTATGGTATTCTTTTTTAGTAAGAAATTGCCAGCCACCGCCAATCTGCCTCAATTCAAATGCATAAAACTCAGCATTGTATTTTTCGCCAATGCCTTCAATAGCTGCATCAACCTGTTGCTGTGTGGCTCGGTCTTCAATAAAAGCCAAAGCGCCATTAACCAGTTCCAGTACTTCCTCGTTGGTTAAAGGTTTGTCGCTGGCAAAAATTAAAGCCTCTATATGCGGAATGATTTCTGAAAGTTCCATGGTGGTTAATTTGCTAATTAGCTAATTTGCTGATGTGCTAATTCCTTTAATGCAAAATTGATTTATTAAATAACGAACCTATACCTATAAAAAATTAGCAAATTATCGAATTAGCTAATCAGCACATTTGCATTAACCTTGCAACGCAGCCGCACCACTCACAATCTCCGTTAATTCGGTTGTAATGGCAGCCTGCCGTGCACGGTTGTAGCTGATCTTTAATGATTTCAATAATTCGTTGGCGTTATCACTGGCTTTGTCCATGGCCGTCATGCGGGCACCATGCTCACTGGCATTGGCATCAAGCGTAGCTTTAAACAACTGGGTGTTTAAAATTTTCGGCATCAGCTCGGCAATTAAAACATTTTTATCGGGTTCAAAAATAAAGTCAGCATTTTTTTGTCCTTCAGTTTTAGCAACTTTAGATACCGGTAAAAACTGCTCTGCACCAAAACGTTGTGTTGCTGCATTTTTAAATTCGCTGTATATTAATTCTACTGCATCAACTTCTTTATTGGCAAAGGCATCCATGGCATGTTTTGCAGCAGTTTGTACTTTATCAAAACTTAAACCTGTAGAAATATCCCAGTATTGGTTAACTACTTTGATGCCGCTTTTTGTAAAATTCTCGTATCCTTTTTTACCAATCGGTAAAATCTGCACTTTTCCTTTTGCGGCCTGGCTTGAGTATTTATCTGCAATTACCTGCTTAGCCAGTTTTATCAGGTTACTATTATAACCGCCGCACAAACCACGGTCGCTGGTAACCACAATAATCATTACGTTTTCAACCGGTCTTTCCGCAGCCAATGCCATATTAACATCACCGTCGCTGTTGCTTACAATATTGCTTAACATTTCTTGCAGCTTTTGGGCATAAGGGCGCATTTGTGTAATGGCATCCTGGGCACGGCGCAGTTTGGCCGCACTCACCATTTTCATCGCTTTGGTAATTTGCTGTGTACTTTGTACGCTCTTAATCCGGTTACGAACCTCTTTTAATGCACCACTCATAGTAATATCCTGGTTAAATTGTCAGTATTTACCCTGTAAAGGGGGTTGCTTTTTGGGTGGCAAAGGTAATGAAAAGGGGTTTAAAAAAAGCCTCTTAGCTATATTTATTCAGCCTTTTAAGAATGTAGGTTTTATTTTTTTGGAGCAGGCATCTGTTCCCTGATTTGGCTGAAGTGGCGACGCTCCGTTCAACTTTGGTTTTCCAATTGTGCTTTTTACAAGTTTTACTTTTAAATTCAGTATTTAAAGCAAATAAAACACAGGTTAAAATCCCGGCCCGCCAGTTGGTGGGGGTCCCATTTTCCTGAAATCAACACCCGGTCCACGGCTTTGTATAGTTTTACCTGCAAAACGTTGCAAACGATAAGTAAAGGTAGCCATGAAATATCGGGTAAGCCGGTTTGTTCGGGTATCAAAAATAGATGTGCCTTGTACCTGGCGGCTGATATTGCTGTTTTGGTTAAACAGATCGTAGGCTGCCAGCTTAATAATGCCGTTCTTCTTTTTAAATAATTGTTTTTCAAGTGAGGCATTCATAATTGCCTGGTTTCGGCTTACACTGGCTGCCAAACCACTGTTTATTGTGTAATCAAAATCGTATTTTAAAACCAGGGTTTTGCTGAGGTTCAGGTTCATGTTACTGCTTAAAGTCCAGGCATTGCTGGTAGTATTTTGAAAGCCCGTTAAGCTTTTACTTTTATCCGCATTTTTATATGTATTGTTGTTTAAGCTGTAGCTAACACCAGTTCCTAATTCAAGAATCTCTTTATAATTATACTCAAAGTTTAAACCTTGCGTAACAATCCAGTTATTGCCATTTATTTTATTGCGGTTAAGATTTTGTATTAACGAATTACCTGTAAAACGTACACTATCTGTTAAACTGATATTGCGGTTGTAATTTAAACTTCCGGTCAGTGTAATTACATACTTCCTGTTTCTGTATGGTTTTGAATAAGCATAAAATCCTAAAGCATTGTAATAGCCATTTATATTTTCAGGGATAGAAATGGTTGAGCCAGATCTGGCAGTATCTCGTTTGGCAGTTTTATTAACAATCTGGTTCCTGATGGTGCTTAAAGTTAAATTGGTAAATATCACTTTGCCACTTACAAAATTAAAATTGTTGTAGCTCAGGTTAAGGTTGTGGTTGATAGATGGTTTAAGATCGGGATTACCTATAGAAGTGCTTTGCGGATTGGTAAAATCCTGAACCGGCTGCAACTGGCTAAAGCTGGGCTGGGTAGCATTTCCGTTGTAGCTGGCATTTAAGGTTTTTGTGCGGCTGAAATTATACACCAATCTTGCAATAGGGAAAACACTTGCTCTTTTAATAGCTTTGTATGAACTATCCCTTGTAAGAGATTTGCCTTGTAAATTCACCGGCTGCACACTAATACCCACTGTGTAATTGTATTTCTTTTTTGTTGTGCGAAGCGATACACCGATGCGTTTATTGTAATAATTATTTTCATAATCGTTAATTAAAAAATTATTAATGCTTCTAACTTTTGTAGCAGAATCTACATTGTAAGTCTGGCGGTTGTTGCGGCCATAATTTAAATTATGTGAGTAGCTGAAATCGACGCTGCGGTATTTATTGAGTGGTTCGGAATAAGTGAACCGTACTCCATAATTATAATTATTATTTTCCTGGTCGGTAAATTGAAATGTATTATTTGAAAATACGAAAGGCTGATAAAACCTGATCAAATTCGTTACATCCTGCTCAGAATTGTTTTGATTGGTGCCCAAAGTAATACTCGTTGAAAAATTGCGCCCACGCTTTCTGAATTTATGATTGTATAAAATGGTAGCGGCCAGGTTTGGCGCCTGCGAATTGTTCAGGTTTTTATTAGAACCGTCCTGGGTTTTAGTACCGTCTTCCTGTGTTTTGTAATCGAAAATAGTATTACTGTTTCCATCGTTGCCGCTGTAATTAATGCTGGGGCTCACTTTCAGGTAATTAAAAGAATCTATCTGGTATTCTAAATTAAAAGTAAACCGATGACTGTTTCCTTTGGTTAATGAGTTTTGATCCTGATTATTGTAGGTGAGTGAGGTGTTATTTGTTTCGAAAGTATTTTGCAGTTGGTTGGTATTTTTATAATTGTAAGAATAACTGCCATACACGGTTATTCTTTTACTCCATTGATCGCGGTAATTAAAACCTGCAGAATGTGTTGTTGAAATACCTGCGCTGCTGCCACCTGTAAATGCAGGCGAACTGCCACCGCTCCCTCCGCCCTGTTGCATCATATTGTTCATAGCACCCATGCCGCCCATATCACTCATGGCACTCATGCCCGAGCGCATCATGCTGGTAGCGCCACGGTTACCTCCGCCGCCAAAATTAAAAATCGAGGTATTGGTATTGTTGCTGTTTGCCAATACAGAAATTTGTCGGTTGTTGTTAAAGTAATTACCGTTAAGCGAACTCTGGTAGCGATCATCGGTTCCATAACCACCGGTTACCCGTCCAAAAAAACCTTTGTTCTTGTCTTTTTTTATCTGGATGTTCATCACTTTATCAGGGTCGCCGTCTTTAATGCCGCTAACGGTTGCCTGGTCGCCATAATCATCAATTATCTGAATTTTATCTACAATATTGGCGGGCAATTCTTTAGTGGCTGTTTTTACATCACCGCCAAAAAAATCTTTACCATTTACTTTTACACGGGTTACAGCCTTGCCCTGTGCAGTAACGTTGCCGTCTTTATCAACCTGTATACCGGGCATTTTTTTAATAAGATCTTCTACCACGGCACCTTCCTTTACTTTAAACGACGATGCATTATATTCAATAGTATCTTCCTTTACAACAATGGCTGGGGCTTCTACAACCACTTCACTTAGTAATTTTGGATCTTGTGCCAATGAAAAACTGCCTACATCAATTGTTTTTTCTGCCTTAGCAACAGGTACATATCTGGCCTTTGGCCAATAACCCAAATGACGGATAACTATTGTGAACGGAGAAGATGGAACTACCCCAAAACGAAAAACCCCTTTATCATCTGTAAATGTATAACTGGTATCAGTTGGATTAGCTTTTACAACCAAAGCAATCACCGCATTTTCAATTGGTTTTTTGCTGGCAGAATCTAAAAGCGTTCCTTTTACCTGTGCTTTTGCTGCCAGACTCACAAAAACTACAATAACTGAGAGTATAACTTTTCTCATAAAAACGTGATTGATATACGAATGATTTCGTGTAAAAATAGACTTAGAAGTTCACATGTGGAAAATTAATTTGATGAATGGTCACTGTTTTGGGGAATTCTTAACATTCTCAAAAACCCGGAGTTAAAAATTATAGGTCAGCGAAACCGCACCTGGTCCAGCATTTAAACTTACTTTATCATTCATGCCCCTTAATTGCTTGCCATGTTTATGATGAATTGAGTACACGATTGCATCGTACAATAATAAAAACCCACTCTGCAGCATGATGGAATTTCCATAACCTTCAAACTTCTCCGGATTTTTCTGGTTATCACTTGTTTTATTCATCAGCAAACCTGCACCAACATAAACCACATCCAGCCCTAAATTTATAAGGTAGGTTTTTTCTATCCTGTTTTGATGTTTCAACACATCAGCCAATACTGGGTTATCAATTTTTTCTCTACCTGCACCATAATAGCCCAATCCTGCAAGAGCCAGGTTAATGCCGCCCCACATTACATTCATCTGGTGAAAATACCGTACTTCTTTATTACGGGTATTGGTAGCAAAACCGCTGCCCACAATATTTACAACCGACCATCCTGCTAAAGCGGCCATAGCATTTTTGGTATAGCGAACACGTTCTTTCTCAAACTTTACCAGGTCTGTTTTTTGAGAAAAAGAAGACAGGGAAAATGCTGTAAAGCAGAATATGAGCAGTGTTTTTTGCATAACTATTTTTTTTCAAGTTATGTAACAATATTTTGTACAGATTGTTTAAGGCTTTAGTTGAATAAAACCGGCTGTCAACTCCTCCTGCTTAAACCCTAAACATTTACTACCTTTGCCAGCTACCCATAAAAAGATGGGTATTTGCTGTCATTATGGCTCAAAAATATTTTCCGCACCATATTTGTCAAGCAATAATTCTCATTATTGAGCATAAATAGAATACCCAACAATACTGAATTTTATGATAGGAGTAATTTCGAAACTTTTTGGCGGTAATAAGAGCGAAAAAGATGTAAAAAAAATAAGGCCGCTGGTAGAAACGATCAACCAGTTTTCTAACCAGTACCAATCGTTAAGTAATGATGAACTGCGTAACAAAACCGCAGAATTTAAGCAACGCATTGCCGCACATCTCAATAAAATAAATACCGAAATTGCCGATAAACAAAAGGCAGCCGAAGATTTACCGGTTGAAGACATTAATGGTAAGGATGTTTTTTATAAAGAAATTGACGAATTAAAAAAAGATAAAGACAAAGAACTGGAAGTAGTGCTGCAGGAAATTTTACCCGAGGCATTTGCTGCAGTAAAAGAAACCAGCAGGCGCTTTAAAGAAAACGAAACGCTTGATTGTACGGCAACAGAATTAGACAAATTACTTGCAACAAAAAAAGACAGTTTAACTATTCAGGGCGATAAAGCAATTTATAAAAATAGCTGGACCGCAGGCGGCACCAAAGTAACCTGGAACATGGTGCATTATGATGTGCAGTTGATTGGTGGTATGGTTTTGCACAGCGGAAAGATTGCTGAAATGGCAACCGGTGAAGGTAAAACCCTGGTGAGTACATTGCCTGCTTATTTAAATGCATTAAGTGGCGAGGGTGTACATATTGTAACGGTGAATGATTATCTGGCAAGAAGGGATGGAGAATGGAACGGTCCCATCTTTGAATTTTTAGGCTTGCGTGTTGATTGTATTGATAAGCACGAACCCAACAGTGATGCCCGCCGAAATGCCTATAATGCCGATATTATTTATGGAACCAACAACGAATTTGGTTTTGATTACCTGCGTGATAATATGGTGCATACACCAAACGAAATGGTGCAGCGCAAACATCACTTCGCTATGGTGGATGAGGTGGATAGTGTATTAATCGATGATGCCCGTACACCTTTAATCATCAGCGGACCCGTTGGGCATAGTGATAATACACAACAGTTCTTCGACCTGAAACCAAGGATTGAAAAATTAGTTGATGCCCAGAAGAAAGCCGTAAATACTTTTTTAATTGAAGCCAAGAAAAAAATTGCTGAAGGTAATGATGATCCTAAAGATGGCGGTCTTGCTTTAATGCGTGCCCACCGTGGTTTACCTAAGAACAGCGCCTTAATTAAATTTTTAAGTGAACCGGGCAATCGTGTTAAACTGCAGAAAAGTGAAAATTATTATCTGGCCGATCAGCAAAAAGAAATGCCTAAGGTTGATGCTGAATTGTTCTTCAACATAGATGAAAAAAATAACCAGGTTGATCTGACCGATCAGGGTATTCAGTTAATAACAAGAAGTGGCGAAGATCCGGATTTCTTCATCATACCCGATATTGCAACGAAACTTGCTGATATTGAAAAAGGTACTTTAAGTGTTGAAGAAAAATTGCACAATAAAGAAGCGTTGTTAAATGATTATTCTTTAAAGGCAGATCGTATTCACACCGTGCAGCAGTTATTAAAAGCTTACACTTTATTTGATAAAGATATTGAGTACGTGGTGATGGAAGATGCGGTAAAAATTGTGGATGAACAAACAGGCCGTATCCTGGATGGCCGCCGTTACTCGGATGGTTTACATCAGGCCATTGAAGCAAAGGAAAATGTAAAGATTGAAGCCTCTACACAAACATACGCAACAGTTACATTGCAAAATTACTTCCGTATGTATCACAAACTTTGTGGTATGACGGGTACTGCCGAAACAGAAGCAGGAGAGTTCTGGAGCATTTACAAACTGGATGTAGTAACCATTCCTACCAATGTAATATGTATTCGTAAAGATGACCAGGATTTTGTTTACAAAACCAAACGTGAAAAATATAAGGCCGTAATTGATGAAGTAGAAAGATTACGCAGCATCGGCAGACCATCATTGGTTGGTACTACATCGGTTGAAGTAAGTGAATTGCTTGCCAGAATGCTTAAGCAAAAAAATATTCCGCATAATGTATTGAACGCAAAACAACACAGTAAGGAAGCACAGGTGGTCGCCGAAGCCGGTTTGGCTGGTGCGGTAACCATTGCTACCAACATGGCTGGTCGTGGTACGGATATTAAACTTGGGCCCGGCGTTAAAGAAGCAGGTGGTTTGGCTATCATTGGTACCGAGCGTCATGAAAGCCGCCGTGTAGACAGGCAGTTGCGTGGCCGTGCCGGTCGCCAGGGCGATCCCGGAAGCTCAAGCTTTTATGTTTCGCTGGAAGATGACCTCATGCGTATGTTCGGCAGTGAGCGTATTGCCGGGCTTATGGACAGGATGGGATACAAAGAAGGTGAAGTGATACAGCACAGCATGATCACCAAATCAATTGAAAGGGCACAAAAGAAAGTAGAGGAAAATAACTTTGGCATTCGTAAACGTTTGCTGGAGTACGATGATGTGATGAACAAACAACGTAATGTGGTTTATAAAAAACGTAACCATGCGTTGTTTGGCGAAAGGCTGGCGCTTGACCTTGATAATTCGTTTTACTCTGTTGCCAATGGGCTCATTAATTCTTTTAAAGAAGGAAATGATCATGACGGGTTTAAACTGGCAGCCATTGTAAATTTTGGTATTGATACAGCCATCACTGCCGAAGAACTGGATAAGGTTGATGTAAACACACTTAGCGACCGCCTGTATGAAGAGGCGATAACGCAATACCGCAAAAAAACAGATACACTGGTAAAGCAAACATTACCCATCATAAAAAATATCCGCAAAGAACAGGGTAACCATATTGAAAATGTAGCCGTGCCTTTTACCGATGGTAAAAAACAAATTCAGGCATTGGCAAATCTTGATAAATATTTATCTACCGATGGAAGAGAACTGAACGACGCACTGGAACGCAACATTACGCTGGCTTTAATTGATGATGCCTGGAAAGAACATTTAAGAGCGATGGATGATTTACGCCACAGTGTACAAACTGCCGGTTACGAGCAGAAAGATCCGTTGGTTATTTATAAGATTGAAGCCTTTGGTGCTTTTAAACAAATGGACGACCAAGTGAATAAAGACATTGTAAGTTTCCTTTGCCATGCACAAATACCCATGGAGCAAACCAATGCGGGACAGATACGTGAAGGCCGTGAACGCCGCACCGACATGAGCAAGATGCGCCAGCGCAAAGAAGAGTTTGCAGGTGCAGGCGATGGTCCGCAACAATTAAGTGCTGAGAATGAGTATAACGATCCATCACAACAGATAAAGCAGGAACCGATACGTGTGGAAAAAGCACCTGGAAGAAATGATCTTTGCCCTTGTGGAAGTGGTAAGAAGTATAAGCATTGCCATGGGAAGGAGGTGTAAAATGGGTATGAAATACGATAGTTGGACTTTCCCTTTTAGTATATCAAATAATTCTTGAATTGCAGAATCAGTAAAAGAAAAATACTTAAATTTTAGCGTTTCAGGTAAACCTTCAGATTTTATCATTCTATCGAATTCTTGTTCAGATGTAAAATGTGAATTGTGGAAAAGATTTTTTATTTGAGATAAAGTATGTTCGTCATTAACATATTTGATATAAAAAAATTGTTCGGGTATATAGCTGCCAAAACTTCTTGTTTTATCTTCTTCCTCAGAGAGTCAATATGTAAATCGTATTTCAACTCTACATTCAATTGAATTATAAACATCATAGAAAGACTACTTTGGGAAAAGTTCAGTATTGATAAAATTAGTTTATCTCTTGTGCTTAAATAATTTTTCAAATTTATTTTTATCAATATCAAAAAGAATAATTTTAACTAGCGAATAATTATAAACAGATATCATACTATATTTTTTAGGAGTAGTGAACTATACTTAAGTAACTACACACCTTCACCCCGCCAATACTTTCAATCGGGTGCGGGCCGGCTTTTTTTTCTTTACTCAGAAATCTTTCTTAATAAGTCTTGATGAAACTTGCCAAATTTTCTTTGGTTTTTATCAAACCATGTGCAAGCAACTTGTTCAGTTTCATGGGATGGCTGGGTTTCCTTATTTAGTAAACCACTCATTACATCATGCCAAATGACGTATTCGTCAACAGTCATTATTGGACCGCCAGAATTTAATTGTACAGTATCTCCACGTTTAAATTTTTTTACAAACTTTGATTCCATAATATAATTTTTAATTTTTTATTCTAAATATAACTGTTGCCATATTTTTTCATCTTTCCAGTTAGCAGTAAACCCTAAATTAGTAAGATTTATTTGAGGATTACATTCGATTAAGTTTATTAAATTATCTCTAAAAAAGAAATTACTCTTCAAATTTTGCAAACAGTTTTGAATTATACATAATACGTAACTATTCAGTCCCCAATCATTATTTTCTTGATTAGCTTTTTTGAAGCCTTTATACGTTGATTGAACAGTATTTTGGTTTCATCCATTTTTGTTTATTCGATTCTCAGGGGCATTATTTAAAAAATCACTGTTTTGCC
>JBBRCM010000137.1:0-10957 GCA_038204855.1 Chitinophagales bacterium
GGCCATTACAACACTTGCAGCCTGGGCCGGCATTGCTGTAACGCCATTACGTATTTTAAAAGCCAACGACTTTAATAACGAGACAATTATTGGTACCGGATTTTTACTGAGCCTGCTGTTGGTTGCAGCAGGATATTTTTCGCAATGGAAAAGAATAAAATCTCATTTTGAATTTACATACAGCAACTTTGGTGTACAGTTATTGTTTATTTCTATCCTTGCAGCCTTGTTTCATTTTGACGCTGTTTACCTGCTTTTTTTTCTGATGCTTGCAACGGCGGGTTATTTATTTTACAGAAAAGCAATCAATGAAAAATCATTTTATTTTCTGCTTATACTTAGTTTGTATTTGTATATCGGGCTCAGCTACTGTATTATTCGTATGATTTTGGTAAACGGCGGAATGGGAATTGCAGGCGTTTATTTAATATGCTTCTACTTTATACTCTCAGCCGTTACACTCATACTTTTCTTAATAAAAATGAATAAGCAGATTAAAAGCCTATGATAGCTTACAATAAAATATGGCTCGATAATCTTGCAGCAGGAGATGAGGTTGAAGATGCGTTTTATGTAAATGCAATCAGCAAAGAAGAAAAGCAACAAGCTGAAAGAGTTTTTAGCGTTGGGTTCTACAGCCCCAATTATTTTATAAGAGCAGGGCTGTTTATACTCACTATAATAACAGGCTGTTTTTCATTGGGGCTTTTATCCCTGCTTTTTTTAAGCACTATTGAACGGAGTTTTGGCGGACTTCTTATATTTTTTGGATTACTCTCTTATGCTGCTTTAGAATTTTTTGTGCGAACAAAACACCATTACAGATCGGGTGTAGATGATGCCCTCTTATGGATAACTGGCATCTGCCTTTTTTCAGGCATAAATATAATTGCTGATATTTCTACAGCTGCAAATGCCGTGATCATTTTTATGTTGGCAACTTATTTTTCTCTCCGTTTTGCAGATATGTTTATGAGTGCTGTTTCCGGTATTGCTTTACTGGCTGTTGTTTTCCTTAATTATATCCCATTCGGAAGTATTGCTGAAGCAACTGCGCCGTTTTTATTAATGCTGGTTACTGCAACTATTTATTTTTTCATTAAAAGGATAAAGCATGGAAATACTGCAAGGCATTACAGGCAATGTTGTATTATTTTGGAAATTGTAATGCTTATTTGTTTTTATGCTGTTTCCAATTACTACGTAGTACAGGAAACTGCTAACAGTATGTTTGGAGCAGCATTAAACAATACGGGCAATATGCCTTATGGCTGGCTGTTCTGGATATTTACTATTTGTACTCCATTGATTTATATAATTTGGGGCATACAAAAAAAGGACAGTATGTTGATTCGTGTGGGACTGTTGTTAGTTGCTGCCATTGTATTTACAATACGTTATTATTATGCTGTTATGGCTGTTGAAGCGGTAATGCTGTTGGGCGGAATAGTACTGATAGTGATTTCCTATGCACTTACAAAATACCTCGTGCAGCCAAAAAATGGATTTACTTCTGCTGAGGTTAATAACAGGCGTTTAAAGGATAAAATGAATATAGAAGGACTGGTAATTGCTGAAAGCTTTGGTGTTGGCCAAGCAGAAAGCAATCCCCAATTTGGAGGAGGAAGCTTTGGTGGAGGTGGAGCCACCGGAGATTTTTAAACAAAGCTTATGCAACTTGGTTTATTTTTTAATTGCTGCATAGATACCATCAAATTCCTCTGCTAATTTCATGTATTCTTCCGTCCAATCATTCATTAATGAATGTTCCTGGAATGTTGATGAAGGTAAGAAATGCATATTTAAATTATCGAGGCAATTTAAATTATCGGTTGTCAATTCTGTAACATATTTTTCCAGTTCAGCTTTTAACCCGGCTGCGGTTTCGTAGCTTGTCCACAGCATATCTGAATCATCAGTCAGCTTTTCTTTTACTTTTTCAATTATGATGATCAGATCCTGTATCATACCGTGTTATAAATTGATTTGAATAAATACTTCAGGAGATTATTGTCCGGAAAGTTAAATTAACGCGGGGTTTCAACGTTTTTGTTGTTGACGGAAGCCGGTGCAGCCAGTGGGTTTGAGTACTGCCCTTCATTACCAACAGACTTCCGTGTTCAAGCATTACCGATACTGTTTCTTTGGTTGCTTTGTGCTTAAATGAAAACTTTCGTTCTGCCCCAAAACTTAACGAGCCAATGGCGCCGTCTTTTTTCAAATCTTTTTCCCCATCGCTATGCCAGGCCATACCTTCTTCTCCGGTATGGTATAAATTAAGTAAGCAGGAGTTAAAACTTTCTCCTGTCTCGTTTTCAATTTTTAATTTTAATGCTGCAAGTTCTTTTGTCCATGGTAGCGCTTTTTTCGTTCTGTTTGAATACGTGTATTCAAATTCCATATCGCCATACCAGGCTACTTTTCTTTTGGTGAGTATCAGTTTTCCAAAAATAACCGCTTCATCATTTTTCCATTCAATGTTGTTGAGTAAAGTATTCAGATAATTGTTGGCATCAGGTATAGAAAATATCTTACCATAATAATTTACGATGCCGTCTTTTGGAAGTATGTTTCGGTTTGTATCAATTATATCGCCGAATAAATCCATGTTGTTTTTCCTGATAAGATTTTTAAAAAATTTAAATTACAATACCAGTTGTGTATAAAGTCTGGTAAGGGTTTCAGCAGGGTCAATACAGAAACCCGGATGTACTTTTGACGTTTGAATAATGGTGCTGCGTGTGGCAGTAAGCCAGCGAAAGCGGCCGGCAATATCTAAACTGCCAATCGGTCCTGCATCTTCACTGCCTTTACAAATGCGCTCAACAGACTGTAAATTGTTTAGTAGTTCCTGCCTGTCAATCTGTGTACAAAAAATCTGTAACCGTTCTTCATTTAAAATGTACATTACCTGTAAAAAGTTAAGTTCCCGGCAATACAGTATTACACCAACGTTCAGAAATTCTTCACGCTCTACCTTTGGTACAACACGTACAACGGCATATTCAAATAAGTGCGTTTGCTGCATGTTGGGCTTCTTTTAAAAAAATGGTTGAATTGGCCAAACGGGTTTCTAAAAATTGGGCATACATCTGCCGGTGTTCATCCGTTGATGAAAAACTGGTATCGCCAGCCAGCCAATCATCCGGAATCAAATTAACAATAGCCCGAATGCGGTTGTTGGTAAGTATTGTATGAAAAGATGTATCCACTGCTTCCAACTGTGAAGCCTGCTTCAATAGCACATGATCTTTTATCAATGTAAATGGCCGTAATGCCTGTTCCTGCCAGTTTAGCGGGTTGTGGTGAAAATACAGGCATGCTCCGTGATCTATCAGCCACAATTCTTTATGCCACCAAAGCATGTTTGTATTACGTACGGTGCGGTCCATATTGGTAAGTAAACAATCAAGCCAAACGATTTGAGATGCCAGTGTTGCATCTACTGTGGTAACTGCCGGATCAAAACTGATAGAACCCGAAAGATAATGCAGGGCCAGGTTTAAGCCGGTACTTGCTTTCAGCAGATCTTGTATTTCTTCGTCGGGTTCTGTTCTGCCAAAGGCTTCATCAATATTTGCAAAAACAATTTCAGGAACCCGAAGCCCCAAAGCTCTCGCTATTTCTCCGCCAATCAATTCTGCAATCAATGCTTTTACACCTTGCCCTGCACCGCGGAATTTAAGAACATACATAAATCCGTCATCCGCTTCTACAATGGCGGGTAATGAGCCGCCTTCACGCAGCGGCGTAATATACCTTATTACATGAACGCTTCTTAATTGGGGCAAACTCACAATCATCTTGCTAAATTAATTCATTTCTGCTGCATGTTGTTTTTTCCACTATCATTTATACAAAGTGGCCCCGGTTAAACCAGGGCCAGTTTGTATATTTAGTTCGAAATATTTTTTTATCAGTCTTTAATATCCAATAATATTTCCTGTCCGTCTTTAACTGCTCTCACATCTCCGTACTTGCCCAATTTTAATTTTTGGTATTTATTATCAACCAACACCTTGCCTTTTCTATTAATGATGCCATACAGGCCATCCTTTTTAGTCATGGCATATGAGCCTCTAAATTGTGATATAGATTCGTACTCATTTGGCACAATTACTTTTCCTTCTAAAGTAATAATACCGACTTTTCCATCCTTAGTAGTAAAAGCCATGTTATCGCTTCCAAAAGAGCCTATCTTTTCGTATTCAGGCTTAACAATTTCTTTTCCGTTTGGCTTTATCATGCCAACGAGTTTATTTTTCCATACAAGGGCAACGCCTTTATCAAACTTCCCGATTCTATCGTATTCTTTGCTCACTTCCTGTGCAAATGCCTGAAAGCTTAATATGGTCAGCAGTAATAAAATTAACTTTTTCATAAACAGTTTTTTTTTGGTTTAAAAATGCGATTTAGTAAAGATATTATAACAAAAGCAAAAAAAGGAAAAATTAATATTTGTTGATTGACTAAGTATTCCAGGGTCATATTAAGAGGAAAAAGGTATTGATGCCGGATACATGTATGGAGTTGGTTATTGTTCTAAGAACCGCGGTGCAGGTTTATATTTTATTTCAAACATTCCGATTCGTTAAGACACGAACCCGTGCAAAATGTGGCGACACAGTAAACCCGACAAAATTTAACCAAAATAATTAATTTTTTATCCAGTACAATTTTTTTTTAACTTTCGTTATGAAAAAAATTATTTTAGTTATTACGATCTGCCTTCTTCATCATTTCAGCTCGGCACAAATCAAACCCTTCCATTTTGCATTTATCTCCGACACCCATATCGGCTCGCCTGATGGCAAAGCAGAAGAAGACCTGAAACGGACTGTACAGGATATCAATAAAAGAACGGATCTGGATTTTGTTGTGTTAACCGGTGACATTACCGAACTGGGCACCAATGAGCAATTGGCAAGGGCAAAAAAACTGCTGGATGGTTTGCAGATCAAATGGTTTATTATTCCGGGCAACCATGATGATGGCTGGAGTGAAAGCGGCGGTGAAAGTTTCATTACAACTTTTGGCAGCGACCGCTTCAATTTTGATCATACTGGTATTCGTTTTATCGGCTGCGCTTCCGGCCCATATGTCAGGATGAGCGATGGGCATATTCCCAGGGATGCCATGACCTGGATGAAGAATATATTAGACACGACTGATGCAAATATGCCGGTCATGTTTTTAAATCATTATCCCATGGATAACCAGATGGACAACTGGTATGAAGTGATTGACCTTTTTAAAAAGAAAAACACCATACTGTTCCTATGCGGCCATGGCCATGCAAATAAGGCTTTGAATTTTGAAGATATACCGGGTGTAATGGGCAGGTCGAACCTGAGGGCAAAGAAAGAAATGGGAGGGTATAATTTTGTTGACGTAAGAACAGATTCTATTTTATTTTCCGAGGTCAATCCCGTTAGCAGTGAAATGAAATACTGGACGGCTGTAAAAATAGAGCAGCATAATTATGACGCGGCAAAAAAATATCCAAGGCCCGATTATAAGGTCAATAAGTCTTATTCCAATGTAAAAACAAAATGGGTTTATGCTTCTGAAGCGAATGTTATTTCAACACCTGCGGTTAGCAATGGGCTGGTGGTATTTGGTAATCAACAGGGAAAAATTGTTGCCTTGTCATTGAGTAATGGCAAAACAAAATGGAGTTATCAAACAGGTGCAGCTATTTATTCTTCTCCGGCGATTGCTGAAAATAAAATTGTTTTTGGTTCCACCGATGGTTATATATACTGTTTAAACAGGTCTGGAAAACTGCAGTGGAAATACAAAGCAAATGCAGCTGTATTGGGCTCGCCTGTAATTGACAGCAATATCGTTTACATTGGTGCAAGTGATCACCGGTTCAGGGCAATTGATCTGGAGTCGGGAAAAGAAAAATGGGTTTTTAATGGATTGAATGGCCCCGTGGTAAGCACACCCGTTTTATATAAAGATGCCGTGATATTTGGAGCGTGGGATACGTATCTGTATGCCCTCAATAAAAACACCGGGGTATTGAACTGGAAATGGAGTAACGGGTCCACCGTTACAAATTATTCGCCTGCATCCTGTATACCGGTTATTCATAACAATGTAATTTATATTGTGGCGCCAGACAGGTATATCACTGCCATTGATATCAACAGCGGCAATAGCTTGTGGCGCAGTAATGCATCTTCCGTAAGAGAATCAATCGGTATATCAGAAGATGGTAATTATGTGTATGGAAAAACAATGAATGATACACTGGTTGCTTTTTCAACAAGCGCTGTAATGCAGCAGGCCGCATGGAAAATGAATGCGGGTTATGGATATGAACATGTGCCCAGCATGCTGATAGAAAAGGAGGGCATTATTTTTTTTGGAACAAGGAGTGGTTTGGTATATGCAGTTGAAGCGGCAGTACAAAAAACCAGGTGGGCTCATAAGATAGATAACTCGATGGTAAATACGGTGCAGGTAATTGATAAAAAAAATATCATTGCATCAACCATGGATGGAAAAGTAGTGTTGCTGCAGGAAAAATAATTTTCCGGTTTGCAAGGCAGGGGCTCTGGTACAAGACCGCTGAGCATTTTAAATTTTTTTAGAGAGACGCTGAGGAGAAGTAATTTCAGTTAAGCAGGCCATTATTTAATAAGGATATTTATAAAAATCACACCAGTCCTCATCGCAAAGCAATTTTTGATATAATGGATGTTTTAGTACTTCAGTGTAATTCATTTCTTTGCCATCTACTTTTATTTTTTGCCAGATGAGCCTGATGCCATGGCTGTAATCTACCCACCAGTTAATATGCCCGGTGTACAGCGGCTGAATGGGCTTTGCATTCGATTGGTGCCAGCCATAAATAGCTTCCCGGTTGGGTTTGGGGTCTCTTGATATTTTACCTGAAAGCACCACATCTTTTTTAATGCCCGCAATTAATCCGCTTCTTCCTTTGCGCTGCCCTTCAATGATGAGGTGATGCTGCCACATGGTTACACTGCTGTCACGAAAGGCATACATAGGCACAGGCTCCAATTTTACAGTTGCCTGCTGATAGATAAGATCCACCATTTTACGGGTTGGCAAAAAGCAATGGAAACTGTCTGCAATTTTTTGCGCTGCCATCGATGTTAGTGGAATTCTTGCCCAATCTTCATCTGTACCTACAGCAAGATAATCGGCTGATACATAAAAAACGGCCCGGTGGGAGATGCCCATACTATCCTGTATTGTTGAAATAACCGGAACAAACTTTTTTAGAAAGGAAGGAATATTGCCTGCCAGTATTTCCTGCACCGCCAGCGAATCTCTTGCTGCCCATTTCCATGCAGCCACTGTTTTGTAAAAACCGGCGCCGCCTGTTCTTTGTGTTGAGTTGGAAGAAACAGGCAGATTAAATATTCGGCTTTTGCTGCAGGCAACAAGGCTGGTAATAAGATATGCCGCTATGAAAAGTTTTTTAATCACTGATGAATTTTTGATAAATCCGATCTCCAAAATAGGTAAAGTATTTCTTCCTTTCAAACTTTGTAGCAAATAGCAGCGAAAGGATAAATCCATTACGGGCCACCTGTTCGGTATGGTAAATAAGCCCGGCCGGGTTTTCTTTCAGGATTATCTGTACTCTTGCGCACAAAGCTTTATGACTAATGAATGCTGTATTTTATCTTCGGTTAATTACCTGGCGGCGTCCGTTCAATTATCGTTATTATTTGTTTTAAAACTACATCATCATTACTTAAAATTTGCTGCAGGGTTGGTTGTATTGCAATATCAGGTTTTACGCCTTTGCCTGAATTAACTATACTGTTTGTAGTTATCATCTGGTTTGTAACTTTCAATAAATTGATGGCAGTATGCGGTGTTACAAAATAACCGGCTCCACCTGATAATACAACGCCATTTCCACCAGTTTCGCCTCCTGCCGTCTTACCTCTTTTCAAAGTTTGGATGAGGGAGGCAAAAATTGCTGAATTTGAAAAACTTCCACCATTGGTAAGTACATAAACGTTTCCTTTAAAAATGTAATCCATCGGGTAATATGTTTTGGTAAGCAATGATGCTGCATTTTTTAATTGCATGCTTTTGCTATATGCCTTTGCACTATAGAAGTAGTTAAATGGTTTATCCAGCAAATACCTTAATAAGTATATACCATTTCCTCCCTCACCGCTCTGGTTTCCTCTCAGATCTATAATTAAATTTTGAGGTTCATTTGCTTTTATTTCTTCAATAAACCGGTTAATGGCCGGTTTGAAGCTTTGGTTGTAATCCGATTTCAAAATGCTGTTGCTCCATGTTCTTATATTCAGCAGTGCATAGTTACCTGCTTTATTTATTTGCCAGCTAATGGCTGTATCAAAATTAATCCTGTCGTACCTGGGGCTGATTACCGATTGCCTTTTTTGCCTGAGGGCTGCAAACTTTAAAGCATTTACTGCTGTGCTTATTTTTGTTCCATCTGCCTTAATAATTTCCACCTTGTACAATTCAGGAAAGCCGAATAAAAAAACCATGGTATGATCTGAAATAGTTTTGTGAAACATATTTGGGATATAAAAGATTGTCGCCATCCCGAACCTGGTGAACTACCAGCAGGTTGAATTTACCTATTGCCAGCTCTCCATTTATTCGCTTTATTTTATCTCCGGCTTCTATAGCATTATTATCAGAAAAATTCTGCGTAACATAAATTTTACCTTCATATTCTGTAAAGTTGATGGGAAAATAAAATGCATTTGCTTTATAATATTTTTGCATTACCTTACTCGGCAACAGGTTATTATGCCCGTCTTTTATATAAGGTTGTATGGCAGTAACATAAAAATAAAATTCAGTTGCAGTCATCGGTTTATTTATACCGGAGTAGATGGCATCAAAAACACTGTCAATTGTTTTTTTAGAACTGTACAGGTACAGGTTTACATTATTAGTTTCCATCTTTTGCCTTAAAAACAAAAGATCTTCCTGTAATTGTTCTACCGGATATTGTTTCTCCTTATCAGAAGCCTGGGAATTTGATAAAAAGGGCAACAGCATAAAAAAGCTAACCAATTTTATTTTGAGTACCATATTTTTTACTTTTATATTAAAGTAACGGATTTTTGTTTGAAATGTAAAAGTGTTTAGGTAAAAGCTACAGCTTTGGTACCGGGCGTTCTCTATACACCTCAGAACATGGAAATAATTACCCAACTTGCAGATATATGGTTACTGGCAGGTATTCGGTTTAGCAATGCAGCGTTGCGTATCTGTGCCCACTAATACTGTTACAAAATATAACAGCCAAACCCTAGATTTTAAAAAAACTTTTACATTGGCACAGATGCGCTACCGCACAAAACCCATGCTGGATATCTGCCAGGGTAGCCAACAATTTTTTCCATTCGATGATGGTAGTGGTGAAGAATTGTGGGGTATTCAGTAATGATGTTGGGCATTATACTTATTGATTATTGGTACTAAGGTATTTATTGTTGCTGAAATAATTGGACTGTTAAAATAGCCCGAAGTCCGCCGATTGCCGTTGTTGTGTGTTGTGTGATGGATTTTGTGGTTAGGCAATACCAACAACATGTTGGGCATTTTGTGAGAGTAATTATTTTGCTTCAACCCTGCTGATTGTTGGTGATGGCCAACGCTGCTTTGTCGGCGGCACGAACATGAACAACGGCAGTCAATGGGCGCTATGAGTGGAGGAACACTAATGCGGCGAAGATACTCAATGCTACTTACCTAAGCCGGATATCTGCGTTAGTGGGGAATCCAAATAGACCTACCTTTGGAGTGAGGCATCATTGACTCAAGAAGAAATTCAAAAAAGAATCATTCAATCATAACTAAATCAAATAATTATGGCAAACAGAAAATTTATGCCCAGTGCACCCAACAAAATACTCTGGATCGTTGCCCTCATCCTCGGCTTTTTAGGCATTTTGGGACATTATGCCCACATAGATATATTGTCAAAGTATAACTATGAAATGTTGCTAATTGGCTTTATTTTACTCGTCATTGGTACAGCATACCGAAGGGTATAGTACAACAATCACCCGGCAAGAACGGAGTGACTTTGTGAGGTTAAATTTGATAAAAGGACTTTGAAGGAATAACCCAAGACGACAGAAGCGTCAGCCACCAACATTATATTTATGAAAAAGTAGCTGACGGAAGTAATTGAACTTTTCGACTCTCTGATGCCGTTGTTGGTGTTCGTGCCGATGGTTTTGCGGCAGAGCAATCACCAACAACATAGTATGCTGTTTTGGCAAACATGCTTTCACTCCTGATTTTCTTAATCATGGTAATGCGTTAAAAACTCCCATTCTGTTTTGTTTAACACATATAACGATGCTGATGAGTAACGGTACGCTTCCGGTAAATTGCACAAACCTGCTTTAACCGGGTTGTAGTGGATATAATTTAATTTTTGCTGAAATACTTTTGCTGAACTTAATTCTATACTTAATGAATTTCTTTTCCAAATCTGATAAGTTCTGTCTTTGCTGTTTACTTTAAGTTGCGCTAACATATCCGGATGATTTTTTTGTAAGTCTGATTTTATTTGTTGTGCGGTGTATTTTAAAAAATCCCGTTGTACTGCTGCCGGTTTATTATTTGGCTGCATTTGCCAGATAAGGTGCATATGGTTTTCCATAATGACAAAAGCATTTAGTTTAATTCTGTTTTCATTTACTAAAAAGCGCAGGCTGTCAATGATAATGTCTTTGTACTTATCAGGGGCTAACAATTTTTTCCATTCGATGATGGTTGCGGTAAAGAATTGTGGGTGTTCGGTAATGATGTTGGGCATTATACCTGGTGTTTGTGCATACTAAGTTATTTAATTTTTGTTGCTGAAACAATTGGGCTGTTAATTTAGCCCGAAGCCCTTTGACTGCCGTTGTTGCGTGTTGTGTGATGGGTTTTGTGGTTAGGCAACACCAACAATATGTTG
>JBBRCM010000138.1:0-10947 GCA_038204855.1 Chitinophagales bacterium
TATCCGGTCAATTTAAAACACCTAAGGGTGCAGATGATTTTGTTACACTAAGGTCTATCATAGACACGACCATTAAAGCCGGACAAAATATTTTGGCTGCGCTAACACTTATCGCTAATTTAGGAACTGAATAGTTACAACTATTAATGGTGCTGCCGGTTTCAAATAAAAACCTGAGTCCAATAAAAAGTAGTAATGCATCCATTATACCATGTATTACCCATTGATTATTTAAGGCGGCTAAAACACTTACTGCTATTATTAATGCAGGTATAACAAATGCATTTGCTGAATAACTGGCTCTGCATTTAAATTTAAGATATTGTTTACCTCCTCCATGTTCTTCAATTACCAGAAGTGCTTTACTTCTGGAAAACAGCCCAATTTGAACCTGAAGATCCCAATCATCAAAATCACTACCTCTTTTAACTCTCGCTTTTAAATTTATTAATTTCTTTTCAATGTCACCAAGCCAATCTTCTGCTGAACGCCACTCCTCTGACCAATGCGTGAATGTGCGGCTGCCAAAAGCAAAAAGAAATTTTGAACTTAAACCGGCACTCCTTTGTCTCCAGGGCGTTAAACCATTTACAAACCTGCCATATAACCTGGCTATGGGTTGAATTACATGCAGTAAAATAATAAGCAGATTGTATTTATATTTTTTTTGATGAGGCTGCAGACTTGAATTCTTTTTAGCACTTATTGCTGCCTGGGTAAAAACAAGGATAATAGTAAATGCAAATAAAGTAAATACCCATAATAATGGAGACCATAAAAATCCAAGACAACCTAATATCCCTAGGGTGCCGGAAATAAGATACCATTCAGGCATTAAAGGAATATAACTTATAAAGCTGCCTTCCGGCTGGTACACAGATTGAAATAATGCACTACCCCAGGTACCGTGAAAGATCTTATCTTTTTTTACTTTTACCGGCAATGTTAAACCATTACCATAAATCCTTCCTTGCCACGTAAGGTGCCCGAGGCTGTTATATTTTTCAGGCCATTTAGCCTCAAGCAATGCTTCTGCCTTTCCATATCCTTTTTGCTGTTTCCAATACGCTTTAAAAGAATTCCGGCGTTGATGCCATACCAATGCTGATGGATGAAAACCAATTGTTCTTCCTGACCTTTGTATTCTCCAGCAAACATCAACATCATCTCCTGCGTTTGTATACACAGGATCAAAACCACCGATGTTCATCAGCGCATCTTTCCTGAACGTCATATTGCAACCGGGCACATGCTCGGCTATCTCATCTGTTTCCAGCACATGTACCGGTCCGCCCGGTGCATTGGCAACACAGGTAGAAATAAAGCCTGCGTCGTAAGGAGAAACATTGGGCCCGCCAATACAGGCATGGTTTGAGCTTGCATAGGCATGGGCAATATACTGCAGCCAGTGCGGATCGGGCCAGGCATCATCATCAATGTAAGCAATGATTTTTCCATGGGCATTATGCATGCCTGTATTACGGGCATTGCCAAGGCCATGGTTAGTTGTGGTGATTAATTTTACATTAAAGCCTTTAATAATTTCTGCACTATTATCTGTTGATCCGTCATTAACAACAATAACCTCAAAATTGGGATAATCTAATTTTGAAATTCCTTCCAGGCATTTTTTTATAGTAGCAGAACCATTGTAGGTACAAACAATTACGGATATGAGGGGAAATTCAGTTTGTAATGAAAAAGGTATATTTTCCATTGCCCTGGAAACTGCATCCAGTGCAGTTTTCGGATTGCGTTGGCGGTCAACCAAACCAAAATCCCAGTCTTCAATATCAGCGCCACCCCGCCACCATTCGTCGGTCCAGGCAAAAATAAACATGCCTGCACATCCTTTTGCAAAAACCGTCTCAATTTGCCAGGACAATACTTCCGCCTGTTTTTCATCACCGTTCCTAAGGCTATCTAAACCAATCTCTGCCAAAACCAGCGGGCGGTCGCCGTTGAGGTTATGCAGGCGGGCAATATATTTACTGAGTTTTTCGGGCGTTTCCAGGTACACATTAAAACAGTCAAAGTCCAGAAAATCCAGGTCAAGGTATTCGGTTGTAGGGTAATTAACATAGGTTACCAAAGCCTCCGGGTCAACTTGCTTTACTGCCTGGTGTAAATGCTTTAAAAAATTTTCAATTTTTTTCTTGCCGTACCAGCGAACAATGGGAGCAGGAATTTCATTGCCAATTGTATAACATAAAATAGCTGGATGGCCGGCACATTGGCTTACGGCTTCTTTTACCCTTTTTATGATGTCTTTTTTTGTAGCAGCATTATCCAAAAAAGTGATATGCTGTTCCCACGGAAGCCCGGCCATTACCCCCAGGCCGTGTTTGTTGGCAATATCCAGTAAATAGAGTGGGGGCTCTGTATATGTTCTCACAGCATTGATGCCGTTGCCCGCCATTAATGCAAAGTCTTTCTCAATTATTTCAGGTTCAGGAAAATTAAGGCCTGCGCTATTGGGCTTAAAAGTGCCATAGGTTACGCCTTTGATGTAGAATTTTTCTGCCCCACGGTATAAAAACTTACCTTTTACATGTAGCTTTTCTGTAAATACCGGTAAAATAGTTCCAGTTTTGGTGCCCATTATATTGAGTTTTTTGTCTTTAATTTAAAAACAATCGTTATGGGGGGTGCAGCTTTATCCGGATAATTGAAAACGAATTGCAATGCTACAAAAGAAAATGGTTAAATACAAATTAATGAAGGATTATTTTATCGTTATACAAGCCACAGGAAACATTTTCAGCTATGCCCACCAAATTTTGTATATGTATTGCCGTTAGTATTTAAGGATTAACTTCGTGTTTTCAATGAAACATCTTTCCTCTCTCAATAAATATTTCTGGAAGTACCGCTGGCATTTTGTGCTTGGGTTCATTTTTGTGGTGCTTACCAATTATTTCCGCATACTGGCTCCACAACTTACGGGTTATGTTGTTAATACAGTTGTTGAGTCCATTAAAGCTCCCAACGAAAAAGGTATTGATATTAAGAAGAGTGAGAAAAATTACGATTTTGCGGTACGGCAGGTTATATCGCATTTTCAGGAAAATCCCTCCAAAAAGATATTATACGCAGGCATTGTGTTATTTATTATTGCCATTATCAGTGGTTTTTTTATGTTCCTGATGCGGCAAACCATCATTGTTATGAGCCGGCATATTGAGTACGACCAGAAGAACGAAATTTTTACACATTACCAGCAATTAGATACTAATTTTTATAAAACCCACAGCACCGGCGATTTAATGAACCGCATTGCAGATGATGTAAGTAAAGTACGCATGTACACCGGGCCGGCAATCATGTATTTCATCAACCTTGCTGCAGTACTGGGTTTCAGTATTTTTTTTATGTTTAAAGCCAGTCCTAAACTAACCTTGGTTGCATTGGCGCCTTTACCCATCCTGGCCATTGCCATTTATTTTGTAAATACCATCATCAATAAAAAAAGTGAGCGGGTGCAGTCGCTGTTGAGCGACCTAACCACCAATGCGCAGGAATCTTATTCGGGCATAAGGGTAATAAAATCTTTTGTGCAGGAAAAAGCCATGATGTTTTATTTTGAAAAGAACAGTCAGGCATACCGGGATAATGCGTTGAGCCTTGCAAAAACAGAAGCCATTTATTTTCCCAGCATGGCATTGCTGATTGGTTTAAGCACAATTATAACCATTATGGTTGGCAGCCTGGATGTAGTTAATCATGTTGAAAGTGCAAGCGTAGGCAGAATTGCTGAGTTTGTTATGTATATCCAGATGCTCACCTTTCCCGTAAGCGCCATTGGGTGGACAGCCAGCATGACACAGCGGGCTGTAACTTCTCAAAGAAGAATCAACGAATTTTTGCATACAGAACCCAGTATTAAAAATAAACAAGAACCCGTAAGCACATCTCTACAGGGAAACATCAGCCTTACCAATGTAGATTTTGTGTATCCGCATACCGGCATCAATGCCTTAAAGAATTTTTCTTTACAGATAAATAAGGGAGAAAAAATTGCAGTTGTGGGCAGAACCGGCTCCGGTAAATCTTCCCTCGCACAACTGCTGCTGCATATGTACGATCCGCAGCAGGGCATCATTACCTATGATGGTATTCCTGTTAATAAGTTTGATATTCATAGTTTAAGAAGCCAGATAAGCTATGTACCGCAGGATGTGTTTTTGTTCAGTGAAACGGTGCGTAACAATATTCGTTTTGGACTGGATAATGCCACAGATGAAAAGGTGATTATTGCGGCAAAACAAGCCAGTATACATACCGAAATAGAAAAATTTCAACATGGCTATGATACGCTGATAGGCGAACGTGGCGTAACACTTAGTGGCGGGCAAAAGCAACGCATTTCCATTGCCCGGGCTTTAATAAAAGACCCTAGAATTGTAATTTTTGATGATTGTCTGAGCGCTGTGGATGCCCGTACAGAAAATGAAATACTTGGTAACTTATACCGGTTTTTACAAAATAAAACCGCCATCATTATAACCCACCGCATTTTTGCCTTGTTTGATTTTGATAAAATTATAGTATTGGATGATGGCAAAATTGTAGAGCAGGGAACCCACAGCGAATTACTGACCCTTAATGGATATTACGCTGATATGTACAAAAGGCAGCAGGAGCAGGATAAGGAAGGGTAATAATTTTTCTTTGTTTTATTATTGAACCACACCTGCCTGCCGGTAGGCAAGTAATTCATAGTAAACAATAGAAATACAATAGAACTATGTGTTGACCTATGTTTTCTCTGCTCTATGTGGTTCCCATCAGTCAGCTTACAAATCCATATTATTGGTAAAACCCAATACTCAATCATATATTTTGTAGATTGGAAAACAATTTTATCTTTGCTTCACCTAAAAAGGGTAACCGTTAAAACTAAAATAATTTAAACAGTGGCGTACGAAAACAACGAACAGAACAACGAAAAGAAAATGGACAGCGTTTACAGCAAACGCATCAGGGCCGGCAAACGCAGAACTTACTTTTTTGATGTAAGAGAAACCCGTGGCAACGATTATTATTTAACCATTACTGAAAGCCGCAAGCGTTTTGATAGTGACGGGTACGACAGGCACAAAATTTTTCTTTATAAAGAAGATTTCAACAAATTTATTAAAGGCCTGGGCGAAGCCGTTGATTATGTGAAGACTGAATTGATGCCTGATTTTGATTTTGATGCCTTTAATCATGATACGCCATATGAAGGTGAGAACGGCCAGAGGCAGCCATATAACAATGATGCTGCAGCCCCTGTAGTAAGTACTATGGAAGCAGCCGTTGCTGATTTAACTGAAACTCCCGTTGAAAAAATTGAAGCTGAAATAGTTAAGGAAGAAGATACAGAAACTCCTCCAATTGAGGCGGATAATGGCACCACCGATAATAGCAGTGCAGAGGTAGCAGAAAAGTGGTAATAAAGTATACACCAAACCTAATTGCCGTAAATCCTCCCCCAAAATGGGAGGATTTTTTATGTTGACTTTAACTGCGTGCTATTGCAAAATGGCTTAAATTGCAAATAAAAAATGAAATCACTTACACTTTTTTTTTTATTCTTAACCGGAACGTTTTATTGCTTTGCACAAAGTAATTGCGGCATTAACAGGGCTTATGCCTATTACAATGTAAGTATGCCCGGCATGCAAATGGCTGATGAGAATGGCAACCCAGTACCACCCAAACCCAATATCACCCGGATTATTTATGTAGAATACAGCGGGGCAAAAATGCCGGATATCACAGCCGTTTTATATAATGCTGTTTCACTGTCATTTTCAGTAGTGCCTGTAACGGAAAAAACCGTTTCTGTAGGAGAAAAAAAAATAAGCCCAAATTATAGTATTACAGCTAAAAAAGGAAATAAGCTTTTGAAGATAGATTTGCAACCGGAGGAAGGAAAAACAATGCCGGATACCAATTGTAAAAGCATCTTAATAAAAAGCAAACAGGGAAGTAAGCTCTGCAAATTTTACGTTAGAGGCGAAAAAGAGTTTTCAAGTCTTCCTGCTTATTGATCAACGCATTTTTTTATACGTATTTATAAGGCCGTTTGTAGAACTGTCGTGTGCTTCAATTGCTTCGTTTTTCTCCAATTCCGGCAATACTTTACTGGCTAAAACCTTTCCCAGTTCTACGCCCCATTGATCAAAACTGTAAATATTCCAGATAACTCCCTGCACAAATATTTTATGCTCGTACAAAGCAATCAGCTGCCCCAAAGTAAAAGGCGTAATTTCTTTAATTAAGATAGAATTTGTTGGCCTGTTGCCTTCAAATACTCTGTATGGATTTTCATTGACTGTCCCATTCATCAAAGCTTCTGTTTGTGCAAAGAAATTACTCATGAGTTTTGGATGATGATCGCCGGTAGGGTTGTGGCTGATGGCCGCAGCTATAAAATCGCAGGGTATAATTTGTGTGCCCTGGTGAATGAGTTGATAAAAAGCATGCTGCCCGTTGGTGCCGGGTTCTCCCCAAATAACAGGGCCGGTTGCATAGGTAACTTTTTCGCCGTTTCTGTCAACATACTTACCGTTGCTCTCCATATTACCTTGCTGAAAATAAGCAGCAAAGCGGTGCATGTACTGATCGTAAGGCAGGATAGCTTCAGTTGTTGTACCAAAAAAATTACCATACCATATTCCTATCAAAGCCATTATCACAGGAATGTTTTTATCAAATGCTGTTTCTCTGAAATGATTATCGGTTGCATGGGCACCTTTCAGCAATTCTTCAAAATTATTGTAGCCGATGGTTAATGCAATAGATAAACCAATAGCACTCCACAAACTATAACGGCCGCCAACCCAATCCCAAAACACAAACATATTTTTGGGATCAATACCAAATTTAACTACCTCTTTATCGTTTGTACTGAGTGCTGCAAAATGTTTTGCTATATGCTTTTCGTCGGTAGCGTGTTGTAAAAACCATTCTCTGGTAGTTTGGGCATTGGTCATGGTTTCCTGCGTGGTAAAGGTTTTGCTGGCAATCAGGAAAAGCGTTTCTTCTGCATTCACTTTCTTCAACGTTTCAACAATATGCGTACCATCCACATTACTTACAAAATAGGTTTCAACGCCTTCAACCCAATAAGGCTTTAAAGCTTCAGTAACCATTACCGGCCCGAGGTCGCTGCCGCCAATACCGATGTTTACAATGTATTTTATTTTTTTACCGGTATAACCTTTCCATTCGCCACTATGAACAGCAGCGCAAAAGTCCTTCATTTGCTCCAGTACACGCTTAATTGCGGGCATTACATCCACATCATCTGTTAGCACCGGTTTACCGGAGAAATTCCGTAATGCTGTATGCAACACCGCCCGGTTCTCTGTACCATTTATTTTTTCGCCGGTAAACATAGCTTCAATAGCTTCCTTCAGCTTACAGTCTACAGCCAGCTCCAGTAAAATTTCAAGGGTATTTTCGGTGATGATATTTTTAGAATAATCAAAAAGCAGGTCATCAAACTTAACAGAAAACTTGCTGAACCTGTCTGCATCATTAAAAAAAAGATCTTTCATCTGCACGTTTTCAAACAACTGCCTATGTTGCTGTAAAGCTTGCCAGGATGGGGTAGTAGTGGGATTTATTTTCGCGAACATATATTTTAATTGAGTTTGACTACGAAGTTAAAGTTTGTGAATTGAAAATAGAATTGAATTATGTTTTAAGGTCGTCCTCCAGTACTGAAACCATATCATTGTTTATAAATCCGTTGCCTGATATTATTGGCCTCAATCACAGTAAATGAATTTGATAAAACAATTTCCTGACTACTAAGTAAGGAAATTAATGATATTGCAGCAAATTCGGGAGCATTACCCTTGTCCCTGAAAAACACAACTGCAGGCGGATTTTCTTTTGCATATCTGAAAATTAATTCGCCATAATCGCTATCAAAAGTGAGTATGATTAAATTTAATCTTGACGCAATTTCAATTACTTCTTCATCTGAAATTCCCTGATTGTCTTCCTGAATACTTTTAATTTCAAATCCATGTTCTCTTAAAATGCGTGTACTTGGCCGGGGGAAATTTTCGTTAGCTAAAAACATGTTTATGCAGAAATTGGAAAATAAAACTCTTGTTGAATACACTCTTTTAGGTACATAAATACCGCTCTTATAGCCTCTTCAGACAGGGAAGGGTAAGAGTCGAGGACCTGCTTTTCAGTCCAGCCGGATGAAAATAATTCCAAAACAAGCTCAACAGATATCCTGGTTCCTTTTACTGTAGGTTTTCCAAGTAATATTTTTTTATCAGAAACGATATGCTCTTGCCAGTTCATATTGCAATATACAATTTTTCAGACTGCTCATCGGTATTGTAATGATTTTCAACTTACAAATCTTCATATTCATACAAAGGATCAATATGCGTACCTGATTTCATGTCGAAGACTGGTTTAATAATGCCATTATCAAGACCATAAACCCATCCATGCAGGTCGGGCCGCTGCTCGTTCTTCCACGCACGTTGAATGATGGAAGTTTTAGCAAGATTTAATATCTGCTCCTGCACATTTAATTCAACGAGGCGATCAACACGCTTACCTTCGTCACTAATTGCATCTAGTTCGTCCCGGTGAATACGGTAAATGTCTTTTATATTGCGCAGCCACATGTTAAGTACCTGGTTAAAATCGTTGTTAGTAGTGGCAGCTTTTACGCCACCGCAGCCACAATGCCCGCAAACAATTACATGCTTTACTTTCAGGTGGTTTACTGCGTAATCTAAAACACTCAGCAGGTTAACATCGTTATTTATAACCAGATTAGCAACATTGCGATGTACAAAAATTTCGCCTGGCTGGGTGTTGGTAATTTCGTTGGCCGGTACACGGCTATCACTGCAGCCAATCCACAAAAATTCAGGAGTTTGTATTTCTGAAAGATTTTTAAAAAACATAGGGTCTTTCGCTACTTTTTCAGCCGCCCAGGCTTTATTATCATTCAATAATTCTTCGTATGGATGCATAATTTTTACCTGTTTAATTTTTTTTATAGATCATCGCCAATTCTGTTTAAAATATGAACCACCCCAATCCAGTTCCCTTTCCTTTGGAGAGAGCCCGTCCCGATTTTTATCGGGAGATTGGGGTGAGGTCCTTTTACGAAGATAAATCAACTAAAACAAAAACGCCATGCTGTGTGCATGACGTTTTTGTAAATTATGTTGAAACTGGCTTACTGGATTTTTGGTATCATACCCCGGATGCCCATATCAATAACTGCATCGCCGTTGTTCGGGTCATAAGTTCCGTTGTTGTCAACATCAATCCACTCAAAACTTTTATTGGTAGATAATGAAACCACAATATTAATATCCGTATTTTCTTTACCGGTTACTATAAGCGGAGTTAAAAATTGTGCTGTAACCAGACAACTGCCTGCCGGTATGGGCGAACTTGCAAAAAGCGGGTTAGGAACAGTGGTAGCACCGGGAGGAGCCTGACCCTGGCTTAAAAAACCAACCCCAAAAACTTTTCCCTCAACAGCCCAATAGCCCTGTAATTTGTTTGCATTGATAGCTATGGTTGAATCTTTTACTTTGTAATTGCTTACGTAAGTATTAAACCCAATGAAAGATGCAACCGTTGCATCAATAGTTTGTCCCAATGCATTCATGTACACATTATAATTCTGGTAGGCGAGCGAAACCCTCAGGTAATTATATGTACCGGCGGCAAAATCTTTTACCGGCACACTTAAAAATACCTGGTTGTTGCCTGCAAATTTAGAGTTAGAAAAATCAATGGCTGTTGCGCCGCCGGTTGAAACCTGCGGTGCTTTATAAATAACAGCCCCGGCACCTAAAGTTGTAAAAGCGGTTGGCGTAAGTTCAAGAAAATGCGCACTGATAGTATTAAAGCGTGGCGATTGGCCTGCATGTCCGGCCGGCATAGTTGTTGGCTGGCCCAGTGCATTAAGCCTTACCTGAGTAGAATCGAATTTGAAAATGAAATTCACTTTGGCTGTACCGATACCGCTAATGGGTGTAACAGCATCAGTATTTTTTTCGCAGGAACTTAACAATAGCAAGGCAGAAGCCACTGCAAGCATGGTTTGTAGTTTCATTATTGGTTTGCTTTTGGTTAGGTAAAAGTGGCGTCGATGCATTTTTAACGCAACTACAGGGTCTCAACTGTGTCAATAAGGGTTTTTAGCATTTCTTTAGTAAAATCCAGATGTGTTACCATCCGTACCTGTGTTGCCGAAATCGAAAGGCATAAAATATCATACTTAGCCAGCTTTTCACAAAATGATTTTGGGTTGTAGGATGAACCTGTTATCTCAAAAATCACAATATTGGTTTCTACCGGCATAATTTTGCCAACAAAATCCTTTTTAGCCAAAGCTGCGGCTATTTCTTTTGCATGTAAATGATCTTCTGCAAGCCTTTCAATATTGTTTTCCAGCGCATAAATACCTGCTGCAGCCAAATAGCCTGCCTGCCGCATGCCGCCGCCAAAAACCTTACGAACTCTTCGGGCCTGTTTTATAAAATCAGTATTACCCAAAAGCAAACTGCCAACCGGTGTACCCATGCCTTTGCTTAAACAAATTGATATCGAATCAAAAACCTCCCCATACTGTTTTGGGCTTTCATTTTTTGCTTCAAGTGCATTCCAAAGCCGGGCACCATCCAAATGAAAATTTAAATTATTATTTAAGCAAACTTCTTTAATGGATTCTATTTCAGCAAATTCATAGCAACTTCCACCACCTCTGTTAGCGGTATTTTCCAAACTAACCAAGCTTGTTCTGGCCTTATGTACATCATCGGGATTTATGGATTCCTGAACCTGCTGAGCGGTAATTCTACCCCGATCGCCATCAATCGTTTTTACCTGGCAACCGCTGTTAAAAGCAATACCACCACCTTCATAAATGTACACATGACTTACTTTATCGCAAAT
>JBBRCM010000139.1:0-10743 GCA_038204855.1 Chitinophagales bacterium
TTTCAACAGAATTTTTTCCTTGGTAAATGCAAATCCTGCATCAACAAATGCTAATATTTTGCCCCAGTTTGCTGCGGGTTCCAGGATGTTGCTGTAGTATTTTGTGTAAGTAATCAGCAGCTTGCTCCCGTCTATTTTTGCAGTAGATTCAAAACCACCACATTCGTTTTTTACACTTTTATTCAGTTTATCAATGCCTTCTGCAGTATAACCATCGGGTATTTTAAAAGTTACGTTATGGTTAAAACTGCGGGCAAAAGGCATGTATATATCCAGTTTCCGTTCCCGCTGGTCGGCCTTAATTTCAAGCTGGCCACCTACGAATTTTCCGGCCTCTACTATATAATTATTACCGGCTTTTTTTACCCAGCCATCCATAGTAAATTCTTCTTCAATGGCTGCAGATGACCCTGTGCCTGAAAATCCTTTTTGCAGGATTTTGAAGTTCTTTAGTTCCTTGGGCTTTTCGTCATATTCAGCCGTGAGCTCTTTTAAAAATTTTTCTTTTTGCTCCTTCCTGGCTTTTTTTATTGACTGTTCCGCATCTGACCAATACTTTCTAAAACTCCTGTCTTTAGTCCATTCGTCTTCCAGGTTAGTTTCCTTATCCAGTAACCTACGCTCTGCTTTCAGATAATCTTCAAGTATCAAAGTTGCATTTTGCAGGTCGCGGCGCAAATGCCCGCCTGCAGTAGATTTTCTCCTAATATTGAGTAATTGTATATTTGTGCTATCCATTTCAACGCTCACTTCATCTGTTTGAAAATTATCGTTAGCCAACGTTTTAAAGGCGACGGCTTTGCCATTCAGCTGATCTGCTTTTTCCTGGCTCATATCTCTTCCACTTTTAAAAATGGTATTCTGCTGAATGTATTTGTAAGTCTCGCCTTCGATAGAAGCAGGAATTTCTCCTAAATTATACAGGTTGCTGCTGAAATTATAAAACGTATACTTTGATCCTGCCCGGGGAATGCGTAAAAGAAAACTGAAGTCGCCTATTGAAAAAATATCTTTATAATTTACCTCGTTTGTCGAGCTGGTGAGTACCAGTTCTGCATCTGCGTCAAACAGTGCATTGATTGTTTTCATCAATCTTAAAACGGTCTCGAGCTGCCGTATTTTACTCTGGTTCAGGCTACAATCATAAAAGTGATCAAACCCTGTTTCTACGTTGGCATAGTTGTACAGGGTACCAAAGCTGGCATAACGGTAGTAATAATAAACATAGGATATTATGGAATCCATATTTTCTTTATCAATGTCATTGTCTTTGGCATAAATCTTCCAGGCGCCTTTCAGTTCATTCGCTATGGGGGTTTGCACCAGGTACGGTTTTATTAAATTCACAAATTCATGTTCAACATCATCGGGCGATGTTACTTTTTCTATTACACCAACCCTTGTATAATCTCCCCGTCCATGTATAATATTTGCAAAAGCATATTTAAGCCTAACAATGGGTATTTGCCTGCTTTCTGAAACCCAGGTTACATTGGTTGCTTTCGGCAGATTGATGGCAGCTAATTCCAGCAGGTTATCATCATCAACAGGGGTAATCTTAAAATCGGGTGCCCCGTTTATTACCTGGTATTGCGCTGCCACCCTTTTGTCCAGCACTATTTTTATTTTCAAATTTACAATCGGGTACTCATCGCCCAGCACAAAGGTAAAATAGTCAACGCTTTTATCTGTTCGGGCCTGGTCAAAATAAGTGATGTAGTAATCAATAACATCGCCAATGGCAAGATTGGGTACAGCAATTTTATTTTTTTTCCCATCCTTTGTCTCATCCAGCTTTACGGCGGCTTCATCTACATTTATTTTTTGTACCGATCCGTCTGCCTTATTTACCCTAATACCCATAAAAGTATAGTTGCGCAATTTGGTAAGCGCTCCATTGGCCTTGCTTTGAAGTTGGTTAAAATTTATTTGTGAGTATTCGTCCAGCGATACCTGGTCGTTAATAAAAATCCGCTCCCTGATGGTTCTTTTAATGGCACTGTGCATCTTGCCAACGTACAGCAACGACAGGCCTTTGCGCTCGGTATTTGTTTCAACCGTTTGTTTCCTGGCCAGTATTACGGCCGATTCGTTTTTATATTCTGGCGGCAGTTTGTTGCTTCCAAAGATGGGGTCTTTATCGCTCCATATTTCCTGGTCAATTTCCTTCGACATCTCAATATAATCGTTGTTTTGTGCAAGAGCAGGTAATGCGTACATGGTTATAAAAAGCGCAAAAAATATCCGCTTCATGTGGTTTATTTTAATGGTACTATTTTTTATTATTATTCCAGAGGCAAGAAATTGTAAATACTACTTCGTTAACACGACCTGTTCTTTATATTTCTCGGTAAGTTCCTGTATCTGCTTATTCCAGAGTGCAAATTCATCTTTTTTCAAAAGCGTTTGTTTTATTTTCAGCAATTTATGATACAGCAATTTATTTCCGGTTTGTTTGTAGGTGATGCTGACGTCGAGCAGACTGTTTTGCAAATTAAGGTTGGCTGGCAATGTGCCGATTTTATAGCCCACGGGTATAGTCAGTTCGGTTTCCTGGTCCATTACTGTTTTATTTGACATCTGCATATTATGAATTCGTTTTGCAGTGTCGATCTTGAAATTGTCAAACTCTTTTCTAAAGTCAAGGTCCAAATATATTTCATTGCCAAATACAGACGCTCCGTTTTTGTGAACCACATCGTAACTGATGGTAAGCACGGTATCTATGCCCGGGATCTCGGATCTCTTTAAATTGCTGATATTATAATCCTGGTTGCCTTCCGACAAATAATTTATCACTGCTTTTTCCAGGTTCTCTTTTTTTATTCCGGTCATTTTGTTGATCATATCACTCCTTGCCTCGCCTTTATACATATGGGTTGCGCTACCCTTGAGGTCCTGGTCATCAATAGTTAATATCCTTTTTTCTTTATCGGGGTTTTGCTCTGCAATTACTGCTGGCACGTTTGTTAAAATATATTTATCGCCATTTTCTATCAGCACCTGGCGACCAGCAATACGTTCGGCATATTGGTTAAATGCCATATTGGTTTCGGTACCATCTAAAAAATAGGTTTTGCCATTGGTAAGCCAGGCTGTTATCATATGGTTGTGTACACTCAGCGAGGGTGTACTCATGTCGTATGGAATATGATTGGTGCCTATCCAGCAGAGCCTTGCATCCAGCCCGATACCTTTAAGTAACCCTTTTAATAAATTGGCCATGCCCTTACAATCCCCATATTTTTTAGCCATCACTTCGGTTGCTTTAGCCGGTTTAAATGCTGCAATACCATCTTCGTAGGCAATGTACCGTATGTTTTGATGCACCCAGTTGAGCAGGGTTTTTACTTTATTTGTTTCGCCGTTTACGCCGTTGGTAATTTCGGCTGCCTTGCTTTTTAAAGCTTCTGCATCATCTGTATTTTCTTTAACAATACCATAGCACCATTTATACTGGTCGTCAATTGTTTTAAAATAAGTTTGCTGTCCGCTGGCAGTACTGGCTTCTTTACACAATACAAGCACATGCGGATAATTGTAAGCAATGCCCTGGTCATAAGATTCTGACTTGAATGCAGGCAAATCTTTCATGGTATAGGTATAAATATCTTCATCCTGTTTACTATCGTAACTGGTTATTTTTTTTATAACGTTACCTTCAAAATTATAATCCCTTAATTCGCATTTCATCCATCTTGGAATAATAAATTCCACGGTTTTGTTTTGCACAAAATACTCTTCTGTAAAATATACTTTGGTAAAATACCGGGGGTCGGTATAAGTTTTGCTTAATGTAATTTTTGCGGCTACACCATTTTCATCAAAAGGTATTTTAAAATGGCATATCCGTGCATCTGAGTAAAAAACATCTCTTACCGAATAGTAATCGTATTGTATATCCACACCCCGGTAGGGTTTGTTTCTAATACTTACCGCCACATCATCAATCGTTTCATGATCATTGTACATTTCGGTGTATGTAATGCTTGTTCTGGTATTTACACACCTGAGTTCCGCTACATAATTCTCTTGTATCAATACCGGGTTTTTTCCTTTGTCCGGTTTAAATAAGAAGGTTTGTTTTTTATTTTCGATAACAATATTCTTGTCATCATCATCGCCCCCGGCGCCCTGTGCAAAAAGTGAGATTAATAATAATGTAGATAGAAGTAATTTTTTCAAGAGGGTGCTTATTTTATAGCAGGCATTAATTTTTTTAAACAATAAACTGTTCAATATTGTGTACAGCTTGTTATTTCGCAATTTATGAATAGTTCTTAATTCTTCCTTTAAAATTGCAAGAGGTGATTTTTATAAAAGCAGTTGCATAGAAAATCTCTTAACCCCCGGAAGTTGAACAAAAAAATTCGTAATAATTATAAAACCGCTGGGGTTTGGTTGTGCAAGCCCTTTGTAGCTTTTGATTCAATGTAGTCCATCCTGCTTTCAAAGCGCTTTTTTTTATCTGCCATCCGCTGGTGAATCCATTGCGGCCATTGACTGCTGTCTTCAGCATCATACACACGCAATTCCTGTGTTTCGTCCTTTTGTAGTAGATCTTCCTCCCGGCATCCAAGTATTTCTGCTGCCGTTTTTACCCCCGAGTAACTGGCACCTGCAACCCCGTGGCTCATAATGCTGGCGCCGCACATGTACAGGTTTTCAATTTCGGTTTTGGCCTTGTAAGAGAAAGGGCCGGTTTGCATAAATCCTTTTTCGGTACCATATACACTACCCTTGGTAGATTTAATGTAATGCTCATTGGTAATAGGCGTGCCCAGCTCCAGATGAACAATATTTTCATGAACGGCAGGCAAAATTCTTTTAAAGGTATTCATTAGTTTTTCGCAAAGCCTTTCTTTTGTTTTTTGATATGCTTCGGCGTCTTCTCCGCAAACATTTTTAAAAGAATCGTAGTCAATAAAAGTAACTACCTCAATGGTATGATGCCTGCCATTAAAACTCAGCGGGTCTTTTAAAGATGAGCAACTGATGAAGAGTGAATCAAATTCATCAGTTTCTAAAATAGAAACTTTAGTGAGGCCTTCGTAAATTCCATCCATGTCCTTATTGGGCATAAACCAAATGTTACCAGAGTCAAGCCCGGCTTTACGCACATCCATATCAACCGAAATAAAAAACATGAGCGATGTAACAGAGTAGCGGGTTGCATCGAGTTTTTTTAGCAACTTAGGGCTTAAGTTTTCATGACCAACCATTTTATAAGTTGCAGCCGGATCGGCGTTGGATATTACCCGTTTTGCTTTTATGATTTCTCCGTTTTCCAATTCAATTCCTATTGCTTTTAAAAGGGGGCCTTGGGAAATATTTCCTGTTTCAGCTGTTAATATTTTTTTAACGGCCTGACCGGTTTTAATTTCCCCTCCGTATTTTTTAACTGCATTGGTCATTGCTTTTACAATGGCCGCTCCGCCACCCATTGGATAAAAACCTCCGTTAAAATAATGATCCATCAACGCACAGTGAAAAGGAAAGCTTGCTTTGGAAGGAGGAAGGCCATGATCGCCACACTGAATATTGAGTACAGATTTTAACAAGGGGTCTTTAATATGCCAGCCAATCACCCTTTTTAAACTGAACAGACCGTATTTACCAAGGTGCCTGGTTCGGTATGCAATGGTAACATTATCCCAAAAGCCGTTCATTTTAGGTATAAGGAATATTTCGGTGCTTACTTTTTTAACAAGCTTAAGGTATTTTTTTATTCCTTTTTTTTCCTTTGGAAATTTTTTGGACAATGATTCTGATAGGTTTTCTATGCCTGCAGGCATATCAATACGTTCATCGCCAATCCAGCAATGCTCGTAAGCATCTTTATTCATCCTGAAAAACACCAGGTCGTTGGCAATACCCAGGCCTTCGTATAAATTACAGGTAGATTGGCCTTTATCCATGCCACCTATATAATGTACCCCGGGGCTAAACCGGTGGCCGTCAATATAAAAGCTATGACACCATCCCCCGGGCACATAGTGCTGCTCAATAACGGCTACTTTTTGTCCGGCCCTTGCCAAACACAGTGCCGCAGATAGTCCACCAGCTCCGGAACCAATTATTATAGTATCAAATTCTTTCATATCAATATATGTTGCCGAAATAAATTTTGAGCAATAACAGCGTCTGTTACCCGTTATCAAATCTAAGCTAATCTTTTAAAATTCAGGTAATAACAACGCTTCTGGCCAAAATGTTAAAGAAAAGCCATGAAATAAAAGTTTTGAACAAAAAAACACTGTGGCATGATTTTGGGTTTTCGGTACCTGACTTCCGGTAATAGAATATGAAAATTAAATTTTTTTAAACTTAAAATCTAAATATTATGTCTGAAACAAATTTCCCAACGCCATCTGCACAGGCTACCAAGGGCAACAATTACAAAAATGCCGTAATCGGTGTTTTAGCTGCAGGAATTATAGCCGTTTCCGGCTATGCTATTTATGCTAAGAATGACACTACAAAAACCATTCAGCAGCAGGAAACAACGATTGCAAAAGTATCTGATGAAAAAAGTGATGTACAGGCAAATTTCGATGCCTCACTGGCCAGGCTTGATTCTATGCAAACAATAAATAAAGGGCTGGAAGGCAATCTTACAGCAAAAAATGATGAAATTACCAAGGTAAAGGCTGAGATACGCAGCATTTTAAATAAGAAAAATGCAACAGCCGCTGAATTGGGCAGAGCAAAAACGTTGATTGCTTCTTTAAACGACAAGATTACTTCAATGGAGGCCGACATTGCACAATTGAAACAGGATAATCAGCTACTTACAAATGACAATGTTGTTTTAAAGCAGGATAAAGAAACCCTGACAAAAGACCTTACTGCAACTAAAGAAGTAAAACAGGCGCTTGAAAAGAAAGTGGATATTGCATCTACATTAAACGCAAGCAACATTGTAATTACACCCATTAATGTAAAAAGCAATGGTAAAGAAAAAGTTTCAACCACGGCAAAGCGTGTAGATAAACTTATAGTAAGTTTTGATGTAGACAACCGCATTATTCAAACAGGCTCAACTGATGTATATGTTGTAGTACTGGGGCCTGATGGAAAAGCCATTAATACCGGTTCGGAAACATTTACAACACGTGAGGAGGTAGCAATGCCATTTACCGCTAAAATGCCGGTTGATCTGGAAACTGCAAAAAAGAAGAATGTAGAGTTTGCATTTATACCTGGTAACAATTTTGTACAAGGCGCATATACGGTTCAAATTTACCAAAATGGCTTTTTAATCGGACAGGGAACCCGTGAATTAAAGAAAGGTGGACTGTTCAGTTAATTATTTCCGGTTTTGTTCTTAACATAAAATTACAATTGCTGTAATAGAAAAAGCTACCTGAGGTAACATTCAGGTAGTTTTTTTGTTTTACATACCACCCGGTTTGTCACGCCCATATTGGTTATGTTATATTTGCAATTGTAAACCGTATTCGTCAGGATCTTTAACTTTTAATGATATGAAAAAAATTATTGTAGCCGCTGCCCTGTTTTTAATCACACCCAGTGCTTTTTCTCAAACTTTTATGCATGGCGCCGGTATAACTCTCATAGGAAGTACCACCGCCCAGGGAAGCAAGAGTGACATAGGCCTCGGAGAAGGCTTTACGTATTTTCCGCGTTTTAATTTTGTAGAAACTGAAAAACTTTCTGTATCCGTTGGTATTCCATTATGTGTAGGGATATCTGCAACCACTTCCTATTCTTACGATCCTTATGGGTATGGTAGTGGTAGTGAAATAGGGTTTGTCTTGAGTGCCCCTCTCATCATCAACTTAAACATTGGCAGAGGTTCTACAAAAGAGAACAGGAAAAGATATGGTTATTTTGTAGGTGCCGGTTTTGGTTATCACCACGACAATTTCTTAACATCCAACCGATACGACCCGGTAACCAACAGTTATATAGATAGTTATACTTCCAATACTTATGGCCCAGCAGCAAATGCAGGCTTCAGAGTTGGGGTAGGTAGGCAGCATAAAAATATTGAAATAAGGCTCTCTTACATGAAAGGCATTAACGAAAGCAGGCCAAATATAATGGGGCTTGCCGGTGCTTTTAATTTTTAGGACAGGCGCAATTTCACTTATGTTTAATACTTTCCTTATGAGAAAGGCTTTTACTTTAACAGGTAAAAATATTGATTGGATTTAGGTTTAATAAAAAAGCTAATTCTGTTACTTTTGTGTTTTTATTGTATGAAACGAAATATTAAAACTGTTGCCATAATAGGTGGAGGCCCTTCGGGCTGTGCCCTTGCTACCCTGTTAAAAAGAAAAGGATTTAAAGTAGCGGTTTTTCACCTGGAAAAAAGGCCCGAGATCATAGTAGGCGAATCGCTGGTACCCGCTATTATCCCGTTTTTACGGGAGCTGGGCGTAGAAGACGAAGTGAAAACGTACAGTACTTATAAACCGGGTGCTTCGGTGTGGGTAAGTAAAGATGAGGAAGCAACATCGCCATTTAGTTTTGGAGGCGGCGGATTACCACCATATGCATATAATGTACCTCGTTTAAAATTTGACAAAACCATTTTTGATCTGGCTGTTCGTGAAGGGGTAACTTTTTTTGAACATATTGCAAAATTAGAAAGAGTTGACAATACAGATCAGTTAAAACTAAGCGATGATACAATTGCTGCCGTCAATGATTATTTTAGCGGCCAGCCAGATCTGATTGTAGATTGCAGCGGTCGTTCCCGTGCCATATCACGCCTGCTGGATATACCTACCAGGGCAGGTAAACGTAAAGACATTGCTCTTTTTGCCCACCTGAGCGGTGCCGAAAAAATTGAACCTTATAATATCCATTTACACCGTTTAAATAAGGGATGGAACTGGAGGATTCCTTTACCAGACCGTACTTCAGTAGGCGTGGTAATTAATCCCGACCACTTAAAAGAATACGGAACAACCAAGGAAGAACAATACGATAATTATTTAAAGAGCGATGAGACACTATTAAAATTCACCAGGAATGCCAAAAGAGAAACTGGAGTAGTTCAATACAATAATTACCAGCTCATATCCCAGAAAATGTATGGTAAAAACTGGTTGTTAACCGGCGATGCCGGGGGTTTCCTGGATCCAATCTTTTCCTCGGGACTGTTTTTAGCGATTAAAGGATCTTTTGCTGCGGCTGAAGCTATTGCAACAGGCACTGATAAGGCATTCGAAAAATATCAAAAGTATCAGCTGTACGAGCTTTCCATTTGGCAAAAACTCGTTGATTGCTGGTATAGTGGCAGCCTGTTTACTCTCTTTAAAGTTGGGCAAGACCGGATGGATACTGCTTTTGGCCGATTCCTAGGCCCACATATGCAACGGCATTTAACCCGTATTTTCTCTGGCGAAGCTGTGTATAAAAGCTATAGCCGCCGGTTTTTAAACTTTGTTTTGGGGCCGATGATCACACTTATGAAAGTTGGGCGACTGCATAATCGCAAAATTAGCGATCTGGAAATAAAATAATCCTAAAAAAACCACAGTTTTACAAAAGATGTGGGCAAAGCCTGAATTCCTGCCTATTTGAGCCCTTGAACTGGATTTTCCGATCAAAATTCATCCCTTTAGCCTTTTAAACCCAGATTTTGCCTGGGTGTCTGATGATGCTCGCCGACTTAACTTATCAACCGATATATAGTTAACAGATTCAATGGCTGGAATCAAAAAAGCCTCGAAAAAAAATTTCCAGAAATCACTCATCAGCCATATTTACCGTTCATCAAAATGAAGTAATTTTATATTTTGTTGTCACGTGTCACTGAAAATACAATACCAGCAGGTGTTTTAACGAATTTTAAGGGTAATAATTACTGCATATTACTGCAACATACTTAGTACTTTGTTTTGCATAGTACTAAATACACCCTATCTTCGTGTTATCAAAGTAAGCGAAGCGAAAAAAGCCGAAATCTTAAAAACACATTTAAACATAATTAAAACAAAAGTCATGAAAAAGCAATCAACAACCCAGTTTTCACAAATCAGTAAATCTGAAACTGAAAAATTAACAACCGTGGTAAATGAAACAATCGCACTTGGGGTCGTCATTCCCGTTAAAATATTCAGCAGCGCCGACCTGTGGAACATTCAACGCAGGGGCCGCACTATGATGAGCCGCAGGAATTATTTTGCTTAAGCCAAAAGAGTATAGCCAGACCTAATGGTTTACAGCTCGACATTACTGCTGCAGGCCCCGGAATATCATCCGGGGCTTTTTGTTCGGTGTATCGTTCTGAAAAAATACTAGCAATTAATTTGCTTTTATTTTTTTGTAAAAGGTAAAAAGCACTATTTTTGCTGCCCGCTAAGTAGATTACTTCTCTATGGTTGTAACAAATCGATACTTAGTTGGAAATACATACTCCTCCCTAGCTCAGTTGGTTAGAGCATCTGACTGTTAATCAGAGGGTCGCTGGTTCAAGTCCAGCGGGGGGAGCTTCAAAATCAAGGGTTTAGAGACAACAGTTTCTGAACCCTTTTTCATTTGCACCAAAATTTGCTCCACAGCTCTCCTTTCTGGTGAACCAGTAATTTACAACTAGTGTTATGTTAATCATGAATTGACGGATAGAGTTTTTTCAATTTCACTCTTGCTTCTTTGTTTGTGAACTGCCAATTTATCTTGCTGTTTTTATTATTTCTATTTGTTTGCCATGCTTCAACTTCATCTTTAATTTTTTTCATAGTGGATATATGTCTGTTTAGGCATTGA
>JBBRCM010000140.1:0-10742 GCA_038204855.1 Chitinophagales bacterium
CATTTTCAGCCTACGAAAAAACGTTGGAAACCGTTGACAGTAAATTTGACGACTGGAGCAACAGTATTAAAAATTTATCTGCTTCGGAAGAAAGAGGCCGGGAATTATTTGTGGGCGATAAAGCCAAATGTTTTGATTGCCACCGCATGGAAGATTTTACAACAGATGAATTTAAAAACATAGGGCTTTATGACAAAAAAGAATTAAATGATGCCGGTTTATTTAATCTCACCAACAAGGATACCGACCTTGGAAAATTTAAAACACCCGGCCTGCGTAATATTGCCGTTACAGCTCCCTACATGCACAACGGCATGTTTAAAACGCTGGAAGAAGTGGTAGAGTACTATAACAATCCTCAAAAATTTGTACCCGATGCCATTAATAGAGATAGTACTTTAAAAAGCCCGTTGAATCTTTCTGAAAAAGAAAAAATGGATCTGGTTGCTTTTCTGAAAACCCTCACAGATAGGAAATATCTGAGAAGTCATTAGTTATTGGTCATAAAGTCATTGTTGCAGTTTTCTGGATTAAATAGTATTTTGATCTTAAAACAGTAAGTATGATTTTACTTGAAGAATTAAAAGTTTACCAACTTGCAATGAATATTGGAGAATTGGTTTTTAATATCACCGTTAAATGGGACCTTTTTAATAAGAAGAGTTTAGGCGATCAGTATCTGAGAGCAGCAGATTCAATCGCATTGAATATTTCAGAAGGATATGGAAGATTTCATTACAAAGAAAATAAAAACTTTTGCTGGTATGCAAGAGGCTCACTATTTGAAACCAAAACTGCGAATCAAAAAGCATTTAACCGCAAATTAATTACCGAAGAAGAATATAACAACTTACTGAACAAATTAAAAGAATGCGATTTTTTACTTAACAGCTACATTAAAAGCATAGGCAAATCTCCTCCACCCAAAAATGACCAATGACTTAATGACTAATGACAAAATCTACCTTTAACAAAAAATTAGGCACTATATTCGCTGTATAAACTTTGATTTAATTTTTATTTGCATCAAACCTAAAAAAACATGGAACCTGTAAAACAACAGATACTACTTTGCGAAGATGATACAAACCTTGGCATGGTATTAAAGAATTACCTCGAGTTAAATGATTACGAAGTAACATTAGAAAGAGACGGCAAGCTCGGCCTGGCTGCATTTCAACGTGAAAAATTTGATCTTTGCCTGCTGGATGTGATGATGCCGAATATGGACGGATTTACATTGGCTGAAGAAATACGCGATGTAAATCCTGATGTGCCTTTGTTCTTTTTAAGTGCAAAGACGATGAAAGATGATATTATTCAGGGCTATAAACTGGGTGCCGATGATTATATCACCAAACCCTTCGACAGTGAGGTTTTACTGCTTAAGATAAAAGCAATTTTAAAGCGCAATGAAGAGTTGCACCGTGAAGAAGTGAATGCAGAATACGACCTGGGCAAGTATCATTTTAACCCACGCCTGCGGGAGCTGATCATTGATGGTAAAACACAAACCCTTTCGCCTAAAGAAAATGAGTTACTGAAAATGCTGAGCGAATACAAAAACGATTTGCTTAGCCGTGAGATTGCACTGAAAAAAATATGGGGTAGCGACACTTACTTTAACGGCCGCAGCATGGATGTTTACATTGCCAAACTGCGTAAGTATTTAAAAGAAGATACTGCACTGGAAATTGTGAACATTCATGGGAATGGTTTCAGGCTGGTGGTTACAGAGTAATTTTATTTTTAGTAAAATATAAAATGCCGCTTTACAGCGGCATTTTTTTATTAGACCCGTCAAGATTATAAATTATTTACGGTCGCTTTCTGTCTATGTTTCTACAAGCTCAACATGACAGAAAGCTGTCAGTCTGAGGCACTCATAAAAATGTTTTAAGCTCTTTGCCAATGACAATGAAAATTTCTCTCAGCTTCGCTGAGAAAAGGGTTCGCCACGAAGGCACAAAGGCACGAAGTAGAAAAATGCTACGCATTTTCCTTAGTGCCTTAGAGCCTTTGTGGCTAAATTAAATTTTGTAAAAAATTGCTTATCAACCTTTTAAAATACATGTCATTAGCAGCTTGTCGAAGACGGCTTCCCACAGGAATTACTTTGTATTCCCAAACAACAAATTCTCACCCCCACCAAAAGCCGATTTTTTACCCAGATGCTCATAAGCCTTTGCAGTAGCTTCTCTTCCCCGGGCGGTGCGTTGCAAAAACCCTTCCTGTATTAAAAAAGGCTCATACACTTCTTCCAGCGTACCTACTTCTTCGCCAACGGCAGTTGCAATGGTGGTAATGCCAACCGGGCCCCCTTTAAATTTTTCTATAATGGTATGCAGTATCCGGTTGTCCATTTCATCAAGTCCGTGCTTATCTACATTCAATGCTTTTAAAGCATGTTCGGTAATAGCGAGGTCGATGGTGCCGTTGCCTATCACCTGTGCAAAATCACGTACCCGCCGCAGCAGTCCGTTTGCAATACGTGGCGTACCTCGACTGCGGCCCGCAATTTCTGCAGCCGCATCGCTGGTAATTTTGGTGTTTAATATTTTAGAAGACCGCAGGATAATATTTTTAAGCGTAACCGCATCGTAATATTCTAATCGTGATTTTATACCGAAACGTGAAAGCAGGGGAGCCGTTAATAAACCACTTCTTGTTGTAGCACCAATTAAAGTGAATGGATTTAAATTTATCTGTACACTACGGGCATTGGGTCCGCTGTCAATCATAATATCAATGCGAAAATCTTCCATGGCGGCATACAGGTATTCTTCAACCACGGTGCTTAGCCGGTGAATTTCATCTATAAATAAAACATCATTAGGCTCCAGGTTGGTGAGTAGGCCTGCCAGGTCGCCGGCTTTTTCAATAACCGGCCCGCTGGTTTCACGTATGCTTACACCCAGCTCGTTGGCTACAATGCGGCTCAGGGTTGTTTTTCCCAGTCCCGGCGGGCCATGAAAAAGAATATGATCCAACGCCTCACCACGCATTTTGGCGGCTTTAATAAAGATGGTAATATTATTAATAATTTGCGGCTGGCCCGAAAAATCGTCAATAGCCGCTGGCCTGATGGTATTTTCAAATTCTTTTTCTGCAGAATTTAAAAATTCAGATTCATTATTTAAATTCGGGTTGGCCATGAACAATTTTTTGTTGGTTGTAAAACTAATCATTAATCACTAAAACATTTTTTATGAAAATTGGAGTTTTAGGCAGCGGCATCGTAGGCCGTGTATTGGGTAATGCATTTATTGCGGAAGGCAATGAAGTAATGCCGGGCACCCGGGATGTGCAAAAAGATGAGATTGTAAAATGGCTTGTAGAAAACCCAGACGCAAAAGCGGGAACTTTTGAAGAGACTGCAACGTTTGGCGAACTGATAGTACTCGCAGCTTCGGGCGATATAATGGCTGCTGTAATCAACACAGCCGACATTGTAAATTTTAAGGATAAGGTAATTATTGATGCCAGCAATCCTATTGATCACACAAAACCGCCGGTTAATGGAGTACTTCCTTATTTCACCAGCACAGATGAATCGCTGATGGAGCAGTTACAAAAACTACTGCCCGATGCAAAACTGGTAAAGGCATTTAACAGCGTTGGCAATGCCTTTATGTAAAAACCCGATTTGGGCGGCCAAATACCAACCATGTTCATTTGTGGCAATGATGAAGAAGCTAAGAAGACAGTTACCAAAATACTGGATGCTTTTGGTTGGGAAACTGAAGATATGGGCATGGCGGAAGCAGCCCGTGCCATTGAACCGCTCTGCATTCTTTGGTGCATTCCGGGTATTTTAAATAACCGCTGGTCACATGCCTTTGAGCTGCTGAAAAAGTAAAGACAGGGCAGAAACCGCCTATTGTCATATAACGCTGACAATGAGCAACCTCCCAAACCATCATATCACCATTAATCAAAAGCATTATTAAATTCCCTACATTGGGGAGTAATTTTACAATATGCATAAAACAAATGTTAGATATTGGCTTTGCCAACTAACCGGCTGGGGGGTTTGGGGGCTGATTTTATTGTACTTTAATTTTGTGGTTTTTGGAGACCGTTTTAAAGAACAAGGTGGCCAAAAGGAATATGTTGTAAGCCTGAGTATTCTTTTGGTATCAGGTATCTTAACCACCCACCTGCTTCGTTTCATCATAAAAAAAACAAACTGGTTAAAATTTTCTTTTAACCGCATTTTTTTTATGTTCATTTTATCGGTTGGCGCAACAGGCACCATATTGTATTTTGGCAGTAATTACATTGAAGCCCGTTCGGGATATTCATACGATAAATATTACACCAATCAAAAACTGGAGAAGGCTATAAAAATGGAATCCCAATTCGGAATGGATTCCCTTGCCTATTACAAAGTAAATTTATTTAGTAAAGACAGCACAATTAAAAAAGGAATTTCCGAAATAAAAAAAACAACAGGTTGGGTACGAAACAAAAATGGAGAATGGGTGTATGAAAATAAATCGGACCTGGTTGGTGTATATTATACTTTAATGCTTATTGCCATCTGGATGCTCATCTACATTGTTTATCATTATGTAGAAAAAAACAGGAAAGACCAGATTGACCGCCTGAAACTGGAAACAACCGTAAAAGAACTGGAATTAAAAACCATTAAATCGCATATCAACCCACATTTTATATTTAACTCGCTCAACAGCATACGTGCCCTGGTTGATGAAAACCCCAAACGTGCCAGAAGGGCAATTACTGAACTAAGCAATATCCTGCGCAGCAGTATGCAGGCCGAAAAATCGGAAACAGTATCGCTGGAAAAAGAGTTGGATATTGTAAAAGATTACCTGGCACTGGAGCAGATGCGTTTTGAAGAAAGATTAAGGATTGAATTTGACATTGATGAAGATACCTTACAGCAGCAGGTGCCGCCGATGATGCTGCAGACATTGGTTGAAAACGCCATTAAACACGGCATCAGCAAACAGGTTTTAGGTGGTGTGGTACGTGTTGTTGCTATTTTTAAAGATAACGTTATGCAACTGCAGGTACAAAATACCGGGCAATTGCTGAAGATCCCGAACGGCGAGGGCTTTGGAATAAAAAGTACACAGGACCGCCTGAATTTAATGTACCAGGGCAAAGCTGTTTTCGAGATAAAAAACCTGGATGCAACGATGGTTGAATCAAAAGTAACATTACCGGTTCTTGTTTAAAAAATTACTCAACTCAAAAAATTTTATACTATGCAGAAGGCTGTGATAATTGATGATGAACGATTAGCCAGGAATGAACTAAAAAAACTATTGCTGGAGTTTCCGGAAATTGAAGTGGTAGGCGAAGCCGCCAATGCTGCAGAAGGTTTGGAAAAGATCGAGAACCTCTCTCCCGATCTTATTTTTCTTGACATACAAATGCCTGGTAAATCAGGTTTTGATATGCTTACCGAATTAGACAGTGCACCGCATGTAATTTTTACAACGGCTTACGATGAATATGCTTTAAAGGCTTTTGAAGTAAATGCACTCGATTACCTGATGAAACCCGTGGAGCCAAAACGCCTGGCCGATGCCATACAGAAACTACACTTGGCCGATGAAAAAGAAATGGCTGCTACCATGGCCGGCATTAACCGCGGCATTTTAACCGATAAAGACCAGGTATTTGTAAAAGATGGCGAACGCTGCTGGTTTGTAAAACTGGGCGAAGTAAGGCTGTTTGAAAGCGTGGGCAATTATGCAAAAGTATTTTTTGGTAGCTACAAACCATTAATTTTAAAATCACTGAACGCCCTGGAAGAAAGGCTGGATGAAAAACTTTTCTTCAGGGCCAACCGCAAGCATATTGTAAACCTGCGTATGATTGAAAAAATTGAACCCTACTTTAACGGCGGACTTTTACTTGAACTGCAGGGTGGCGAAAAGATAGAAGTAAGCCGCAGGCAGGCGGTGAAGTTTAAAGAGATGATGAGTTTGTAAGAAGTTTGGAGTTCTGGGTTTTAGGTTTTTCAGATTGTTACTTTCTCAATTTAATAAAGCTTTTCAAAATTTATTTATGGCGCTTTCTAAATTATTATTTGCATCAGCTTTGTTGCTTTGTTTTTTTTCTGCTGCTGCGCAGGATATTGATAAAATCATAAACGTAACTGAAGTAGAGCGTATTGAAAAAATACTATCGGCAGATGATATGCAGGGCCGCAAAACCTTTACACCCGGTATTGATAAAGCCGCCGATTTTATTGCTGCGGAATTTGCAAAAAGCAAACTGGAGTTTTTGGGTAAAAAGAAAGAAGGGTATTTTCAGCAGTTGACATTGGTTAAATCAAAAACAATTGAATTAAGCGGAATGCTTGATGCAGAGCCACTCAGTACTGCCAACGTGGTAATTAACGCATCAGTAGCCAATACCGATATAAAGGGTTTTAAGGGGTATGAAAAAATTATTGTAAAAAAAGAAGATGATTTTGCCCAGATGATCTATCCCTTATCCCAAACAGGAAAAAACTTAGTTGTATTGGTTGATACGGCCCATGCCAAGCTTTTCAAACGCATACAATGGATAACAGGCCGCGATAAATTAACATCGCCCTCAACCCAGGTTTTTATTTTAACTGCCAATAGCAGCCCCGCCAAAATGCAATTGCATGCTACAAGCCAGGTAACAGAGCAAACGCTGAAAAATGTGGTTGGCGTAATACCGGGTAAAACTAAAAAAGATGAGTACGTGGTTTTTGCCGGGCATTACGATCACCTGGGCATTGGCAAGCCCGATGCAAAAGGCGACAGTATTTTTAATGGTGCCAACGACGATGCTGCCGGCACTACGGCTGTAATGATGCTGGCAAAATATTTTAGCGAATTAAAAAATAATGAACGCACGTTGATTTTTGTTGCCTTTACCGCCGAGGAGATTGGTGGCTATGGCAGCCGTTACTTCAGCAAACAACTAAATGCCGATAAAGTAGTGGCCATGTTTAATATTGAAATGATTGGCACCAGCAGTAAATGGGGTACCAACAGTGCCTACGTAACAGGCTACGAAAAAAGCAATATGGGTAAAATACTACAGGCTAATCTTGAAGGTTCTGCTTTTCATTTTGAACCCGACCCGTATCCCAAACAAAATTTATTTTACCGGAGCGATAATGCAACCCTTGCCCAACTGGGCGTGCCTGCGCATACCATCAGTACTTCTAAAATGGAAGAGGTGCCAAACAACGAACCAAATTACCATAAACAAAGCGATGAAATTGGTACGCTTGATATGAACAATATGGCATCAATCATTAAAGCAATTGCCCTCAGCAGCAAAACCATTGTAAACGGCATTGATACGCCTACCAGGGTTGAGAAGGAGAAATAATATTTAGATTTTACATTCAGGTATTTTAGACAAACTCGGGGGAAAATGGTTGAAATTTTCGACAATATCAGGAAACTTTACCAATTCAGAACTCCATGTGAGGAATTGGCAGACTATATAGAATTTTTTTCCGAAACTTCATTAGATGCCACTAACCAATACATCACTTCTGAAGAATTTACTGTAAAACTTTTTCCGAGTTATACCCCCACCATCTGGATAAACCTCGGCTCACCATATCATTTAAAAAATGGTAATAAAGAGTTCTTTATAAATGCCGGTACCGATATTTTATTACTCAGAAGCGATATTGTAGAAAGAACAAATCGTCGGTCTGATAATATTTTCACCATTAAGTTTCATCACGGCGGTTTTGAGGCTGTGTTTGGAATTGAACAGAGAAAAATAGGAACTGATGTTATAAACACTAATACCGTGCTTTCCCCCGGCATACTATTTAAACTAAAAAATCTTGGTTGTTTTGAAGAGCGGACAAAACTTATCCAGCAGCATTTTTTAGCCCGTTTAAATCTCAAATTCGCAGATCAATACCTCTATAAAAAAGTATTGAATGCGGTGCGCTCTTATGAACTCTCCGACATGACATATAAAAACAAACAGGTAGCGGAAGAATTGACTATTACAGACAGAACACTTTATCGGTATTTTAAAAGCCTGATAGGCATTTCACCTAAAAATTACTTTTCAATTATAAGAACAAGAACTGCACTTACCTCTTATGTGGCCAATAAAAAAGCATTTTCACCCTATGCCTATGGCTACTACGATATGAGTCATTTTCGTAAGGATGTGTTCAAATTCACCAAACTAAAACTTTCAATCCAGAATTCCTGAATTTGTCCTTTTTTTACCCTTTTTATTTGCTGCATCTTTATAATTTGTACTGCAAATGCATAACATGAAACCCATTACCATATTCCTTTTTTTTCTGTCAGGTCTTTTCCATGAATCTTTTTCGCAAAGTTATACTCCCGAAATTGAATCCTGTGCATGCTTAATGGCTCTGCCTCTAAATGTTACCGCACGTTCTGGCGCACCTACGAACGATTTTACCGGCTTGCAATTATTCAACCAGCACAGGTTCTCCAGTTCCGCCCTTGCGCCTGTCTGTAAGTCCCGGCGGCTTTATCCCGGATGCAGTTAACACTTCTGGCAACCTGTAACGAATGTTAACTCCTTGAAACAATCATGTGCATCGTTCCTTTTTGCATCGGTAGCAATTATCGAGACCTGACAGCCGCTTCACTGTGCGTTCGGCTCTTACAGACGCACCTGTTGTATCGTTCACCACCCTGCTTCTTAAAGCAACGCAGCATACAACCGGTTTGATGGTGAAGGTTGCTCCACTTCTCCCATCGAGAGGCCGGCTCTCATCGCAAAGGCAGCTTCGCTGGACACACACATGGGGTTTTGCAATATTGGGGCTGAGGTAAGTAAATCAACATTGGTAATACTAATGAACTTTGTATCTTTAACCAAGCTGACGTAACACGGACTGCCCCAACATCAGCAATCCCTGTATGTTGTATGCTACGTCGTGACAAACCTTAAAATTCATGCAACGAGACTTTCGGTGACAGCAGATGAAGGATTTCGGACTTTTTTCGAAGTCACCTTTTTTTTAATATTTAAACAAAATCATTAAAATGCTTAGGACGATTATGTTGATATGCTTTTTGTATTTGAGTGGATTTATCAACGCTCAAAATGTCGGCATTGGAATAACCACGCCCATGGCAAGGTTACATGTTACAGACAGCAGCGTGGTTTTTAGTGCAACGGGATTAGCCCCGGTAACCCGCCTATATCCGGCGTCGGCAGGAGAATGATGTGGTATGCTGATAAAGCAGCCTTTAGAGTAGGTTATACTTCCGGCGATAGCTGGGATAAACTTCAGGTTGGCAACTATTCATTTGCATCCTGTTACTCTTCTATTGCATCCGGCCCTTATTCTATTGCCATGGGGTTAAATAATAATGCAGTAGGAATGTCTAGCCTTGCTTTTGGTTATAATGCACACGCAGGTACTGATTTCTCTATAGCGATTGGTACCACATGTTTCGCAAACGGTTATAGTTCCACTGCCCTGGGCACACAAGCTGTAGCCACCGGCAGGTATGCTTCTGCTTTTGGATATAATAATATTTCTAAAGCGCTTGGGGGTACCGTTGTCGGTATGTTTAATGATGCTGCTGATACGCCCAATCCTAATGACACTGCTTCATCAGACCGCATATTCCAGGTAGGTAATGGTTATTATGATGCTAATATTGATGATGAGATTCGCCGCAATGCATTAACAGTTTGGCGAAGCGGCAGTACCGGCATTGGCACAACAACACCGGCTCAATCGGCGCTTTTAGATATAAGTTCCACCACAAAAGGATTTTTACCCCCCCCGCATGAACACCGGTCAACGCAATGCAATTTCGTCCCCGGATATTGGACTAACCATTTATAATACCAGCACCAAAGCTTTTGAGGTTTACAATGGTACTACGTGGTATTCTACCGTGCATTATATTGGCGAAAACTATGGCGGCGGAGTTGTGTTTTATATATATGATAACGGGCAACATGGTTTGGTAGCAGCTCCGGATGACCAGAACGGCGGGCTGGGCATATTTTGGTTTTGTTGCACGTATATAAATACTGCTGCCAAAGCTAATGGTATTGGTGCCGGATTAAAAAATACATCCCAAATAATTGCAGTGCAGGCGCAATTTTCCGGCAATGTATTTAATGCAGCCAGTGTATGCAACCAATATTCACCTACGGTTGCTGGGGTTACTTACGGGGACTGGTATTTGCCATCAAAACATGAGCTAAATTTATTGTACTTACAAAAGGATCTGGTTGGCGGTTTTTCTAATTCAAACTATTGGAGTTCTTCGGAGCTAGACAACACCTCTACATGGCAGCAACACTTCGGTAATAGCGTCCAGAGCGCCGGCAACAAGAATAGCAATTTCCTTGTGCGGGCAGTACGGGCCTTTTGAACTTTCTTATATTTCCTGCCGTTGTAAGAACACAAGAAGTATTTTCACTTGAAGAGTAGAAGCACGGCATACAGTCGAGTAAGCAAGGGGAATTTCACCCCCTGCTCCTCACAGAACCGTACGTGAACCTCTCGATTCATACGGCTCTTCAAGATGCGTTGGCAATCAGTAGCATGGGCATACACTCCAATGGGCAAACAGACGGGGTTGCATTTTGTACAAAGTGTTGAGCCATTGACGGCTCTTTCGTAAATGCATCCGCTTGTTCCACTTGCACCATTTCTCAAGGCGCCGGTTTACAAAGCGCCAAAGGTCGTTCAGGTTACTTTTAATAAAGTGGCAGTAGTAGTTTTGCCAGCCACGCACTAA
>JBBRCM010000141.1:0-10684 GCA_038204855.1 Chitinophagales bacterium
TGCTGGCAGTTTCATCTTCAGCTCTTTTAAGCGTTTTTAAATTTGAAGTAACTATACTATAAACAATAATAAGAACGAGAATGATGACGAGTATTAAAATGACAAAAACCATATTAAAATTGTTGGCATCGTCCTCACTGGTTTGTTTTCTTTCAGCAAGTAATGTATATTCTATCTTCTGTATACTATCAATTATTTCTCTTATTCTATCTTGTGATTCTTTTCCAACTCCTGAGACAACAAATTCCCTTGACTTTTCAATCCCGATAGCTATCGGGACTATTTTGCGAAGAGCATTGCCTGTTTTTAAATGATTAAAACGTATTTTTATTTCCTTTTCAAGTTCCTTAATCTTTTGCTGAACGGTATTGTCTTTTGTTAACTCCTTTATTTTATCAAGGTGTTCACCAATAGTTCTTTCGGCATTTGTGAAAGGTTCTAAATAAACATCATCGCCTGTGATGATAAAACCCCGATTGCCTGTCTCTGCATCTGTGACTGCAGTTAGAATTTGGCTGACTTCATACAACACCTTGTTTGTCTGATCTACCAGGGCATTAGAAGCGATAAATTTTTCGCTGTTTTTAAAAGAGAAAAATGCAACTCCTAAAAGTATCAGGGCACATGCTATAAACCCTATAAATATTTTTCTATTTAGTGTCATATTTATTTTTTTATTTGTCCCGATAGCTATCGGGATTGGTTTGTGTCTATTTTTATCAGCAACTCAATTATTTTCTCCAGCGATAAAATATAGTCTGGTTTAATAACTGCAATTGCTGATGCAGGCATAGTAGGGGATTCCGCTGTTTCCGGATCCTGAATAATGGCTAAACCCCCGTATTCTTTTATTCGTTTTATACCTTTTGCCCCGTCATTATTAGAGCCTGTAAGAATCACCCCAATCAATTTGTTTTTGTATGCGTCAGCTGCCGATTCAAACAACACATCAATAGATGGTCTTGCAAAATTTACGTGTTCATCAATTGTAAGTGAAAAAGTTTTATCTTTTTCAATCAGCAAATGATAATTAGCCGGGGCGATATAAATATTTCCGGTTTCCCGCCCGAACAACTGTTCAGTCGGGCAGGCTATTTTTTCTTTTTCATCTGCTTGTTTTACAGTAAGATTGCTTTTTTCGTTTAACAGTTTTATCCATTCGTTATCGGAACGTGCGCTCATATGCTGCACTATAATAATTGGTATGCTGAAATCGGCAGGCAATGTTGAAAATATAAATTTCAAAGCATTCATCCCACCGGAAGAAACTCCTATAACAATTGCTTCATAACGCATTTTAATATTTCTTTTTAAATATTCGCTGGGTTTTATCCAACTCCATATATTTTTCAAAAAAGTCGGTAAACGGTAAACCTTCTTTTGACCCCAAACATAAAATGCCGCCATTAATAAGGCTGTCATAAAAAAGTTTTTGCACTTTGTTTTGTAAATTGCTATCAAAATAAATTAATACATTTCTGCATAATATCATATGCACCTCATCAAATACGCTGTCGGTAACCAAATTGTGATTTGCCCATACAATATTTCTTTTTAGCGATTGATTCATGATAACGTTATCATAATTGGAGGTATAATAATCTGAAAAAGATTTTTTTCCTCCCGACAATTGATAATTGATAGTATATTCCTTAATAATTGCATTTGAAAATATTCCCTCTTTTGCCCTGTTTAAAGCATGTTGGTTAAAATCAGTAGCATAAATTGTTGTCCTGTCATATAAACCTTCTTCCTGCAGAATGATTGCCATCGAATATGCTTCCTGACCCGTTGCACATCCGGCATGCCATATTTTTATAAAGGGGTAGGTTTTTAAAACAGGAATAACATTTTCACGTAACGACCCGTAAAAATACTGATCACGAAACATTTCGGTTACTGTGATTGATAAATCCTGCAAAAGTTCATACGCAAATGTTTCATCGTTCAGAATTTTAGTTTGAATTTGAGAAACATCCTCTAATCTGGCCAGTGCCATTCTGTTCCTGATCCTTCGATTGATATGGGCTTTGGAATACTGCCTGAAATCATATCCGTATTTTTGGTAAATAGCCTCTAATAATAATGAAATTTCCATTTATAACGTATTTATTCCCGTTTGATATTTTTCGTTACTTAATGATGCCTGCCTTAATAATTTTAGTTCGCCGGAATATAAATATCAAAGGTTGCCCCTTTCTTTAACCGGCTTGTTGCAGTAATGATTCCATTATGATTCTCTACTATTTTTTTTACAATAGCCAGTACAATGCCGGTGCCTTCATAAACTTCTTTGCTGTGCAATTTTTGGAATACGCCAAAAATGCATTCGTTGAAGTGTGGTTCAAAGCCAATGCCATTGTCTGAAACACTGGTATGCCAATAATTTTTTTCCGGAGAAAATTTTTTCTGTACGAGTTGGTCTTTATCATCTGAATTTACGGAGGCCGGCTGGTCGGTATCTGACTTACTGCCTTTTACAATGCTGCTTTTTATGGTGATATCTGATGGGATATCGGGCTTTGAAAATTTAATTGCATTACTGATAAGGTTGTACATAAGCTGCCGGAACTGAAAGACAATAATATTTACCGGACAGATTTCTGCTACTTCGATGGTTGTATGTTTTTCTACAATCGTATCTCTAAGTTCGTTTTTAACTTCTTTAATGAAGTGGTTGAGATCTGTTTTTTCAAATTTATGATCGGTAGTGTTGATACGGGAGAAAGCCAGCAAATCGTAAATGAGTTGCTGCATACGCTGAGCCGCCAGTTGCATCCGCTCGAAATTATATTTTCCTTTATCAATCAGGTTTTCATTTTCATTTTCGAGTATGATGGTTATAAAGATTTGTATTTTACGCAAGTGTTCCTGCAGATCATAACTTGGTATATATGTGAATGCCAGCAGTTCTTTATTGGCAATGATAAGTTCTGCTGCTCTTTTTTCTTTTTCTTCGTTTTGACAGGCAATTTCTTTACTGGCAATGATAAGCTCTGCGGCACGTTTTTCTTTTACTTTGTTAACAATAGCTAACTCAGCCGCTCTATCTTTTTTTCCCTGTTTTTGAAATGCAAGCTCTGTATTTGCAATAAAGAGTTCATCTGATTTTTTTTTCTCCATACCAGGTTACTACAAAATATATTCGTAGCCTTACAAGCTAACCTATTTTATCCACCTAACTGCTACGTATTTTTAAAAGAGTTTACATAATTTGCACATTCTAAAAGCCAGACAAATTTTGTAAAGAAAAAGGCAGTCTTTTATTATTATTATTTCCTGAACAAAAATGTAGTAGCTTACGTTGAATAAAAGATAACGGTCAACCCGTCCAAAAACTGCAATAGTAGCCTGCAAATCCTGAATAACGAAACACTGGTAATTGAAATTCAGATAAAAGTTCAATTAAATTGATAGATAGAAATTACTTTCTGTCAGAACATGTACCGCAAAGTCGGGAAATGTGATTAAACTAAAAAGTACGATTGTGTTAACTGGTTTTATTTTGTAATGATCATATTTAAGCGATAATGAAGAAAATATTGGTATACGATGATGATGTTGATATATTGCGAATTTGCGCTACCATATTAAAGCTTCAGGGCTTTGATGTGCTTTGTAAAGAAAATTGCAGGGAAATTATTACAGATATTGAAAGCTATAAACCCGATGTGATATTAATGGATAACTGGCTTCCGGATATCGGAGGTGTAAAAGCAGTGCAGCTTATAAAGAGTATTGAACACCTAAAACATATACCTGTTGTTTTCTTTAGTGCCAACAGCAAGGTTGAAGAGCTGGCAAAGGAAGCTGGCGCTGATTATATGCTACAGAAACCATTTGAATTGGATAATCTTGAAAAAATAATTAATACTGCTATTGAACAACACGGTAACAGCATATAAACTACCGTTTTGAAAATAGCAAAGGATAATTAAAAACAGGATCAATTTAAATCAAATTAATTCCATTTCGTTACGTCGGGATGACAATTTACCGTCTGCGGGACGAATCCCAAGCCTCCCAGACGTATGCCCCGCCAACGGCCGGGCTAAATCACAAAAATGAGTTGTTTAAAAGCATTTCCACCCTTCAAGCTTTTGATTTGTTTTTCTCTGGCAAAAGCAGCATCCCGGTTTTCAAATTGCTCGACTAAAATGAGTACAAAGGGAATTCTATTTTTTGTGAACCGCTGTCTCCCGGAATTGTGAAACATAAGTCTTGCTTCTACATCATGAGTTTCACCAATGTAATATTTGGAGTCTTTGAGCCTGCGTAATATGTAAACATAATGTGGCATAAAAAATTCCTACAAATGTAGAGATTTAAAATAGTCGGAATCACTACTGCTAGTTCGACCCTAATTTCGGATGATTTAGCCATAATTTTAGTTCACTGACGATAAGCAAGTGCCAATCCTAATTCTGTTTGCTAAGAATGACCAATTGGAAGATAGTGTGGTTAGGCAGTTAAAGAGAGAACCCCGGATCGCAAAATTATAGGGAATGTGTGGATAAAAAGTGACTGTGGCCCCACTGCCATACGAAGCAGTGCATGATGAAGTGATTATGTGTTGCTGTTTAAATCAGCTGGAATGTTTGTGAGTGGGGGAAGGAATACATTCCCCTGATGAAATACAATAGCCTATATGTGTAAGAGAGTGGAGATGCGGTGTCTTTTCAGAAATGTTAGGTCTCCGAACAAATAAAATTTAGGTTGCAAATTGTGCATGATTTTATCAATGTTTCAAATTAGTAAATATTGGCTAAACCTACTGATACTGCCGTAATTTATTACAAGGCTAAATCCCTTGGGGAATGAACTTGCATCATTAATATATCTTACCTAATATCCCTAACACATCTGAAACCGGTATGTTCCAATCCTGTATCTGGACTATTTTTCATTCTACGTGCTACCCGGTAACCGCTGCAATAACTGTCGTTGCATAGAAAGCTGCCACCCCGCAAAGATCTTTTTTCTGGATAGGGTTCGGCAGGATCAAAGCTTTTATCAGCTCCTCTAGGATTTATTGAAGTTGTGTTTGCAATCGTTTTATAATAATCGGTATTATACCAATCGCTGCACCACTCCCACACATTACCTGCCATATCATAGAGCCCATATCCATTAGGTGCATACATTTTTACCGGTGCTGATGTTATGTAGCCATCTTTTTTTTCATTCAAATAAGGGAACTTTCCTTCCCATGAATTTGCTTTGGGCTTGCCCACATTTACATTTTCATTGCCTCAGGGATAAATATTATTTGTAAGCTCCCCCCTTGCTGCAAACTCCCATTCTGCTTCTGTTGGTAAACGCTTGCCTGCCCATTTGCAGTAAGCCCTTACATCATCCCAGCTTACCTGCACTACAGGATAATTTTCCTTTCCTGCAATAGAACTACCGGACCCTTCCCGATGCTTCCAGTCTGTTCCTTTAACCCAGGTCCACCACTGGGAATAATCATTGACATTTACCGGGCCGGTTGTTTTTTAAAAACGAGTGATGCCGCAATCATTACACTATCCGGTGGCTGCGGGGTTCCCGGAGGTACTGTTTTTTTGAGCTCCTCCCAATCAGGTTTTTTTTCCGCGATAGTTATGTACCCTGTGGCATCCACAAATTTGTTGAATTGTGCATTGGTTACTTAAGTTATCTCTATGTAAAATGCCGATACCTGTACTTTATGTTTTGGATATTCATCTGCACTTGCCTGTTCATTATCACCACCCATGTCAAATATTCCGCCGGGAATTAAAACCATACCAGTCAGCGATGTATCTCCACTGAATTTTATTGAGTTGCTATCTGGGTTACCTGCAAACCTGTTGGGCACATTCATACAGGAGTGAGCGCTATCTTTTTTTGATTGTGCTTCATCAAAATATTGAATATTATTGCAGGAACAAAATAGACAAATACTACACAAAACACGTAAATATATGTCCTTTGTTCTTTTCATAAATTTTTTCAAATACAAGTTAACGGACAGTATTGTATCTGCTGCAACAACTTCTACCAAAACTTAGCATAAATCAGCGTTATCATCAACAGTATAACTACAATAAGCACGGTATGCATTGGTTTTATCTTAAACATGCTGCTGTCAATTTCCAATCCTTTAGGATTAAATTTAGGACCAAATAAACTGATAACCACCATTATTGCAACAGTAAAAAAGAAACTGTATCCCATATTTATCAGGAACGGAATTTCATAAACACCTGCCCCATTTTTAAATGCGGTATAGAGCCATGTTTCATTACCAAAAACAGAAGGTGCATAATTCATAAAGAATAAAGAAAATAAAAAGCCGGATAATAAGCCGGCGATAGCAGCTGCGCCGGTAGTACGTTTCCAGAAGAAGCCGAGAATAAACATGGCAAATACTCCCGGACTAATGAGACCTGTGTATTTTTGTATGAACGTAAATCCACCTTCACTGCTTATACCAAGCAGGTCATTCCATGTAAAAGCAATAGCTACAACCATGGCCAATGCAATAACTATCCTGCCCAGCCACACCATCTTTTTTTCAGTAGCTTCTTTATTAATGTACTTCTTATAAATATCGAGTGTGAAGATGGTGGAGATACTATTCACTTTACCGGCCAAAGATGCAACAATGGCGGCGGTAAGTGCAGCAATTGATAAGCCTTTTAAACCGTTCGGTAAATAGGCCAAAATTGCCGGGTATGCATTATCAGCACTCACCTTTCCGTTTACCATCATCTCTGTTTGAAGTCCTCCGTTTTTATGCAAAACAAATGCTGCTATCCCTGGAAGCATTACAATAACAGGCATTAATATCTTTAAAAAACCTGCAAAGAAAATTCCGGTACGGGCAGTTTTTAAATCGGCACCCAAGGCCCGTTGTGTTATATACTGGTTACATCCCCAGTAATTTAAATTGGCTATCCACTGCCCTGCCGCATACATGGCAATACCGGGCAGCGCCAGGTAATTATTTACCTCTGCCTGGGTAGTTTTTTCGCCCGGCTTATCAAATATCATTCTAAAATGTTCCGGTGCATCCTCCATCAACTTATTAAACCCGGCAAGTATATTTTTTCCCATTCCAAAATGTTCACTCACCAATGTGAGTGCAACATATGAGGTAACTAAACCGCCTATAATTAATACCACTACCTGTATAACATCCGTGTATCCAATCACTTTCATACCACCCAGGGTTATGATGAGTGCAAAACCGGCCAATGCGATCATGATCAGGTGAAAATGATCTCCCCCACTTAAATTATTAATGGCCAGAGCTCCAAGAAAGAGAATAGATGTAAGGTTTACAAAAACGTAAAGAAATAACCAAAAAATAGCCATGATCAAACTCACCGATTCGTTATACCGCTGTTTTAAAAACTGCGGCATGGTAAATATTTTATTCTTCAGGTAAATGGGCATGAACCATATTGCTATGATGATAAGCGCTATGGCCGCTACCCACTCGTAAGCTGCAATAGCCATACCCATGGTAAAGCCAGCGCCACTCATGCCGATAAATTGTTCGGCAGAAATATTAGATGCTATTAGTGATGCCCCAATGGCCCACCAGGTAAGCGAACCTTCAGCAAGAAAAAAATCTTTTGTGTCTGTTTCTGTTTTCTTTTTTTTCTTATAAATATAAATTCCATAAGAAGTTACCAATAAGAAGTAGAAAATGAATACCAGATAATCGGCGGTTACTAAACTGTTCATGAGTTAGTGTGTTTGGTTATTTATTATTTGGGTTTATTTCTATATTCTATTTTGAATGAAAAAAGATTTACTCACTTTTCCATTGCAGCAACATTTTTTTCCCATCTCCATGCATCTCTTACCATATCTGCCAGATTTTTTTCTGCCTTCCATTTTAATACTTCATTTGCTTTTGTAACATCAGCATATAAAGCCGGTGCATCGCCAGGCCTGCGATCACCTATTTTGTAATGCAATTTTACAGCATTTATTGTTTCAAATTCATGTATTAATTCCAAAACGGATATTCCATTTCCTGTACCTACATTGATAACCTCGGAGCCTTCCCCGAAAAATAACACCGAGCATCCTATACAGGTCTTTCATCTTTTAATAAATCTTCTACTTTACCCTGCCAGGGCCGCTTCATCCTGTGTGGCGAAACTAAAATCCAGTCTCCCGTTAAAATATTAAACCGTGTATGCGAATGTTCCTTTAAATCAAACATAGTTTAGGAGATTATTTCTGTTCCGTTTTCAATTGATGCGATGTAATAAGTCAATGGCAAACCCATTTTCTTTTCGTAAGCTGGTTTTATTAATTCAATTAATACATCAATGGCATCTTCTTTTACAAGATTGATGGTGCAGCCGCCAAATCCGCCACCCATCATCCTTGCACCAATAACTGCCTCGTTGTTTCGTACAAAGTCAACCAGGTAATCCAGCTCTTTACAACTCACTGCATACATGTTGCTTAAACCATCATGTGTTGCAAACATTTTTTTTCCAAGTGCATTGATATCCCCCTTTGTTAAATCGTCACAGCCTTTTTGCAGCCAATTTATTTCCTGTACAATAAAACGGCTTCGCATAGCTATCATAGCATCTTTGGGTAACACATATTCATCCAACATAGTCTCCGTAGCATCCCTTAATGAATTTACTTCTGGGTGATGTTCTTTTATCCAGGCAACTGCCTGCTCACATTCCTGCCTGCGGGTATTGTATTCTGATGATGCCAGCGAATGCTTAACATTTGTATTCAACAGTAAAATTTTGATACCATCCAGTTTGAATGGTACGTATTGGTATTCCAATGAACGACAATCTAATTTGATCACATGATCACGCTTGCCCATTACAGAAGCAAACTGATCCATAATGCCACACATAACACCTGCATATTCATGCTCTGCTTTTTGAGCCATTTGCACCATCTCAATTTTATTAAGGTTAGTTTGCAACAATTCATTTAACGCAAATACTGTTGCACACTCAACTGCAGCCGATGAAGAAAGGCCGGCACCCATTGGTACATCGCTGGTAAGTATTGCATTAAAACCTTTGAGTGAAATATTTTTTTTCTGAAACTGAGCCACAGCGCCCAGGATATAATTTGGCCAGCTTATATCACCCACCGGTTTTAAATCATTGATTGATATTGAAAAAGTCTCGTTCAGATCTTTTGCAAAAAGATGAATTTCGTTATCATGCCTTAAAGCCATAGCGATATAAGCCGCTTTATCAATTGCCGCCGGTAAAACAAAACCATTGTTATAATCCGTATGCTCGCCAATGATATTTACCCGGCCCGGTGAACGCACAATTAATGGGTCACGGGTAGTTCCGAATAACTTACTAAACTCCTCTTTTAAACTTTTTATATTATTTTCCATCGCAGCTGTTTTGAATTCAAATCTATTTTTTAAATATTGGGATTAAGGAGCATAAATATGAAATATTCCCGATTAACAGAAATTTACCACCTGTGGCTGATTTATGTAAGGTTATTATTCTCTCTTTAGGTATAAAAGACATATAGCTTTAAATTTTCAGGAAGCTCATCAGCAAAAGTATCGGTATAAAAGTAGTGATTACAAATGCAATAAGCTGGGTAATATACAGTACAAAAAGGGGGGGGATTTGAATCAAATTTTAAGCATCAATCACCAGGCATCTTTCCAGTAAATAACAGGCCTGCCTTTTTCAAACGTAACCGGCAGCCAGATATATTTTCCTTCCGCTGCAGTATCAGGTGTCCACCTGTCGCCTAAATAGATGAACTTATTCTTTTTTCCGGCAACCATTAAAATATAAGTACTCTGAGAATGAAAGGTAGTGGCTTTATCGTCTTCAGTTCCCTGTACCGGATTGCCCAACGATTGCCAGGGACCATAAATATTATCACCTACAAAGGAACGCCCGGGGTTCGGTTTCCATCCGGTTGTACCCGATGCAAATAAATAATACTTGTTTTTGTATTTAAAAACTGCGGGAGCTTCGTTACTTTGACCCGGCAGTATCCGATAGTACTCTCCGGAAAAACCGGCATAATCTTCATTTAGTTTCGATACATGTAATGTTTGATTATCTTCCGAAGAAGCAATTTGATACGCAGTGCCATCATCATCTACAAACAATGTCTTGTCTCTGGCCATCTGCCCTTTTTCAAAATCTCTTCTTACAAACATGCCCTCAATCACTTTTGAACTCCAGGCTGTATCTTTTCTGATAGGTAGTGTATAATCAAGCGGAGGCTTTTGGTCGTCTACTAAATTAGCAGGCCAGATTCTTTGATTAGGTCTTATACTTTTAATGTACTGATACGGACCAGTGGGCTTATCAGCAACTGCCAATCCTGTTAAAGCGGCTTTATATCCCTGATCTTTCAACTCGTGGTGAAACCACATAACGAATTTCCTGCTCTTTGCATTATAAATAACTTTGGGTCTTTCTAAAATACAGCACGTTTGTAACATACTATTGGTATCGGCTATCATCTTTAAAGCCAACCCTTCATTTTTCCAGGTGTGTAAATTTTTAGAAGAATAACAGCTCACGCCATCCATAGCGTTGTTACCGTCTTTCCCCATGCCTTTTACTTCGCCAAACCAATAATAGGTTTTTTTACGATAGAGGATGCCAGCACCATGAGCGTTGATCATCTTGCCCTCTGTATCATACCAAAGTTTGCCCAGGGGCAAACT
>JBBRCM010000142.1:0-10551 GCA_038204855.1 Chitinophagales bacterium
AGTATCTTCAGCGCCAAACAGATACTGGATGATGCTATTCTGTTGATACGTAACATCAGTCACAGCCTGATGCCACCCACCCTTAAGAATTTTGGGCTGGAGAGTGCAGCCACCGATCTTTTTCAGAAAATAGGTGCCAGCGGCAGCTTAAACGCAAGTGCCCGCTTTCACGATTACCGCGTACGGCTGAAAGTAGACCAGGAACTGCTTGTTTTCAGAATCATTCAGGAACTGGTGAATAACATCCTTAAACACAGTAACCCAGGCTTTATTCATTTAACGGAGAATATAAGTGGTAACAAAATGTATTTTAGAATACATCATGATGGTATTGGCATTGTGCAGGCAGATTTTGATAAACTGAACCAAAGCACTACCGGCCTGGGTTTAAAAAATATTGCCAGCAGAATTAAAGTGTTGAATGGCAGGATATTCTTTGAAATTGACCCCAGTAAAACCTACTATAAGGTAACCATAGAAATACCAAGGGAACCAGCCATTTAACTAGCATACATTTCAGCCCGGTTTAACATTGGCTGAATATTGTAGTTAACCATTGCCTATAATGAAAATTCTTTTGCGTAATTTTGCAACATCCCAAAGTTATGAATGAAATTAAAGTTGCAATAGCAGACGATCATAAAATTTTCAGGAAAGGTGTAATACTTTCCATGCGCAGTTATTCCAACATAAAATTTGTGATGGAAGCGGAAAATGGCGAAGACCTGCTTGCGAAAATACCTGAGTTTGAGCCAGATGTGATTTTATGCGACCTAAAAATGCCGATAAAAGACGGCATTGATACAACCAAACTTATTACTAAAAACTTCCCCAACATTCGTGTAATTATTCTTACAATGTATGAGGACGAACGCTTTGTTGGGCACCTGATGGATTGTGGTGCAGCCGGTTATCTTTTAAAAAGTACCGACCCTTCTGAAATAAAAAAAGCGATCATGGATGTGATGCGTACAGGGTTTTACCTTAACCCTTTTGTGAACAAAGTGCTGATAAAGAAAAACTATTCCAAACAAAAATTCAATCCTTCGCTTACTTCGGAAGTCGTTTTGAGCGACCGTGAAAAAGAAGTACTTACACTGGTTTGTATGGAATTTACCGCCTCGGAAATTGCAGCCAAAATGGATATAAGCGCCCGGACCGTAGAAGCTATAAAAGACAGGCTGATGGAACGCTTTGGTGTTAAAAACTCTGTTGGGCTTGTTTTTTATGCAATGAAAAATTCCCTGATTGATTGATGGCGAATGTTGAATGTACGAATATCGAATATTTTTGAATGCTGAATTTTTACTTTCTGAACCCCTACATTCAATATTGATCCATTCTAAATTAAAATAGTCCAAACAACTTAGAATCTATACTGGTTATTATCTTTCCAAGGTCTTCTTCATTCTCAGCAAACTTATTATTATCCGCATCAATTATCAAAAGCGGGCCTTCTTTGTAATTATCTATCCAGCTGTTATAAAATTCATTCAGTTTTTTCAAATAATCAAGCCGTATGTTTTCTTCATACTCCCTGCCACGTTTTTGTATCTGTGCAACCAATGTGGGTACCGATGCTTTCAGGTAAATGATAAGATCGGGCGGCTGCACCATACTTTTCAGCGTTTCAAAAAACTTATAGTAATTATCAAAATCACGTTTGGTCATTAGCCCCATATCGTGCAGGTTGGGCGCAAAAATATTGGCATCTTCGTAAATGGTCCGGTCCTGTATCACGGTTTCAGTGCCATGGTGTATCTCCAGCAATTGGTTAAGCCTGCTGTTTAAAAAGAATATCTGGAGGTTAAAACTCCAGCGTGGCATATCTTCATAAAAATCATTCAGGTATGGGTTATGGTCCACATCTTCAAATTGCGGAATCCATTTGTAATGCTTACTCAACATTTCGGTAAGGGTAGTTTTTCCTGCACCAATATTGCCTGCTACAGCTATGTGTTTTGGTTTTTTTGTTTTTGCCATGATTGAATTGCGGATTTACGATTGCCGGTTTTAAATTTTAAGGCAAGCGAAGCATCTAAAGTAAACAAAATCTCAAATCAAATCCAGATAATTATCGGGATAATCAAAAATAATTTAATCCCATTGCCTCTCTAACTAATTTCATGGTTTCTGCAGCACTTTTGATAGCCTTTTCGGCCCCCTGCTGCATTATTTGCTTAAGCTCCTCTTCATTGGTTAAAATAGCATCTACTTTATTGCGGATAGGTGTAATAAAATTTACCATATCGGCTGCCAGTTGCTTTTTTAGGTCACCATACCGGATGCTGCAGTTATTATAATCTTCCTCAAATTTTTGAACGGTTTCTGCTGTACATACCAGGCTCATCAGCAAAAAAATATTTTCGATATAATCAGGCCTGGGTGCATTTTTTTCGGTGGGGCCGCTGTCAGTTTTAGCTTTCATCACTTTTTTTATGATCATATCATCACTGTCAGCCAGGTATAAAGTTGCCATCTGATTTTCACTCTTACTCATTTTACCGGCACCATCCAGACCAGGTACTTTCACTAAATTCTGGTTATAATTAAACGCAGCCGGTTCAGGAAAAACCTCGCCATAACGATGATTAAAACGATTAGCAAATGTACGGGCCATTTCCAGGTGCTGCTCCTGGTCTTTTCCTACGGGTACATATTTGGCCCGGTGTAACAAAATATCTGCTGACATTAAAACAGGGTAAGTTAACAAACCGGCATTGATATTATCCGGATTTTGCCGAACCTTGTCTTTAAAAGTAACTGTCTTTTCCAATTCGCCAGTATAAGCCAGCATATTCAAATACAGGTACAATTCTGATGTTTCATGCACCTGGCTTTGGCAATACAAAGCCACTTTATCGGGGTTAAGCCCGCAGGCAATGTTTTCGGCCAATACCCTGTGAACATTGGCTTTCAGCTCTTTTGTATCGGGATGTGTGGTTAACGAATGCAAATCGGCTACCATAAAATAGCAGTCAAAATCTTCCTGCATTTTCACATAATTACGAATGGCGCCAAAATAATTGCCCAGGTGTAAAAAACCAGTTGGGCGAATACCACTCATTACTATCTCTTTTTTCTTTTCCATAAAACTTTTCTGCTGCTTAAGACTTAGTTGCAAGATGGCGAAGATAACAAAACTGAATTGTGAAAGCCCGGTTGGCAATCAGAAAAATTAAAATGCCGTTCAAATAATATCCCAAACCGGTAAACCTTAAACTGAACTATATTTGCGATATGGAAGTGAATGAAGCATTGGTTGATAAATTAGCCAACCTGGCCAGACTAAAGTTTGATGAATCTGAAAAAGAATCCATCAAAAACGACCTTCAGAAAATGATTCAGTTTGTTGAAAAACTGAATGAATTAGACACTACCGGTGTTGAACCGCTCTTGCACATGAGCAGCAATGTAAATGCTTTGCGTGCTGATGAAATAAAAGGAAGTATAACCCGTGAAGCCGGTTTACGAAATGCAGCCCTACACGATGAACATTTTTTTAAAGTACCGAAAGTGATAAAAAAGTTATGAGTTTGGAGTTATGGGTTTTGAGTTGACCATTAAATTGATAAGAATTCTACAACAGCAAACGCCCAACACCAAACTGTAAACACAAAACTCAAAACAAAAAATGCAGGGAATTATTCATTTGGAAAATATCCGTAAAAGTTACTACCTCGGTAAAAACGAATTGCCCGTTTTAAAAGGTATTACACTGGATATTTTTAAGAATGAATACGTGGCTTTAATGGGCCCTAGTGGCTCGGGTAAATCTACCTTAATGAACATTTTAGGGTGCTTAGATACTGCCTCTGCCGGCAAATATGTTTTAAACGGTAAAGACGTAAGCCGTATGCCCGATAATGACCTTGCTGAAGTACGCAATAAGGAAATAGGTTTTGTTTTTCAGCAATTTAATTTATTGCCACGCCTGACTGCTGCCGAAAATGTAGCACTTCCATTGGTGTACGCTGGCATCGGCAAAAAAGAAAGAATGGAAAGAGCGATGGATGTACTGGGAAAAGTTAAGCTTGACGACCGCAGCCATCATAAACCCAATGAGCTAAGTGGCGGCCAGGCACAACGTGTGGCTATCGCAAGAGCGTTGATAAATAATCCATCTATTATTCTTGCAGATGAACCTACGGGTAATTTAGATACCAAAACATCTTACGAGATCATGGAAATTATGGGTAAAATACATGCTGATGGAAATACCGTTATTTTAGTTACGCATGAAGAAGATATATCCATGTATGCCCACCGTGTTATCCGTTTAAGAGACGGTGTGGTTGAAACAGATAAAATAAATGCAACGCCTTTAACCGCAACGGTTCCGGCCTGATTATGCTGATTCTTTCAACCATTCCCCAAAATTTTTGTTGTTTTACATAATAAAAAAACGAAACCAGCATGGCATTCAAGATATATACCAAAACAGGCGACCTCGGCAAGACTAGTTTAATTGGTGGAACCAAAGTACCCAAAAGCAATATCCGTATTGAAGCTTACGGCACTGTAGATGAATTGAATTCTTTTATTGGCTTAACCGCCGACCAGCTTACACACCAGGAATCAAAAGATATTTTAAAAGAAATACAGGACCGTTTATTTACCATTGGCTCGTCACTTGCCTGCGATCCTGATAAGGAATTAAAATTGAAAATTCCAGATCTGCATGAAGCAGACGTTGCTCTTTTAGAACAAGAAATAGACAAAATGAATGAAGAACTGGAAGAAATGAAATCATTCATTTTGCCCGGCGGGCATACAGCTATTTCCACTGCACATATAACCCGTTGTGTATGCAGGCGTGCAGAACGCATTTGTGTAAACATGCAGGAGAATGATTTGTTTGTAGATCCGCTGGTTATAAAATATCTGAACCGTTTAAGCGATTATCTTTTTGTATTGGCAAGATATATTGGGCATTTGGTTGGTGTGCAGGATATTCCGTGGAAACCTAGGATTAATTAGCAAATTTGCTGATGTGCTAATTTGCTAATTCTTTAATGTTTGAGATCTTTGATTTTAATAAAGGCTACATTTATTTTAAGGAATTAGCACATTAGCGAATGAGCACATCAGCACATTAACCCGTCCTTCATCATCAAAATCCGATCACTCATCTTAGCCATTTCTTCATTGTGGGTAACAATTAAAAAAGTCTGGTTAAATTGATTACGCAGGTCGATGAAAAGTTGGTGTAATTCCTTAGCGTTGGCACTATCCAGGTTGCCGGTAGGTTCATCAGCCATCACAATGGATGGGTTGTTTATAAGTGCTCTTGCAACCGCCACCCTTTGCTGCTCGCCACCCGAAAGTTGATTTGGTTTATTCTCCAGCCGGTTACCCAGGCCTAAAGTTTTCAACAATTCGGTTGCCCTTATTACCACATCGGCTTTCTTTGTACCTGCAATCCACCCGGGAATGCAGACATTTTCCAAAGCGGTAAACTCCGGTAAAAGATGATGAAACTGAAAAACAAAGCCGATATGCTTATTTCGGAAAGCAGCTAATTTTCTTGTGCTGAGCGATTCAATTTGCTGGCCGTTTAAATTAATAGTACCCCTATCTGCCTTATCTAAAGTGCCCAAAATGTGCAGCAGCGTGCTTTTACCAGCACCTGAAGAGCCTACGATACTTACGATCTCGCCTTTGTTTATAGAGATATCAACCCCCTTTAAAACCACCAGTTGGTCATATTTTTTATAAATGCCCGTAGCTTTTAACATGCTTCGAAAATAGGTAATTATTGCAAGTTTGCCGTTTAAAAGGGCTAAGGTGGATGATTTTATTTGTGTTAAATAATAATGTCCGGTAACGGGCGTTAAAAAAACACTTTTGGTTATTCCAAATGAACTTATACATTTGCAAAAAATTAAACCCTACAAAGATGTTTTGGACACTGGAACTTGCCTCTCATTTGGAAGATGCGCCCTGGCCGGCCACGAAGGATGAATTAATCGATTATTCCATCCGTAGTGGTGCGCCTATTGAAGTTGTTGAGAATTTACAGGAGCTGGAAGACGAAGGCGAAATATATGAAGGACTGGACGATATATGGCCAGATTACCCCAGCCAGGAAGATTTCTTTTTTAATGAGGATGAATACTAAACCCCCTCCGCCCCCTGCCCTTCGACTGCGCTAAGGATGAGGGGGAACTTAGAACCTAAAATTTTTTAAACACACTTTATTTTTGGATAAAGCGAAAGCCTCTCTGATTGGAGAGGCTTTCGCTTTTACATATCGTGAATACTGTTAGAAGTTATGAACTCTAAAGTTCCCCCTTCAGGGGGCGGAGGGGGCTTCGAGGTTTTTTATCACCGCTTCTGTAACTCCCGTAAAAGAAAATCCTCCATCATGAAACAGGTTTTGCATGGTAACCATCTTCGTCATATCGCTGAACATTGTTACAATGTAATTGGCGCAATCATCAGCACTGGCATTACCCAACGGACTCATTTTTTCGGCATAATCTAAAAATCCATCAAAGCCTTTTACACCGCTGCCAGCCGTTGTTTTTACCGGCGATTGTGAAATGGTATTTACCCTAACATGCTTCTTTACACCATAGTGATACCCAAAACTTCTGCTAATACTCTCCAGCAATGCTTTGGCATCGGCCATTTCGTTGTAATCGGGAAACACACGCTGGGCAGCAATGTAGGTTAATGCAACCACACTCCCCCACTCATTAATAGCATCCATCTTCATGGCTGTTGCCAATACGCGGTGCAGACTGGTAGCCGATATATCGAGCGATTTGGCATTAAAGCCATAATCTATTTCGGTATAGTGTTTTCCTTTACGCACATTAATGCTCATGCCTATGGAATGTAAAATAAAATCAACACCGCCACCAAAATGCTCCATGGCTTTAGTGATGAGGTTGGTAACATCTTCATTGCTGCTTACATCGCATGCAATAACCGGAGCTTTTACTATCTCTGCCAGTTTATTGATTTCGCCCATACGCATGGCTACCGGTGCATTTGATAAAACCAGCTCAGCACCTTCTTCGTGGCAACGCAAAGCAGTACGCCAGGCGATTGATCTTTCATCAAGTGCGCCGAATATAATTCCTTTTTTTCCTTTTAGTAAATTGTATGACATGAATTTAATTTATTGAACAAATAATGTTAGCTCCTTTATTTTTAAAAAGTCTTTATCAAAAGTAAAAAGCGGTTTATCTAAAATAATTGCAGTAGCTGCAATTACCGCATCAGGTGTTTTTAATCGGTACTTTCTTTTTATTTCTATTGATTTAAGTTTTATGGTTTGCGACAAATCAATAATATTACATTGAGAAAGTACACTTGCAAAAATAAAGTGTCTGCCTCTGAAATTTTATGAAAACCCAGGATTTCAATTTCAGAAATAATAGACAGGTAAATTCGATTGCCATGTAAAATTTTATCAATACCCCAATGCTCAGTGCCTAAATTAATAAAGATATTGGTATCTACCACAAGCTCACTTCCACTCATCACGCAATTGTTTTTGAATTTTTAAACCATCCAAAGGTTTTGATAATTTACCCTTTACTTTTTTCATATCAAATACTTTAGCATTGGGTAGTGTTACTTTTGATGGCGGCAAACTTGCAAGCCAGGCATCCAATTCTGCCTTGGTAGTCTTTTTTGTTATTTTGAAAACCATTAATTTATTTTTAGTAAAGATAAAATTATTTATTCAAAATCTAATGCAGGTATTTGCATACCAAATCATTAAAATTACACTTACAGTTCTTTATGCCAAAGCTGTTATCAAAACTGATAAAAAGTATACAACCAATCTTTTACCACTTTGCGTTGGCCTTATCTTTTGTACCAGGCATCTGTTAAAAAAATAAAAAGGAGCAGCAACCAAAAATACCATGAAAATAATATCAAGATGGGCAATAATAAACATAAATTGGATTGATCTTTTAATTTCCCACCATCTCCCTGGCATTCTGCAAAGCAGCAGCAGTAGGCTTTTCGCCACTGAGCATTTGTGCAATGGTGGTAATACGCTCATCATTATTCAGCAAGCGAATAGAAGTAACGATCTTGTCTTTTTCAATTGCCTTATACACAAAATAATGAGCATCTGCTTTGGCAGCAATTTGTGGCTGGTGTGTAATTGATATTAACTGGTGAGCCGCAGATAATTCTTTCATGATACCGCCAACTTGTTTGGCCGCTTCGCCGCTGATACCGGTATCAATCTCGTCAAATATTAAAGTGGGCAGTTGAAGCTTTTTTGCAACCAGCGATTTTATACAAAGCATTAACCTGCTCAGCTCTCCCCCACTCGCCACTTTACGCAAAGGTTCAAAACGATTACTTTTATTGGCATCAAATAAAAATTCAATGGTATCAATACCCAGTTCACCGAGTGTATCCAGCGGCCTTGCGTCGGCCGCAAAGCGTGCATTGGGCATACCTACACGGGCCAGTAAACTGTTTACATTTTCGGCAAAAGGCTTTATGGCTTTTTTACGGTTATCAGAAATTATTTTTGCAGTTTTTTCGCATTGCTGCAGTAAGTCATTGCTTTGCTTTTCTTTTTGCTGAATGGCTTCGCCGATGTTCAAAATCTGGTTAAGCTTTTCCTGCAATTCATCCTTTATCTGTAGTAATTCGGAAGTAGTGTTTACGCCATGTTTTTTCTGCAGCTTATAACCCATCGAAATGCGATCATTAACGATTTGAATTCGCTCTGCGCTGTAGTTTATGTTGTTGTTTAGCTGGTCAAGTTCGTCAGCAATGTCTGCCAGTTCTAATTGTGTGCTTTGCAAACGTGAGGCCAGTTCACTAATGCCGGTATGAAACTGTTCCAGCCCATGTAACTTGTTGTATAGCATTTTTAATTGCTGTACAACCGGTTGCTCACTCTCTTTCAGCTCGTAATAAATACCGGTAATTTCCTGCTTTATATTTTCTGCATTGCTCAGCAGTTTTAATTCTGCATCCAGCTCTTCCAGTTCGTTTGCTTTGAAATTGGTTTCCTCCAGTTCGTCAAATAAAAAACGGTTATAGTCCAATGCAGCATTGGCAGCAGACTGTTCGGCCTGCAGTGCCGTCAATTCCTTTTTTGTTTTTTTATATTGAACGAAAATCTGTCTATACTGTTGTAACAACTCCACATTGCCAGCAAGCGCATCTAAAACCTCCTGCTGAAAATCGGATGAATTCAGTTCCTGTGTATCAAACTGCTGGTGCAGGTCAACTAACAGAATACTCAGTGCTTTGAGCTGGTTAAGATTAACCGGTGTATCGTTGATAAATGCCCGTGATTTGCCATTTGCTGTAATCTCTCTTCGTATCATCAGCATATCTTCGGCATCCAGGTCATTCTCTTTTAAAAAATCAGCAATTGCTTTTTTATTTGTGGCTTTAAACGAGCCCTCCACAACAGCTTTTTTTTCTTTTTGTTGCAGAACACTGCTGTCGGCCCGTTCGCCCAGTATAAGGCTTAATGCACCCATTAAAATACTTTTACCTGCACCTGTTTCACCCGTGATGATATTCAGCTTACCTGAAAAATCAATTTCCAGTTCGTTAATGATGGCGTAATTCTGTATGTGTAATTTTTGAAGCATAGTTAGAACAGCAAATTAAGAAAAAGTTAGGAATGCAGGCTATTAGCTTTTGGCAATTAGCCGTTAGCCAATAAAAAAAGCCTACTCTTAAAGAATAGGCTAACTATATTTTTGATTGCTAAATGCTAACAGCTATTTCACTACAACAGAATCATTCAGATCTGCGTCAACAAGAATACGTCCGCAGTTTTCGCAAACCATAATCTTCTTACGCAATTTAATTTCACTTTGCTTTTGAGGAGGAATTGCGTGGAAACAACCACCGCAACTATCACGCTCTACTGCAACCACGGCTAAACCATTACGATAATTCTTACGGATGCGGTCGTAGCTGGTAAGCAGGCGCTCATCTGCATGGCTGCGGGCTTTTTCGCCTTCTTTGTTATAATGCTTTTCTTCTTTTTCAGTTTCAGCAATTATTTTTTCAAGCTCGCCTTTTTTACCGGACAGGTGGCCTTCTTTATTAGCAACCGCTTTTTTAGCTATTTCCAATTGTCTTGCTTTTTCAGAAATTTCCTCCGTAGCATCTTTAATATGTTTTTCGCAAAGCTTTATTTCTAAAGTCTGCATTTCAATTTCTTTATTGATGGCTTCAAACTCTCGGTTGTTTTTTACGTTATCGCTCTGCTTCTCGTATTTTTTTACCAGGGCTTCTGCGTCTTTGATGCCTTCTTTCTTCTGTGCAATAAATTCCTGTATACCGTTTATTTCTTCTTCCACACGGGTTTGCCTTGCATGCAGACCTTCAATTTCATCTTCCAGATCTTTAACCTCCATAGGCAATTCACCTTTCAGGATCTGAATTTCATCCAGCTTGCAATCTACTTTTTGTAAAAGTACCAGTGCGCTTAATTTTTCTTCAATTGAGAATTCTTTAACTGCGGCCATATTATTTTTGAAATTTGAATTTGAAATTACAGGAAGTAATGTACCGGGTTGGTTTTTACGCCTGTTTTTT
>JBBRCM010000143.1:0-10369 GCA_038204855.1 Chitinophagales bacterium
AATAAGGAACTTATCTTAAATGTAAAAGCAGACAGAACCAAAGACGAAGCATGGAAGATAATTGTAGCTACCATATTGGGCAAATTTGATGTACTGGAAATGAATGATGAGAAATCGGGCTATTTGCGTACTTCCTGGATTGGGGTTACATTTAAAGCAAACACAGTACGGATGAGGGTTATTGTAAAACAATCATCAGAATCACCACTGGCTTATAAGATTAAATTTGTTTCGGAAAATTCCGGTAGGTCTGGCACAGCCTTTAGCGCCGATGAACAGTTTGCTGCATTTGGCCGTATTTTAAAAACATACGACGGGTTTCTGGATGAAATCACAACTAAACTTAAAAATTAACCTGTATAAAAACAATGGTTATGATTCAAAATATCATAACCATTGTTACATTTTAAATTACCCGTGGAAAATTATTCTTTTATCACTTTAAAAAGAACGGCTTCTTTATTTTTCAGTAAGTTTAAAGCAATTCCCTTTTCCTTTTTATTGTCCATCAAAACAACATAATGGTCGTAACCTAAATCTACAACTACCCTGTTGTCAATAATCCATCCACGGCCTTGTATCACCATGCCTTTGGAAGTGAAACGGTTAGCTACCTGTAAATCCTCATTTAAAGTAAAGGAAATAATATTTCCGTCTTTGAACTTTTTATACTTACCGGTTATCTCTGCATTAATAAATTTTTCTTTACCAGTATTGGCATCCTTAATTTCAGTTATTTTTTTATTCAGCGTTTCGGGGTGTGCTCCATCTGTTTCATCTACTTTCACTGTCATTTCTCCTAAATTCAGGCTTTCAATATTACTTTTTGAATTTTTATTTGATGAAGGCGGATCATCGTTCTTTGTTGTAAAAATATTGTAACCAAAACCCTGCATATATAATTCAGGATATTCCAACAGTTCTTTTATTGCAATGATCTTGTAAACGTATTCAGCCGTTTCCTTGTTCAGGTTCATTTCAAAATAGTTTTTACCCTGGTGTTTAATGGCCTTGCTTATGTTTCCAATACCATTGTTATATGCGGCTGTAGTTAATACCCAGGAAGAGATACGGAAATCTCTACGTATTTTAAGATAGTAACTGGCAAATAATTTACAGGCAGCATATGTTGCTTTGTTAATATCGTTTCGGTCATCAACTTCGCCGTTTACTATCAAATTCATGTCGCCCGCAGTTGGTTTCATTATTTGCCAGAACCCGGCAGCGCCAACAGGAGATATAACATTTCTTAAACCGCTTTCTACAATAGCTACATATTTTATATCCTCAGGCAAACCGGTTTTCATCAGGTAGTATTCTATCGTTTTCATGTATTCATTCTCTTTTTGCCGTAATTGGGCAACAATGCTGTAGTTCATTTGTTTTTTAATGATACCCATTAATTTTTCGGCTACAAAACGGTCGGCAACAGGTATTTTCTCTCCGCAAAAAGTAACTTCATGTGCAGATGCATGCATCGAGATGGTAAAGATAAAACTACACCCAACAGATATTATTAATGCTTTTAACTTCATTGATCATTTTTTAATTTAATCTGGCAAATGCCAGAGGTAGCATAATTCAGGTCAATGCTTTTTGCGTTTTTGCTTTTTCAACTGTTTATTAATCTTCAAAATCTGATCTTTTGGCCAAGGCCTTTTGTACATATTAAGTGCTGCATTATAAAATATTTTAGCCTCCTCATACTTCTCTTCATTATAAAGCTTATCTGCCTCAGCTATGACATCAAGATATTTTTTGTCACGGTCTTCCATTTGCATTATCCTTTCTTTCAGCTTTTTTACAGTTGAAAAGTCGTAATCTGTAATCCTGCTAGTTCCATCAGCCGGCTTTTTGTTAACTATAATAAACCTATGGGTCCGCTTATTTTCTATCACAAACAATTCAGCCGAAGTGGTATTCTTCTTTTTTGCTATTATGGTAAAGCCTGTGGGCAGCGATACTAAATTATACGGGGCATCGGGTGGATTGGTATAAAAGTTTGTAGGCAATGACGGAAACCTTACAGCAACTACCGTTTTTGAATCTACAAGAATTGTATCGCCGTTTATTGACTGCGCTCTTACTTCACACTTAATAAGCAGTAATCCCAAGCTTAAAAAAAAAACATATTGTTTAACCCTCTTCATAGTCACAAACTTACAATACTTAAATGATACCCGTATCTCCAAAACCGGCCAATATGCCTGTTACTATTCGTATTTTATTTCAATTAAGGTAATACAGTTATCCTTATTTCTATTTAACCGCACATTTTTAATGTGAATGATCTTTTTACGAAGCCCAAGTAATTTACTTTTTCTTTTACCATTAAGTTCAGCGCATGCCTGCTCAAAAGTAACCTGCCTGTCGGCTTTGCCATTGATAATTGTTGAGGTTTTGCCTTCACTGCATAAATAATCATCAAAATCTTTTGCGGCAAACTGTCCTGCTACAACTTTACCAAGGTATTCGCTGAATGTTTGTTCAGAAATTGCCGTTTTAACCGAATTTATTTTATCTATTTTATCCAGTTTTGCAAGCTTGTCATAATCAATCAGTTTGTCAATTTTTTCAACAGGTTTTGGCTTTTCGTTTTCAACCACTGTTACCAATTTTCTGTAAATTTTAAACCTGTCTTTATCTAAAGTAAGTTTAATGGTAAAATCTCCGGAGGAAGTAAATTTATAATTAACACTTTGACCATTCAGCACGCCGTATTCCGGATGGTTTTCAACACTCCATTCATAAGTGCCGGCGGTTAATAAAGAAGTATACGTTTCGCCAGCCCCAACAAAAGTTGAAGGGTGGCCGTCAATTTGCTCTTTGCTGCTTATAGTTTCTACCACTGCTTTTCTTAGAGTTATGGGTTTTATAAACTGGCAATCGGAGTTTACTGTAACCTTAATAAAGTATTTTCCTTCGGTAGCAAAGCGGTGGGTTATAAAAGTTCCGGTTCCGGCCGGCGAATTATCACCAAAGTCCCAGGTAACATTTTTTTCAAACCTGAGTGTACTGAATGAAAGTATTTCATCTGTACTATAAAGAGAATCATTGTCAATCGTTTTTATTTTAAAATCAACAGGAGTACATTTTGGTTTATCAATAAGCGTATAACTAAGGAGGCCCATAGATAGAACAAAAAGTACTATCATTGCACGCCACACTCTGTGGTCTAAGCCTAGTGTTTTACGGGTTAATATGCATTCGCTGTTCATCCTTGTATTTTTAAAGTATTACTTGTTAATGCTTTGATGCCTGTATTAACTGTATCTGTAACTGATCATTTTTACTTTTACAATCCTCCAGTTTATTATCCAGCATTTCATTTTCTCTTTTTAAAGAATTTATATCGCCGTCACCTTCAGTTGATTTACGTAACTGTTTTTTAGCACGTTGCAGATCGCTTAGATTAAGCACCACACTTCTGTAAAGTTCTTTGTTTTGTACAGAATCCATATCTATCAGTATGGTTAACTTTTGTACACCCATAGATATCTGTCCGTCTATTAAATCGGCATTGTTGCTTGATGTAGCATTAACCGTATCGAGGAGGGCAACAATGTTTGTCATCTGCGACAGAAAATTAATTGAAAACTCTCTTTCATGATCTGATACCTCCACCTGCTTTTGCAATAGGGAGTTAACCTTTACCGGCACCCTGGTACTTGAAAAAGCAAGTAACACGATGATTGATGTGCTTAATAAGAAAAGGAATAAAAAGCTGTAAAAAGTCTTTTTTCTTTCTGTTTTATTTTTAGGTTCCATAATATCTTTGTTTGTAAAATTAATTATCGTTTAAGGGAGATGTTTTAGTCAAAAAACCTTCTCCTTGGTTTAGCTTGCTGTACCACTTCGTTCTGCACAGTAGTTTGTTCTTCCTTAACAAAAATGCCACCTTCTTTTCGCTTGCCTATAAATTCAAGTTTACTCAGCGTTTCAAAAAGCCGTAAAGTAACTTTTACAAAAGCAATAATATCGCTGATGGTTTTATTTACATCGTTGTTATCAAAATCTATGTTTGAAAGATTGGCAAGCATGGTTTCAAGTTCACCCTGTTTAAGTTCACACCACTCGGTCAGGTAATTCATCAGTTCATCTTTTCCAGAACCGGTTCTCACATCAATGCTGTTCTTCATTACCCTTGCCAGGTTAGATATGGCTGCAAACATTTCAGCAGGTGGCTCATAAAGCATCGTCCAGCGCATAGTTGTAATAGCCTGACCTATGTAAAGCATTACCCTGTCGCAGAGATACATCACCAATTCAGAAATTTCATTTTGCTGATTCTTTTTAAATATCTTCTGAATGATCTTTGATGCATACAGTTCGATATTTGCCAAAAACTTATCTAAATCTCCGTGCAAAGAAACCAGGTCGGGGTGTGCACTTATAGAAAAGCATGGGGGAATGTATTCGTTCTCAATTTTTACATCTCTGCCATTGACAGCAACTTTGCCTATTGCCAATGAATAGGGATGCCACGCAAGTTCCCGGTAATTATTTTCGCTTATAAGCTGCAAAGAATAAGTTGGTAATACAAATGGAAACCGCGGTGGATTTTCTGAAAGATCAGGACTGCCTACCGGTTGTTTTTCAAAAGGATGTACAGTTAAAAATATCCACCAGTAAGATTCGTTTGCCGAAGATGAAAACGGAAATGACTGGGTAATTATATTTCCGGTTTCTGTTTGTCCCGATGCAGATACAGCAGGAATATTGATACGCACTCCACCCGGAGTAACTGCATTGCACGAAAGAACTGACACCCGTAAAGACTCCTGGTTATCGAGTGATATTTTTATGTTGAAGGTTGTATCGCCCGAAACTGAAGCTGGCAATACGCCATAACGTATAGGAGATACGTGCAATGATGATAGATCCTGCAGCATACTTTGCACTGCATTATCCTGATCAATAAAATGATCTTTATTAATTTTCATCCCATCAATCCAGTTTACCGGAAAGTGTTTTATATTATCTCTCATATTCTGGATTACAATTGTGTTATTTCAAACCTTTCACAAATAATTACTGAATTTTCTTTTATCTTATTTTCCTTTATCGTTAATTCCGGATCTAGTATTTTGTTCGATTGGTGCCAATTGGGTTTTAACCTGAACCACCATTCATAACTTTCATGATGTTTGTCAGCAAAGTCAATCGTGGTTTCGCTATGCAGTTCGTTATAATCATTTATAAAATGGTAATATAGATCGCCCAGCTTCATATTTTCCGGCCCCTTGGCCCTAAAGTTGGTCTTAAGTTCAGAAGATTCTTTTTTAGCAATTTCAAAAGCAATTACTACCAGTTTTTCATTTGGCCTTTCATCCGGAAGATCAAGTTGATGCACCGGATAAACCCAGGAAGCAAAAACAGGGTCAGGAATATTGTATGCCGCCTGAAAAGTATAAAACAAAGAGACAGGAACAAAAAATGCCAGCATGCAGGTAAGCATCGGATAAAAGGGGTAAGATTTATTGTCTGCCACAAAATACATAAGTGCTGAAAATACCACTATACAGAAAAACAATAGCGCAAATGAAAAAAGTAGCTCTCCAATTACTACGCCGCCACGGGTATGTGGCTCAGGGTAAAAATATTTTTTATGAAAAACCAGGATATGAAATATGCCAAATGCCAGGAAAACGAGAGCAGCCAACCAGAAAGTAGTGAATTCGTTAGCCGGCACCAATGTTGAAAGGAATGAAAGGCCACCAAAAACTACAGCAGCTAAAACTCCATAAAGCACCGGCTTTAACCCTTTACCTGCAAAGGCTTTGGCAAACCTTTGTACTGCTGCAAATAACACAAATGCACCTGCAAAGAAGGAACCAATATATATCCAAAAATATTTAATAGCCATAATAAATGAGCTTAATTTATTAATTACTCAAACGATTTAAGCCAGTAGTTTTTCGTAATCAATTTGTCAAATTTAATAACAATTGCTACAAGGTTAAAGATTATTTAAAATGGATATTTTGCACCAATTTAAAAAAGCAATTATCAATTTACCTTGCTCAATTCTGCTTTCCATTCTTCGCCATCATCACCCTTATACCCATCTAATTTTACCAGGAAACTCTTGGCAGGGAAGAAAGGCGTAATATGAACGTCGAGGAAAATATGATCTCTTTGATCTTCATCCCTTTCAAAACGCAAAATCTGAAATTTTTCAATCAATTTATCCGGGCCTTGAATACCATCCAGGAACTTTACTATCTGCTTGCGTAGATTACCTTCCATTTTAGTATTCCAAAGTTCAAAGGCACGCCTGTTTAAAAAATCTGACATTACTTTTGCAATAAAATCAAATACCCGGACAACTGAATAGGTTTGCATACCCAGGTTATCGCCGGTAAATAATGTTTTGGCCGAAAAGGGCATTACTTTACCCCATTCGCCTACAAGTGGTACCAGGCCCACATTCTCCAGTTCAGAAATATCTGCTTTTTTCATGTCGAAACGTACAGCATCCACTTCATCAATGGTGCCATAGGTTTTACCAGCAACAGGCTGAGACATTTTTGTGCAATATACTTTACCTGCCAATGCTGCCGATCCCGGTACATAAATATCCTCCTCTTCGCCAACATCTTTGTTTTTTCCCCGGCCAACAATATAATTACAGGTCATCATTACATTTGCCTTATGTGCATCTCCACCAGTTAAGTTAGCATCTGTAAACATATCCAGCACATCATCGGGCGTTTCAACATTCTCAAAATCGGTAAGCAGCATTATTTTATTGGCATAAGCCATTTTTGCCCATTTATCAACTACTTTATTCGATCCCAAATAACCCGGAATAACCATCATAGAGTAGTTCTGGCGCATATCAAGCCTGTCGAATTTTTGTTTTAATTCTTCGGCAACATGCTCAATAAATCTTGGCTCGTCCAGGTCTGTTATCTGGCTCATGCCTGCATTCATAAGGGCCACATTTTTAAGTTTAGCCGATTCAGTGTTTTTGTAAAATAAATGAACAGAACGATAAGACTGCTCAAGTTCTTTGGTTGTTTCCAACACTTTTTTCAGGTTGCCTTTTAACAATTTTTCAGCAACGTTCGATTTTGCAGAACTTTGCTCAACCATGGCCGATACATTATCAGAACTGTCCAAAAGCTCCAGCCACATGTTTATTTTCTTTTTCAACTCAGCACGCTGGGCTTTCTTATTACTATCGGTAAGAAAAATATTTTTCTTTGCTTTACGGGCAGGATTCAGGTTATCAACACCATCCACAATCGCTTCCAGAAAATCGTAACCACCTGATTTAGCCAATGTAGTCAACGATTCTTCCATCGGTGCAAGGGCACCGCTCTGTTGTTTTGAGTCTTCCTTAAATGAAGCTGCGGCTTCTTCTTTTTTTATTTCTTCGTTTGCCATATTAATAGGTTTATCGTTTTTTAGTTGAAAGTATTAAAAATAAAAAGACGGTTATTTTTCATCAAGCTCGGCTGCCAGCGACTTTAGTGCATTTATAAAAGCAGCTTTGGTTTCAGCATTTTGAATAACGTTGGCCAGCGATTTATTGCTTTTTAACTGTTTGATGATCTTTAAATGAGCGCCGTACTCAATATCAAGATTCTTTAAATAAGAACTTTGATTGGTAAGATTTTTTACATCAAAATCTCCCAAGCCACCAAATTGAAAATTCTCACTGGTGGTTGAACCATCTTCTTTGTCCAGCTCCACATCAACCGCCGGTTTAAAATGGGCAAAAACATCTTCAACGGTCTGAAGGTCTTCTACAATCTCTGGCTTAATAGGGTCGTCGTACGTTAGCTTTTGAATAAAAAGCGTTTTGTTTGGCGAAATTTCAACAAAACCTTCTCCCACCGGATCGGGAGCCAAAATGGTGGTAGCGATACCAGGTTTGATTTGTGGCATATTTTATTTAGTTTTTGATTATCAAATATCTGTTTTTTAATTGTATTACTTACAGTAGTTCTACCTGTTTTTTAATCTATTTTCCAAACTATATCTTCATTTTTTATATCGGCATTGATGGTACTGCCTTTTTTTAACTCACCCGATATGATATATTTCGAGATCGGTCTTCGTATCTGCATACGTATCACGCTCGAAATTTGCCTGGCGCCATACTTTGGTGTAAAGCCGTTTAAAGCAAGGTATTTTTTTGCTTCTTCGGATATCGAAAAAGTAATTCCCTGCTTATCTAATATTTCAAGCAGGCCCTTCATTTGAATATCAAAAATGCGGACAATGCTGCTTTCGCTTATTGGCGCAAATGGAACTATTTCGGTAAGGCGGGCCAAAAATTCGGGACGGAAATATTTTGTCATTATTTCCATCAGCTTGTTGGAGCCGGGCATTTCGTTTTTCGCAAATTGCTCTGCAATCCACTCGCTGCCTATATTTGAAGTGAAGATTATCAGCGCATTGGAGAAATCTCCTTCTTTTCCAAGCCTGTCGTGCATGTGGCCTTCATCCAATATTTGTAAAAAAGTATCAAAAACCGATGGATGGGCTTTTTCAATTTCATCAAACAGTAAAACGGAATATGGCTTTTGCCTTATCTTATTTACCAGCACACCACCTTCTTCGTAACCAACATAGCCGGGAGGTGCACCGTATAAAAGTGCAGCAGAATGTTCTTCCTTAAATTCCGACATATCAAAACGTATCATTGACTTTTCATCATTAAAAAGAAATTCGGCCAGCGATTTTGCCAGTTCTGTTTTACCGGTACCGGTTGGGCCCAGTAAAAAGAAGGAACCTATCGGTTGTCCTTTTTTATTTAATCCGCTTCGTGATTCTAAAATAGCTTCTGAAAGTGCCTTTACTGCATGATCCTGACCTACAACCCTTTTTTTAAGATAAGATTCCATATTTAGCAACCTTTCTTTTTCCTGAGCCTGAATATTACCAAGCGGTATGCCTGTTTTGTGAGAGATCACCGAAGCGATATCTTCTTTATTTACATCCGCTTTATGTACATCTGCTAAAACACTAAGCTTTGCTAAGCTCTCTGTTAAAAATTTTTCAAACTCTGCCGATGTTTCAAATTTATCTGCCTGCGAAGCATCTTCCAGCTTACCAAGCAAAACGGGGCTAATCTTAGCTTTTACCAGGTTGTTAAGCCATTTATGCTCACTAAAAAGTTCGTGTTCTGGTAATTCGGCTTCATTCTGTATAAGCGTACTTAAATTAGCAGTTAAACCTTCCAGCTCGGTTTTATTTGTATCAACCATAAGTTTAATAGCAGCCATGGTTCTATCTAACAGGTCGATTGCAGCATCTGGTAATCTTCTGTCTTTAATGTATCTTTTTGCCAAACGTACACATTCAGCTACTGCATCTTTTTCAATCTTTAATTTATGGTGATCTTCAAATTTTGAAGCAAGACATTGCAGCATTTTTGTGGCTGATGCTGAATCTGGTTCTGGCACAGCAAGCACTTCAAAACGACGGGTAAATGCCTGGTCTGGTTCAATATTTTTCCTGTATTCGTCATTTGTTGTGGCGCCAATAACAGTAATTTCTCCACGTGCAAGCTCGGGTTTTAATAAATTGGCAGCGCCTCCGCCCATTGATCCTTTGCTATCCAGCAGTATATGAATTTCATCAATAAAAATGATGGCTTTAGAGTATTGCTTAACTTCTTTTATTATGTTTTTAAGCCGGTCTTCAATTTCTCCTTTGTAAGATGCACCTGCAATAAGGGCACCCAGGTCAAGTTCAAACAATAAAGAATCCTGCAGTTGAGTTGGTACTTTTTTATTTAAAATATCCATTGCCAAGCCGTCTATCAGTGCCGTTTTACCAACACCGGCTTCACCAGTTATAATTACGTTGGGTTTTGTTCTGCGGCAAAGTATTTCCATCATCATACGGGTTTCTTTATCCCGGCCTATGATGGGGTCTGTTTTATTTTCTCTTGCTAAAGCGGTGCGTTCAACACAATATTTAAACAAAGCACCGGCAGGTGCAGTGCCATGGCCGTTTGCTTCTGGCTGTACAGCCTTTTGAAAACTATCTTCATTAAAATAAACTTCCAGTAATTCTTTTTCTTTTACAGGAAAGGTTTTTAGCTGTTCATTGGTAAACCCAACACCTGGTTTGGATATGGCGCATAAAACGCAAATAGGGGATATCAGGTCGAGCCCCATTTTTATACGCACATTATCCGCTTCGTCAAATACCATTTTAACGGCATCATCACCGGTTATCTTCTCTTGTGCCTGCGCTACTTTTGGGTAATCATCCATCCTTACTTCTGCCCATTCCATTATATAACCTGAATCTTTACCAATAGAATCGAGAAAGTTTTTTAAACCAACTTCTTTATGCAACATGGCCCTTAACAAATGCGCCGGATAAAAAAACTCATTATGATATT
>JBBRCM010000144.1:0-10362 GCA_038204855.1 Chitinophagales bacterium
CCTTGTGGCAAAGCCACAAAGCGATTCTGCATTTCAGTTCATCAAAACCATCAAAGGCGATTTTACTTATTTTAATGTAGATAACCTCGATAACATTTATCTCCTCAAAAAAACCAATCAGCTTAAAAAATTAAATGAAAATGGTGACTCGGTTGCCGTTTTTAATGATGTAAAAAAATATGGCAACCCCGATTATATTGATGTTACCAATCCATTAAAAACCTTACTCTACTATAAAAACTATTCAACGGTTGTTGTGCTGGACAGGTTATTAACCGTACGCAACAGCATTAACCTGCGCAAGCAAAACATCTTCTACGTAAATAATATTACGCTCTCTTACGATAACTATATGTGGATTTTTGATGAAGAAGATTTCAGGCTTAAGAAGATAGATGAAGAAGGAAAAGTTTTGCAATCATCTACCGATTGGAGAATGTTGTTTGACACTGTACCTGCACCGGTTAAAATGATTGACCGTGATAATTTTGTGTACCTGTACGACCCTGCAAAAGGTTTTTATATTTTTGATTATTATGGTGGCTTTAAAAACAGGCTGGCCTTTTTAAACTGGACCAATGTAGAAGTAAATGGCAGTACCGTCTACGGTTTCGGCGATAAAAAATTATACAGTTACCTTTTAAAATCTTTGCAGTTAAAGGAATATAAACTGCCAACATTCTTCGGAAAGTTTGAAGCTATAAAAGCGATGAATGGGAAAGTATACCTGCTCAATGAAAAAGGTATAGATATTTACCAGATCAAATAATACCAAACTGAATTTCATTTTAGGACAATGCAGCCAGGCTGAAATTCAAGTAGAGCATTTGTGCAGTTGGCTTTTGGTAAATACCGGTTGGGCTAATTACAGCACCCAATCGGTATAAACTGCTATTGATTCAGCAATGCGGCAATCTCTTTATCCCATTTTCCGGTTTTACCATATTCCACCACGCGGCCAATTTCTTTACCGTCTTTCATCACAATAAAAGTAGGCACATTGGTAATTTTAAAAGCCGCTGCAATATTACCCAGCGAGGTTTTAGCACGGTTAACGCCAAACAGGGTTACGCCTTCATCCGGAAATCCGGTTTGCTCCTGCAGTTTAAAAAATTTAGGTAAAATGAATTGTGTATCCTCACACCAGGTACCTCCAAAAACAACGAACTGGTATTTTCCTTTTGCCTTTTCAAATGCATTTAGGATTGCAGTATCCGCTTTGTAACCACCCTGGTTCGGGCCAAACCATTTAAAAGCAGTATCATTCTGAATCTGGTATTTATTAATTAATCCCCTAACAACTTTCACTTCGGGATGTTTTGGATCCTGGCTTGCTTCGTATTGTGCCTGTGCAAACAAACCGGTTGCAGCAGTTACTACACACAATAAAATCAATAAACATTTTTTCATAACAATAAATTTATGCGGAAATTTTTTTTCAGGAATAAATATCGTTGTAAAATCACAACTGCACTAAAATTTTATGTTAACGGGTGGTTATACAAAAAGTTGTCAGGTTGAGCTTTTCGAAGCCGGTGGATAAGATAAACCCGCCTTCAACAAGCCAGGCTTACACCCACCAAACAACCAGTAGTTACAAATCAGCTTTCAACTCATTCAAAAAGCCTTTCAGCTTTTTTAAGGATTCAATTAAAGCGAATTTTTCATCTCCCCTTTTATTCTGCTTTAAAAAATCTTTTGCTCCTTCCAGCGTATATTTCCGTTCACGCAGCAAATGGTATATAAGCTTCAGGTTTTTTATATCTTCCGGGCGAAAAAGCCTATCGCCTTTGCCGTTTTTACGCGGTTTTAAAATATCAAACTCATTCTCCCAAAACCGTATCAGGCTCTGGTTTACCTTAAACATATTGGCAACAATACCAATAGCGTAATATTTTTTTTCAAACAGCAGGGCGTCTTCCGGAATCTCTATCAAATCGGCCCCGCTCTCTTTCTCTTTTAAACTAACCCTGCCACGGGTCAGTTTCTTATTATCCCCTTTGGTTTTTATTTTTTCAGGTGCAGGTTTTTCTATAGCAATAGCTTTCGGCTCCGGCTTTTTAATAACCGGTTCCTCATCAAACGCAAAAGCAATCTGTTGTAAAGCCATAATTAAAATTAGTCAAAACTTTTGGCACTTCCCGTAGCGGCAATTTTAAGTACTAGCTCGTACTGTCCGGGACTAAGGTCGTTAAAGAAAAAATAAACTGGGTCAACCGGTTCGCCGTTAATGTGTACTTCGTAATGGCAGTGCGGCCCGGTGCTGGCGCCGGTGCTGCCTACCCATCCAATCACTTCTCCACGTTTTACAACCTGCCCCACCCTTGCTTTTACTCTTACCATGTGCATGTAAACAGTTTCGTAGCCGTAGCCATGGTTAATAATTACGTGATTACCGGTTCCCGTACCCAAACCGGCGGTTGTAACAGTGCCATCGCCTGTGGCATAAATGGGTGTTCCCTGTGGTGCTGTAAAATCAAGTCCGTTGTGCATTTTAGGAATACCGTAAATAGGATGTATGCGCATGCCAAAACCGCTGGCAATTCGGTCAAGCTGCTTATTGCTCACCGGTTGTATGGCGGGGATGCTGGCTAATTTTGCATCTTGGTTTTTTATAAGTTTTTCAATAGCATTATAACTTTGAAACTGGTATGCAACCCTGGATGTAATATTATTCAGCGTTTTTGCAATTTTCTGTCCCAGTTCATCATCGCTTAATAAATTAACTTTTGCAATTTCTTTGCTCTTTTCAATAGCTTTTGTACGGGCACTGTCTGTTACGGGCGTGGCTTCAAAAATTGACCGGTAAACATTATTGTCCCTTTTTTCCAGCTCAGCCATTTGTTGTTGTAAGGTTTTGGTTTTTTGCGCCAGGGTAACATAATTATCCTTGATGGCCTCGTACTTAAGCTGGGTTTCTTTATCTACTGCCCGTGGAAAAAAACTATTGTATGCCCATATTACCAGGGCAGAAGTAACTAATGCAGCAGAAATAAAACCAAATACCCGCAACAGCTTTACCCGAAGCGGCGTAACCAGCTTCTCGTACCGAAGTGTGTGCGTGTTATAGTAGTATTTTATTTTTTTCATGCTGAACCTGATCCTGAACGAGGTTGAAGGGCTAAACCTTATAAACTCAATAACCTTTTCTTTACCTTTGCCCCCTTGAACAAAAGTTTACAAACATAGCCCCATAAACAACAAAAATCAACCCATTTAAACAATTGGTATATATGAAGACGAGTGCTGAAATACGACAACAATTCCTTGACTTTTTTAAATCGAAAGAACACGTTATTGTTCCTTCGGCTCCCATTGTTGTAAAAGATGATCCCACACTTTTATTTACCAATGCTGGTATGAACCAGTTTAAAGATTATTTTCTGGGTAATAAAACAGCACCAAACAAACGCATTGCCGATACACAAAAATGTTTACGGGTCAGTGGTAAGCACAACGATCTGGAAGAAGTGGGTGTAGATACTTACCACCATACCATGTTTGAAATGCTGGGCAACTGGAGCTTTGGTGACTACTTTAAAAAAGAAGCGATTGCCTGGAGTTGGGAATTGCTGACCGATGTTTACAAACTTGATAAAGACAGGTTATACGTTACCATTTTTGAAGGCGATGAAAAAGAAGGCCTGCCGAAGGATGAGACTGCATTTCACGAGTGGAAAAAACATATTGCAGAAGACCGCATTTTACTGGGCAATAAAAAAGATAATTTTTGGGAGATGGGCGATACCGGCCCCTGTGGGCCTTGCACCGAAATACATGTGGATTGCAGAACAGGTGAAGAAAGAAAAACAGTTGATGGAAGTATACTGGTTAATAATGATCATCCACAGGTGATTGAAATATGGAACAATGTATTCATTCAGTTTAACCGAAAAAAAGACGGCAGCCTGGAAGAATTGCCTGCCATGCATGTTGATACCGGAATGGGATTTGAAAGATTGGTAAGGGTAATTCAACAAAAGACTTCTAATTATGATACTGATGTTTTTACAGGAACGATTGAAGCAATAGAAAAAATAAGTGGTAAAAAATATGATTACAGCGATACTAAGGAGGCCGTTGCATTCCGGGTAATTGCCGATCATATACGTGCCATCAGTTTTACCATTGCCGATGGGCAGTTGCCTTCAAACACGGGTGCAGGCTATGTTATACGTAGGATACTTCGTCGTGCAGTTCGTTACTATTATTCTTATTTAGATTACAAGCAACCTTTGTTGCATAAGTTGTTACCTGTTATTGCAAAACAGTTTGAAAATGTTTTTCCGGAGTTGATACAGCAATTAGATTTTGTGAGTAAGGTTATTAGAGAAGAAGAAGATGCTTTTCTGAGAACAATTGATGCAGGAATAAAGAGATTTTCCATTTACTCCCAAATAGCCGGAACTGATAATTCTTTGGTGATGGAAAATATAGAAGACCCAGAGCTTGATAGGAAAATAACAAATGATTATTTTAAAATAAAAAATGATTTTTCTGGTTACAGGCACAATAAAATAATTGCTGGCAAGTTTGCTTTTGAATTGAATGACACCTTTGGTTTTCCCATTGACTTAACACAATTAATGGCAGGCGAAATTGGTTGGACAGTAGACATGATTGGATTTGAAGATGAATTAAAAGCCCAAAAATACCGCAGCCGTTCTGCTGCAGTTTTAGATACAGAAGATTGGGTTATAGTAAATGAAATTTCCTCTTCAAAATTTGTTGGGTATGATAGCCTGGAAGCAAAAAGCAAAGTAGTTAAATACAGGAAAGTAAGTGGCAAAGGAAAAAAGCAGTATCAAATTGTATTAGATCAAACTCCTTTTTATGCTGAAAGTGGCGGGCAGGTTGGAGATAGTGGCTCCCTCTCCTTTGGAGAGGGTCGGGGTGAGGTCAACATTACAAATACCAAAAAAGAAAACGATCTCATCATTCATTTTACAGAATCTGTTCCTGCAGATATGAGCGGCGAAGCAATTGCTAAAGTTGATTCGATAAGAAGAAAAGACATAACCCTGCACCACAGTGTTACCCACCTTATGCATGCAGCTTTGCGTACCGTATTGGGCAAGCATGTGGCACAAAAAGGCAGCCTTGTAAATGAAGAGCATCTTCGTTTCGATTTTTCTCATTTTGCAAAAGTTACCGATGATGAAATTGCTGCAGTTGAAAAGTTGGTGAATGAAAAAATAAGAGCAAATATTCTGGTTGTTATCAAATCAATGAATAAAGATGAAGCTGTTGCACTGGGTGCCATGGCTTTGTTTGGCGAAAAATATGGCGATGTGGTACGTGTGGTTATAATGGATCCTGAATATTCTATCGAGCTTTGCGGTGGCACCCATGTGGGTAGTACCGGTGAATTAGGTCTCTTTAAAATAAAACATGAAACTGCCGTAGCTGCTGGTGTGCGAAGGGTTGAAGCCATTTGTGGCAAAGCTGCAGAAGCTTATGTAAACCATTTATCAGCATCAATCAGCGAAATCAGCGGGCTTTTAAAAAACCCGAAAGACATTGGAAAGTCGATAGAAAATCTACAGGTAGAAAATGCTTCACTAAAAAAACATATCGAAGTTTTGGAAGCCAGGCAATTGGTCATCATACGCAACGAGCTGCTTCAAAAAGACGAGATCATCAACAACGTAACTTTTGTTGGCGAAATAATTGAAGTAAGCAGTGCCGATGCATTGAAGAAGCTTTGTTTCGATCTAAAAAATAAACTGCACGACCATGTTGCGGTGCTTTGCGCTAATATAGATGGTAAACCCTTTGTTGCCATCGGTATCAGCGATACAGTTGTTGCTGCCAAAAATTTAGATGCCGGAAAAATAATTAAAGAACACGTGGCCCCATTAATAAAAGGCGGCGGCGGCGGGCAAAAGAACCTGGCAACGGCGGGTGGCCAGGATGTGAGTGGTTTGAGGGGAGTTATTGAGAAGGTGAAAAGTTTAATTTAATTGTCTAATTTCACGATATGAAGACAAACCTTGAGAAAGGATTATCAATCAAAATTGAAGGTGAACTTGGGAAGTTTCAAACACTTCCCATAGAGGTCTTAATTAAAATTGCTCAAAATTTTCAAAAATTAGTACATTCAATTGCTCAGTTTGAAATACAAACAGAGGGAGGAATTGATTTAGAAAATTTTAACGTCGAAATATCAGATTTTAAAAAAGGCAGCGCAATTCCAGAATTCGTATTAACACCAAGGATTAAATATACAACTGGAAACGACGTGGATAAACAACGTGATTTTGTAGCAGGCAGGGTTGACAAATTATTGTCTATAGTGAATGTTGGAAATTATTTAGAATTAAAAAAAGAATATCCTGAGCCCTATAAGAGAAATATTATCGTAGAAGGTCTATTCGGCTTCACAAGTAGTTTTGGAAATGCTCCTGTGGCATTTGGGACGATTACAAAAGGAAATAAATTCAAGCAATCTTATAAGCTTAATAAATTCAAAGAGCCTGTAAAAAAATCTCTTATCTCAGAAATAAAGGAAATAAAAAAAGATGAGACGGTTTACATTACTAAAGCTGTGGGAAATATTGAAGTAAAAAGAAAAGACGGAAAACTTCAAACTAAAGTTACAAGCTTTTTTGAAGATAAACATGCAGATTTAAGTTATTGCACAGATACAATAGTTTATCAGGAAATTGTTTATGAGCTATATTCTCCTTTAAGATGTAAGTTAAATAAGGAAGAAGACTATTACTTAATTGAATCTGAACAATTGGGAATTATTGGTACTGGGTTAACTGAAGATGAGGCGGAAAAGAATTTTGCAGAAGAGTTTAATTATATCTATAAGCGTTACAATGAACTTGCTGATAATAAATTATCTGATAAAATTAAAAGAATAAAAAAAATATTACAAGCATTAGTAATCAAAGTATCCTGATATGGTATTAGATGCAAAAAAAGCTCTAAAGAGTTTAAAAAAGAAAGGATTTGCTATTTATAATGGTGATCATAAATTCTTAGAATACCATTACGAAGGTAAATTAGTGCTTCATACTAAGATAAGTCATGGCAACAAAGAACTCAATGATTATTTAATCGCACAAATGTCTAGACAATGTAGACTTTCTAAATCTGATTTTACGGATTTAGTTGAATGTCCATTATCTGCAGAAGGTTACATTGAAAAACTTATCGAAGCAAACGAAATTGGCTAATATTTTGAATGGCCTCGTCTTTCAAACCCTCAATTTCATATTTCGGCAACTTAGCATGGTTTATTTAATCAAATACAAATTAGTTGAAACAGATGCAGGCTAAATACGAAATAATAATCTACTGGAGCAAAGAGGATGAATGTTACATTGCTGAAGTACCGAAATTGCCCGGTTGCAAAGCAGATGGTTTAAGTTATGCTGAGGCATTGCAAAAAGCTGAAGTTATTATTGCAGAATGGGTAGAAATTGCCACGGAAATCGGCCGTTCTATACCAGAGCCAAAAGGTAAATTAATGTATGCGTAAATATTTTACCATGTTATGCACCTCATCTTCCAAACACCACGCCTCCTTCTTCGCCAAATTACAATTACCGATGCACCGCTAATTTTGAAACTCAACAGCGATCCTGAAATTGTAAAATACGTGCATGAGCCAACATTAAAAACTGTTGAGCAGGCCGAAGAAATAATCACCAACATCATCTTACCTCAATACAAAAACAACCTGGGCCGCTGGGCAATAATAACAAAAGATAAAAATGATTTTATTGGCTGGTGCGGTTTAAAATACCGGCCAGAGGTGGATGAGATTGACCTGGGTTACCGCCTGATGCAAAAAGCATGGGGCAAAGGTTTTGCCACAGAAGCTGCATCAATACTTCGACAAGCTCAGTACACTTGAGTACGGCTTCAACTCATTAAACATCAAACTCGGCAGGGCGCATATAGAAAACCTGGCCTCCATAAAAGTGCTGGAAAAAATAAGGATGGACTTTATTGGCGAAGGTATTGTTGATGATTGCCCGGTTAGAACTTATACCAAAGCCCATCCAAATTTATAATAGAGCCTTCGGCTCATGATTATCCCGCTGACTTCGCTGAATACGCAGGTAATGCTGCCTGGCGCCGCGTATTCATATAATCGCAAAATCCAAACGGTATATATTTTAAATCCAAACGGTATATTTTCATAAAATCAATAAACCAGCGTTTTGGGCATTGTTTAAAGCATATTTAAAACTGCTTTAAAGCCAGTATATTTGACCCGGCAACAAACACATACAATGGTTCTTTACTGAAAAAAATTGCTGCACCGCCAACAAACGGTTCGCAATACAATTTGTGAGGCACACTGTTGATGATCGGCACAATCTTGCCTGCAAGCCTACCCCCTATATTCAGCGAAATCTGCGGGTAACTCCCCAAAAAAATGTTAAAGCAAAAAAATAATCTGCGAAATATTTCGTAATTCCAGAAAACTCTGTAGTTTTGTTCTACTAAACATTTCGTACATAAAATATAAAGTCATGAAGAAAATTGTTTTTACCGCTGCCATTGTATGTTTTGCAGCATTTACCAGCACCCTTACTGCCCAGGATGATAAAGGGGATAAAGGAGCAAAGGGTGAGAAGGATAAAAAAGAAACACAGGAGATCATCATTCGTAAAAAGGGCGAAAAGGACACTAAGATCACTGTGGAAATCAAAGGTGACAAAGTTACCATTAACGGCAAGCCATTATCCGAATTCAAAGATGATCAGATTACCGTTAACAGGAGAAACATCATTATCCGTGATGGTAAAGGTGGTACCAGGTTTCAGATGAACCCGGAGGATTTTGAAGGGTTTAGCTGGAGCAGCGATGATAGTGATGAGTCGGGTGCTTTTTTGGGTGTTACAACCAATGTGTATAACGATAATGATAACAAAGAATCAACACACCAAGGTGCCGAAGTTACCAATGTAACCAAAGGTAGTGCTGCTGACAAAGCAGGTTTAAAAAATGGTGATATCATTACAAAGATCAACGATAAAAAAGTTGATGACCCCAACTCGCTATCAGATGTTGTTACTGCTTTTAAACCAAAAGAGGAAGTGACCGTTTATTTTAAGCGTGATGGCAAAGAGCAATCTGCCAAAGCAACGCTGGGTGAACGTAAAGAATCAAAGTTAATGTCCTACACATTCAGTGGTCCGGGCTCCGATGGTATCGCAAGATCATTTACAATGCCACGTATTCGAACTATACCAAGAGATGATTTGCGAAAATATCAGGAACTGGGTGATATGTCTCCGAGAATATGGAGCCCTGGTTCTGATAATAATTTTGAATTTTATGGAGATGCTTTCCCTCGTCAGCAAAAGTTGGGTGTAAAAATTCAGGATACAGAAGAAGGCAAGGGAGTAAAAGTGCTGGATGTAGATAAGGATTCGCCTGCCGAAAAAGCCGGGCTTAAAAAAGATGATATTGTTACCGAAATTGGCGGGAAAAAAATTACCAATACAGATGAAATGCGTGAAGGATTAATGGATAGTATGGAAAAATCTACCTACAATATTAAAGCAACACGTAACGGAAGTACTATGAGTTTTGATATTAAGATCCCTAAAAAATTAAAGACTGCTAATTTATAGTAGCATCTTTCCCGATGATAATCGGGATTAGATGCTACTATGCCGACCTGTGCCGATTATTTCGGTATAGTAAAGAAAATTTGACCAGATATTTGTATAATCGGCATAGGCCATGAGCTAAGCATGAGAAAGCGTTCTGAAATCTTCAGGACGTTTTTTTATTTATCTACTGTAGCTTCAGCGAAAGTGGATTGCCTATTACCCGTTGCCGATTGCCTTTTGCTTATTGCCTATTGCCTATTGCTTATTGTCAATTACCTTTACCCATGTGAATAAAAACGACAAATACCAGGTGGTAATCGGACTGGAGGTACATACCCAGTTGCTTACAAAAAGCAAACTATTTTGCGGCGATAACGCTGCATTCAGCACCGACCCCAATACGCATATCAGTCCAATTACACTGGCGCATCCCGGCACTTTACCAAAGATGAATGCCAAAGCAATTGAATATGCCGTTAAACTGGGGCTTGCATTACACTGCGAAATAGAGCAGCATAATTACTTTGCCCGCAAAAATTATTTTTATCCCGATCTGCCAAAAGGTTACCAGGTTTCGCAACATACAACCCCCATTTGTAAAAATGGTTTTGTGCCAATAAAGGTTAATGATGAAGAAAGAAATATCCGCCTGAACAGAATTCACATGGAAGAAGATGCCGGTAAAAGTTTACATGAGGTGGATGAAAATTATACGTCCATCGATTTAAACCGTGCCGGTGTGCCACTGCTGGAAATTGTGAGCGAACCTGATATGCAC
>JBBRCM010000145.1:0-10305 GCA_038204855.1 Chitinophagales bacterium
TTGTGGTAACAGGTACGTCGGTTACCGGCAGCGGATATTTTGATCCCGGTACTGATCTACCTGCACCGGCACTTGCCTTTAACCATATCAGTGCCACGGTAACCGGAGGAGTGGTCGTAAACAGTGTTTCTTATACCGATCCAACGCATATCATACTGAATCTTAACACAACTGGCGCAACGGCTGGGAATCAAACATTTACTATAACAAACCCTGATGGGCAGGTGATAAGTTCAGGGGCTGTTGTCATTACTATTCTTGCTTCCAATGCAACAGATTATTACCGGTCCATAACATCCGGCAACTGGAACGCTTTGAGTACCTGGCAGAGTTCTACTGTTGCTGATTTTTCTGTAGGTGTGGTTAGTCCGGCTACACTTACACCTGCTGTTAATGCAGCCAAAGTTGAGATCAGAAACGGCCATACGGTAACGGTAACGGCGAATGTTACATCACGCAATGTAGTTTGTTCGCCGGGAAGCAATATCATAACAAATACAGGGTTTACGTTAACCATAAAATAGCAGTTATCGGTTGGAATTTATCAAACCCCGTCGTAGTAAACTGACCAAGGCCCTGGTTATGGCCGCAGGTAAATAAAGAACGGCCTATTTTTTTGGTGGAACAGCTATTCAGTTGTTCATTTTTTTATTGCCGGAATTAATCATTGTGCTGAAACCGCTATTTATATTGTTGAATTTAGACACGGTTACTCAATGATTGCATCGTTTAAACCATGCGTAATTTTTAATAAAAAACTTTTTGTATTTCGCAATAAATGATTAAATTAGAGTTGTGATGGCCGGGTCTTTTTTTTACAGCATATCAGCCCGGGGTATCAATCAAAAGAAGGTCATGAATGCATAAGCATTCTGCCATTTTTACTGATTGAATTTTGTAGTAAAAGCGGTACCTGAATTCTGCAGGCAGGCTTACTCCAGATAACTATCGTGACCAACGCTACGAAGGTCTGGCTTCATTTTAATTCTCTCTACATTCGCCTGAAATGAAATTCGGTTTTGTATTATTTGTAGGCAAAACCGGGTCAATAAAATTATAAAGTAAAATAAATGAAACAGTTATTAATTTTCCTGCTATTGGTTATTACATTTTCCGCAAATGCCCAGGTAGGCGTAGGCACAACTACGCCGCTACCGTCTGCACAACTGGATGTGACTTCTACAACCAAAGGTTTTTTGCCGCCCAGGATGGATTCTACCCAGCGTAATGCGATCGCTTCGCCGGCAAATGGATTAATCATCTATAACAACAGCACTAACCGGTTGAATTTTTTTCAGCAAAATAGCTGGCAAACCCTCCCCAATGATTCTACCGAATGGAAATATGATTCGGCAACAAAAAGGATAAATTTTGTAAAAGCTCTGCTGGTAAGGGATACCATTTATTATGACACCCTTCACCATAAATTCCTGTTTGCCGATAAAGCCACTTATACCAACAGCCTGGGATCGAATTTACAGGCAGTGGATTTTGGCTCTAAATATACGTTTAAAGCTACGGCATCAAAAAGTGCGGACAGCGTTTCGGCAAGCACCAATACCCTTGGAGTTTTTTATGAGGTCAACAATGCCTCCAACCAGTATGCCGGAGGCTATACCGGAATATATGCAGTAACAACAATCAACCCTACAGCCACACAAAAAGATGCAGCTTACGGCATAAGAAATGCTACTATCCATGCTGGGCAGGATACCTGTTACCAACTAACCGGGTTGTATAACCAGACTTATAATAATGGTGTGGGTGAAACCGATGCGATATTAGGTGTCTACAATATAACCAGTTTAGGGACTGCTTCCACCGGTAATGTGGGAGAAATGTATGGTGTTTATAATTCCGTTAGCAGGGCATCTGCGTCAACAGGACGTGTTAAAGGCAACCTCTACGGCTATTTCGGTACCCTGGGTTCAACCAATCCTGCATCAGGACTTGGATATAAGGTTGACGGTTCAGCCTATGGCATTTTCCTGGGAGGAGTTGCAGGTGCTGCAAATGGCAACTGGGCTTTGTATACAACGCAGGGCCGTAACCGGTTTGGGGACTCCAGTGTGTTTTCCAATACTGCAACAGCACCCCGTGCTTTTTTTGATATCAATAATACCAGTTCCATGATCATCCCGGCAGGTGTAACTGCACAAAGGCCGGTAACCCCGGTTGCGGGTATGCTCAGGTATAATTCTGATAACGGTGGCCTGGTGGAATACAATACAGGTGGTGCAGCCTGGTATGGTACAATCCGAAAAGTGGTCAGCATTGATATACCGCTCATTTCGCCTGCAACGGGTTTTACACAAACTATTTCGGTTACCGGGGCAGCAATAGGCAGCGCAGTAGGTATTTCGCCAACAACAGCTCTCACCGACGGGCTCATCATTTCCTGGGCAAGGGTATCTGCAGCCAATACTGTAGAAGTAAGGTTTAACCTGTTATACGGTACAGCCATTGATCCTCCTCTTCAAAATTTTTACTTTACCGTTACCCAGGTTCAATAAAAAACTATTTTAATGAAATGACAGGGTAACATGTTTAGCCCGGCTGCGGGTTTTCTTCACCCCGTTTCCGGCATGCCTCCACCAGATATTTTTACATGCCGATGGCCGCCCCGTTCCCCGGGGAAGCGGCTACTTTTATTGCCTTTTTGAGCATGTGTACGGTTTGAGAAAATTATCCGGGGATACAGATTTTTAAAAGATTAATGCAGTATGCCTACAAACCAGGTTTTATGATTAAGCCGGCTTTATGTATGGCTTATAGTATTAATTATATCCTTTCAGGTAATAGTACGTAGTAAAAAATGGCAAACCGGCCGTTTATGAAGATGTACTAATACGGGAAGTGAAAAAAGTATAAACTTTAATTAGTTTATAGATACTAAAAGCCAAAAACGAACGTATTAAGATATGAATAGCTGCATTTTGTGCAGTAAAACCAATATCCTACAGAAAAATATTTATCCTCATGAGAAAATCTCTATTCTTAGCAACCGCTTTTGTTTTGTTTTTAAGTTACCTGGCTATTGGCCAGCATCATAACCCGGTGCATTACCGGAATTTAGGAAATAGTTCCGCAGCCAGCAATAGCTTTGGCGGCGGAGGTACGGAAAATTCGACCGGCACCAGCGGTACCGGCGCCAATATTGATGTAATCTATCACAAAATTTTCTGGCGTGTTAACCCGGATTCTGCTACTAAATACATCAAGGGTTCGGTTCAAACCAACTTTAAAACCATTGTTGCGGGCGTAACATCGGTTTCATTTGATATGAACAGCGTGCTGGTTGCAGATTCGGTTTATTTCCGCGGTGCTAAGCTGGCTACAGGTAATATTAACCGTACAGGCAATATCATTACCATTACTTTGGGCGCAACCCTGGCCAATAATTTTATTGATTCTGTTACTATATTTTACAAAGGCCCGCCCCCTGCAGCTAATATACCACCCGGTGCTGTTGGTTACCAGAAAACAACTGATGCAGGAGCCGGAAACTATATTTATACCCTGGCAGAATCTTATGAAGACCGCGACTGGTGGCCCTGTAAAGCAGATATGCAGGACAAGATAGATTCCATGGATATAACCATTAGTGTACCCTGGGCAGCAACTGCTGCAGCCGATACTTTTTGGGCTGCTACCAACGGTGTTTTAATTGATTCTTCAACATTCTATGGCAGTGGAGCAACTTCAAGCAGGCTTTTTAAATTTAAGACACGTTATCCCATTGCATCTTACCTGGTGTCTGTTGCTGCTGCAAAATATACAAGGTATTACCGTAACGTTACGGTGAACGGCACCGTTATACCTGTGGTTTATAATCTTTTTAAAGGAAAATCTGCAGCTACCGTTAACGGTATGCTGGCTAAGCTGGATGAACAGAATACTACTTTATCTGTGTTCAGCAGTAAATTTGGTGATTATCCTTTTAAGAATGAGAAGCATGGTTTTTATGAATTTGGTTTCAGCGGAGGAATGGAACACCAGACTTTTTCAGGTATTAATACAGCTTCCATGACTAATTCTCCCATATTGGCTCATGAACTGACGCACCAGTGGTTTGGCGATAACGTAAGTTTCTCTACCTGGAATGATCTGTGGCTTGCAGAAGGTTTTGCATCTTATGGTGAAGCTCTATATTATGAACTGGTTGCCAATAACCAGGCATCTGCCTATAGTAACCGTAATGCCAATAAAACCAATGGACTTACTGAGACAGTAAGTACCTGGATACCCAATAGCAGTTGCAATACTTCTGCACTTTGGAATTCTGCCTATGGATCTTCTGTTTACGACAGGGGAGGTGTTGTTGTTGCCATGCTAAGGGCACTTGCCGGAGATACAAAATTCTATCAGGCCTTAACCAATTACCAGACAAACCTTGCCGGCAAATCTGCCACAACCGATAGTTTAAGAAATTTCTTCAATGCTGCTTTAGGGGTAGATATTGACCCTTTCTTTAAAGATTATGTAGGTGGATCAGGGGCTGCTGCTTCTGCAGTTGGAGGTATTGGTAATCCAATAAATACCGTTAAATGGAACAGCCCATCCGCCAATAAACTGGTGCTTTCAATGGGCTCACAAACAAAAAGTGCTACCAATAATGTAAGTTATTTCCGCGGACCTGTAGTTGTTCGTTTTACAGCAGCAGGTAAAGATACTACCATCAATTTTTTTGACTGGGGCGGCGGAAAATTATCATATGCAGGTAACGGGATGAGCGATACAATTCCGGGGAACAGGCTTGTATACAATCTTAGCTTTACACCTACTGCTGCTGTGTATGACGACAGTGCCAGAACCTTATCCACGGGGTCTATGTCGCCTGATGGAACACTCAATAGTTTTACCTGGACCGGGGCTTCTAACAGTACCTGGGGAACAGCCGGCAACTGGCTCAACAGTGCCATACCGGGTGATGGTTCGGAAGTGACCATTGCAACAACAGTTAACCAGCCTGTGCTAACTGCTAATACAAAGTTCAACAAATTAATTATAAACGCAGGCTCTGTTCTTAATCTGAATAATTTCAATCTCACCATCAACGGAAGCATATCCGGAACAGGTACCATTACCGGTTCTGCAGGGTCGGGCATTACCATCAACAAAGAGATAGGTTCTCATACAGTTGAAACATCGCCTACGAGTGGTACGCTTTACCTTACACAAACTTCAGCCGCTACCCGTTCATTGGCAAATCTTACCATTAACACCGGTGGTACCATAACATTAGGAAATGCTGCCGATATTGGCGCCCTTAATCTCAATGCAGCATCCATACTTAATATTGCCGGCAATACACTTACACTGAACGGTGCTGTAACCGGTACCGGTACTATTACATCGGCACAAAATGCCAATTTAATAGTTAATGGCACAGCCGGCACCATTAATTTTACACAAACTTCAGCAGCTACCCGTTCATTAAATAATCTTACTTTAAATACAGGCGGCAGTGCTACTTTGGGAACTGCCCTGGATGTTTACGGCACTATTGGGTTAACTGCTGCAAATCTTAACCTGAATGCACAGAACCTTACGCTTAAATCAACCATAGGCGGAACTGCCCGTATCGGCAATCTTACCGGAAGTACTTTAAGCGGTGCTACCAATGTTACCGTAGAACGTTATCTTTCTGACGTTGGCCGCAGGGCTTGGCGTTTATTATCTGTGCCCGTTACCGGGTCGCAAACCATCCGCCAGGCATGGCAGGAGAATGGTGTAAATGCAGCGAATCTGGGTACCAATATCACCTCCAACCTCTATACCGGTTCCAACGGATTTGATGCCAGTTCAGGCAGTTCATCTATACTAACGCATGTACAGGGTGGAGCAGGCGGACCTTCCTGGAACGGAACACTTGCCAATACAAATACTGCTTTATTATCAGCTTTTCCGGCTTATATGTTATTTGTACGTGGCGACAGGTTTGCAACCGGTGGTAATGCATTACATGCGCCAACCGTATTACGTGCTACCGGAACCATCCGGCAGGGAACACTGGCTGCCGTGAATGTATCGGCTACAGGAACAGGGTATACCCTGGTTGGTAATCCTTACCCTTCTCCGATAGATTTTGAAACCATTGCGGGTACAGCTAATTTAAACCAGAGTTATTATCTCTGGGATGCAGCCCTGGCAGGAAGCAATGGCCTGGGCGGATACAGGGTGGTGCAAAGAACTGCCCCCAATACCTACCAGCAAACACCATTAATATTGGGTGGCACGGTGGTTGATCCAACCATACGGTATATACATTCCGGCCAGGCATTCTTTTTGAAAGCAACCGGGGCAGATGCAAGTGTGGTACTTACCGAAGCTGCCAAAGCAGCCATTGTTTCTATTGTAAACCCGATCGTTCAAGGTGGGGCTAATGACCAGCAATTGATTGTTAACCTGATGGTGCCGGATGCAGGGAATGCCGTTTCTCTGGCCGACGGATTCAGGATCAGTTATAATGAGAATAACCGCCCTGATATTTCGGACGATATTCTTAAGATCGGGAATTTTGGAGAAAATGTTTCTTCCTTAAGAACCGGTAAGTCTTTAATTGTAGAAAACCGCCCGATGATAGGCCGGAACGATACCGTGTTTTTGCGTTTAACTAACCTGGGTATCAAAAAATACAGGTTCCAGATCGGCACTATTGATCTTGTTCAAAACAACGTAAAAGCCATATTACAGGATAATTTACAGGGAACAAATACAGAACTTGATTTAAACAGTATTAACGATATTGATTTTGAGGTTACGGCCAACCCGGCTTCTTCAGCATCAAACCGGTTTAAAATAATATTTACTTTAACTACTCCACTACCGGTAAGCTTTACCAGTATTAATGCCTACCAGCAAAATGCAGCCATTGCTGTTGACTGGAAAGTAACCAGCCAGACCAACCTGCTGAATTATGAAATAGAAAAAGCAACCGATGGGGTTAGTTTCAGCACAGCAGCCACGCAGGCTGTGATTGGAGTTGATGGAAGTGACGCTGCCTACAGCTGGCTGGATCTGAATCCTGTTACAGGGGATAATTATTACCGTATCCGAAGTATGGGGGTTGCCGGTGAAATAAAATACAGTAATACGGTAAGTGTAAAAATTGTTAAAAGCAATGCTGTCATTAATATTTACCCGAATCCCGCAACTGGCAAAACAATTAACCTCCAGTTCATCAACATGGATAAAGGATATTATTCATTAAGACTGTTGAATATAATGGGACAGGTAATGTTTACGCAACAGTTTAACCATAATGGCGGAAATGTAATAAAAAGCATAGTGCTGGGAAGTAAATTTGTAAGTGGAAACTATCGTATGGAAATTACCCGGCCTGACAATACCAAAATGACTAAGAATGTATTTGTAGCAGATTAAGAAAAAGCAATTGAAAAATTAATAACCGGGAATGGCCTTAAAGCCGTTCCCTTTTTTTATCTCGTTTTCAGGCTTGTCTCCACCAAAGATATGCGCAAGGCCGTGGGACTCGCCGTTCTGCGGAGCATATTAATCTTTACCTTATCCAATGCCTGTTTAAAAAAATACCTTTCTTCAGTGGTCATTTTTCTTATATTTCTGGAGAACATGGAATATACCCGGTTACAAATTTTATGGAGTTGGAGGATGTGAATTTAAGCAGCTCAACTTAATGGCGGCGAGTCCCACAGCCACACACTGGCCCGGCGTGGAGACATCGCCTGAGAATCTATAACCGGGAATGGCTTTTGAGCCGTTCCATTTTTATATGACATGGAAATACCAGATAGCAAGAAGGTATTTTTTTGGATAACCGCATCCGTGTGATAAGAAAATTAATGTACAGACCCGGAAGAAGGAATTATTAATTCTTAATTATCAATTCTTAATTTTTTTATAAGGCAATATCCACTCTGAATGAATGAACGGATGCCATTTAATCCTTGCCAGGTCTGCATTTGAATCAATGAGCATATGGTGAGGATCGTTATTCAGACTAACGGAATCAATTGCATAAACGGATACAGCAGGGTACCCATTATGGCTGTATTCTTTTTTAATTTTTTGTGCATACTGCCAGGCAATGTCGGGGCAAATGGCAATCCAGTACACATGTTGTGGTTTAAATTTTTTTGAGGGATCATCCGTCCATGTCTTTCCCGAAACAGGGTCGTGTACTTTAAATGTGATGGTACCCGTTTTTTTACGCAGCATCATTTTCCAGCTCATGCGATATCCTTCTTCTGTAAAGAAAACATTACCGGGATAAAATAATGACCGCAATGGAAGGATGATCTGAAAAAGGAGGTATATCGCCAACACATACGCAAATATTTTTTTGCCTGAATTTATTTTCAGTATGATTGTTTTTGAAATCTGTACCGGCATCTTCTTGGGAAAAAATATTCTCCTGATCGTTTCACCATCAAAGAAAAAAACAGCCATGGCTATTGATAAGTATGGGAATATTCCGATGCGAAAACTGTAGGAATTAAACAGGTGGAAAAGACAGTACAAGGCAAATGCCGGCTTTCTTGTTTTTTTCCAGAGGAGCAGGGGCACAATAAAAAAATCAAAAAGCAATCCACCATAACCAACCATTTTCTGAAAAAGCGGGTTACCATATATGAAGCCAAGCAGGTGATGTTTGCTTAACCCCTGAAACTGAATAGCAATGAATTTGCCGGATAACCAGTCGGCACTTAGTTTACTGCTGGCAGCATAAAAGTAAACGATTGCCGTTTGTATGATAAAGAGCAACGGTATCCAATAAGGGCAGTTATATGCTTTTATTTGCGGCTTACGCCAGGCATCAAAAGCATAATTTTTATTGGCAGGCATAAAACACATCAACCAGGATAGCAAACATACGAGGTAGTAATGGTTGTTATACCCTGATTTCTGCATCAGGTAAATGCCGGTCCACAAAACAGTAAATCCGATCATGGAAAGCCTGTACCAGGCACCCAGCATGATCATCAACCCCAGTAAGGCCATTAACCCAAAATAAAAATACATGCCGTTGCCCGGCAGTGGCTGTAAAAATTCAAAACCAATAAAAGTAAAAGTGTAGGGAGGCTCAATAAAGTAGCTGAATACTTTGCCTTCCTGTATATAACTGAAGCAATGGTAAAACAACAGAAAGCCGAAGCAGATACGGAAAAGAATGAGGGGGCTGTTATCAACGGGATTATAGCATCGTTGAAATAGTTTTTGTTGCCAGGAATTATTTGCCAGCCTTGCCTGCATAATAAACATACTTTCTTTAAAAGTAGTAAAGTTTGCGGGGCAAAAAGCATTGTTGCAGAAAAGATTTGCCACTGAAACACAGAAGCATAGAAAAAATACAGCATCAATGCCGTGTTTCTGCGCTGTGATAATTGGTGCCGGTGTGGGTAGAGGGGTGAGTAGTGAGTAGTGAGTGGTGAATGGTGAGTAGTGAATGGTGAGTATCAAAAGATTTTATGGGTCTTTCCGGAAAAGGGGAAAGTCAGCAGATGATGCTGTATTTTAAAAGCTAACAAGAACGCTGCCCGTAAACGGACAGCTTCCTTGTATAGTGCAGGTGATATTCTGGAACCGGCTATTGTTGCTTTTCTTTATCACCTGTGGTTACCTGGCTTACAGCCGAGGCAATGCCTCCGGCCACTGCTATATAACCCGCCGCCTTAATTAGTGCCCCTGGTAATGCGACCTGCGATGCCAGCAGTACTGCGCTTACGCCAACCAGTGACAGGCCCAGGTTGCGGATCTTTTTAAAAAGCTTTGGCGTGGGTGCTTTTACACGTTTTATTATACTCATTGTTTTTTGGTTTAAGGCATCACTCCAAAACCCTTCCGGCTCTTCATACGGGCGGGCCTCGCCATCCATCAAATGTGCCCCGGAGAGCCAGCAGGAGAGTGGAATGTACCTGTGATTATGAAAACTTGTTTTATGCTGACTTCCCCGAAAAAAGGAGGAAACCGGCAGATTTTTTCAGGACCTCACCCCAACCCCTCTCCAAGGGGAGAGGGAACTTGAGTGGGAATAAGTGTAATTATGAAGACTGATTTTAGTACAACTTTCCGGAAAAGGGGAAAGTCAGCAGATTGTTTTAAAACCTCACCCCAGCCCCTCTCCAAGGGAGAGGGAACTTGAGTGGGGAGTAAGTGTAATTATGAAGACTGATTTTATTGTGACTTCCCGGAAAAAGCAGAGCATTCAGCAGATTATGTAACTTAAAAAGCCCTTGCTATCTAAAGCCCTTGTACTAGACGGTGCTAACCATAACCATTTTTAATGCATTGAACGCACCATTTTTAAGTGGATAGTATTTGCCG
>JBBRCM010000146.1:0-10293 GCA_038204855.1 Chitinophagales bacterium
TATTAAGCACAATGACTCTAACAAAGAAACTTTCGTTCACGTAAGTGGATTAATAAGCGATATTAAAGAAGGCGACAGCGTTGAGTTCGATTTGCAGGAAGGCAAAAAAGGAATGAACGCAGTTAACGTGCAGGTAGTAGGTTAATTACCTAACGCTTAAAAACCTTTTAAGGGCTATTCAGTTGAATAGCCCTTATTTTATGCCCATATTTAACATAAATCTTTAATTTTTTGCCAAAACTTCAAACATTTAAAGTCCGTATGTTGTTTGTAGATAATTTTACATTTCAATCAAAATAAAATATGAAAAAAATTTTCGCATCATCATTTTGCATGTTAGTTTCCGGACTAATTTTAGCTCAATCCCCCATAAAACTTATTAACGGGCAAAAAATCACTGTTGAAAGCAGTACCGACATACAGGCGAGCCTCGCTATGGGCATGGAATTGACCAGCAATTCATCAAATATAAATTCTCTGGAAGTAAAAAACAGCAACGCCAGTAATTACACCATCAGCAACACACTCACAAAAATGAAAGTGAATATGAATATGATGGGGCAATCTAATGCTTATAACTCCGACAATAAGGAGGGAAATAATGAAGATATGGCTAAGGTTTTAGATGAAAAAATGAATAAACAGGTTAATGTAACGATTGATAACAACACCGGTTCACCGATCATGGAAAAGAAAAAAGAAAAGAAAGCAGATGACGCCGATAATGCAGATCCTACTGCCGGTTTGATGAAAATGTTTGCTGATAACTCCGATGAAGCCATTGTTGCCGGCGCTTTTGAAATTGTACCAAAAGGAAAATCAGTTGGTGATAGTTGGGCAGATTCCACCACGGACAAGGATACAAAAATTGTAAACACCTACACACTCAAATCCATTACAGGAAACGAAGCGGTGATACAGTCTATGATTGTTGCCACCGGAAAAAACAAGTTGAATTTTCAGGAAATGGAATTTGAAGTGAAGAGTGAGACCAAAACAAACGGGGAGATTGTAACCGATATTTCAACCGGCCTGGTAAAAAAGCGGACAAATGTTGCAGACATTACCGGAAGCATTCAAATGATGGGACAGGATATGCCGATAAGCGCAAAAGCAACAACAACTAGTATTTACAAATAATTAGCTATTGCTTACAATCTTTGCTAACGGCATCTTTTACGGTGCCGTTTTTTTTATCCTGCACAAATAAAACAACCATATATTTATCGTAGCTATTGCCCCGGGGCATCTTTAAGCTAAAACTACCAGCAGATTTAATAAGCTTGTCTGTTTTAAAATCTCTTACCACATTAAAATTATTAAGTTTAACACCACGGTTCTCCCCGGCTTTTATTTGAGTAATTACGCTTTTCTGAACCAATGCAGCATTTATGTTCATATTCGCAATATTACCTTCTGTATTGTAGCTAACTTCTACATTATCATTTAGCAGTTTAATCTCATCTACACTTATTTTAAAAGAAGCCTTTTCATTAAGGAATTTATTTACAATTGTTGCTATTTCGGTTCTGTCGCTTCCTACTAACTGTGTTTGTCCGTTTATTACCAGTTGCGGAGTATAAGTTTCAGCATTCAGTTTTTCGCCATATTCTCTTTGCCTGTCTGAATAATCGCTTTTACTCAGAGAGTCAATCCAACCCAGGCGGTTCCAATAGTCAACATGAAAAGCCAATGGAATAATGCGTTTGTCATTCTTTTTTGCGTACATCTCTAAAACGGCATCTGCAGATGGACAACTGCTACAGCCTTGCGAAGTAAACAGTTCCATCAAAACAAAACCTCCCCCTTCATTGTCAATTAAATTAGTAGCCGGATTTTTTTGCCTACCCGGTGAGGCAATAAAGAATAGCGAAGAGGAAATAATAACCAGCCCGGCGATATAATAAAACCCTTTTTTCATAACTGCATTTTTATAAAGTACCGAAATAGTGATGAAAAAGTTTGTCAGCCAAAAGACATTAACGTTTTGTTTGCAGGTAATGATAACCTGTAGCTGTTAAAAGGCATATACTTCCTATTATCCACCAGAGGTTATTAAAGCCGATTGCATGTGCGATCTGGGTGCCGCTGGTGCTTCCTATTACCTGCGCAGCACTCCAGGCCATGGTATAATAAGCAGCGTATTGCCCCCTGTTGGCTTCGCTGCTGCGGGATATGTAATAAGAATTCATAAAAGGCATTGATACCATTTCGGCAAACGTCATCAACAGCATAGATAAAACAGCAATTAAAAAGCTGTGCATGAACTGTATATTTAAAACAAAAAAAGAAAAGGCCATGATGATCGTACCATAACTCATGAGCCGCAGATAAGGCTTTCTGCCTTCCAGTTTAAATACCAGTACCATTTCAACCAATGCAATAATGATCCCATTCATTGCAAGGAGTAAACCAATCCAGAATTCATTGATGTGTAACCCTTCCTTAAAATATAAAGGAATGGTAGTGAACATCTGAAAAAAACAAGTAGCAAATAAAACCTGCAATCCTATGAAATACAGAAACCCTTTGTCGGCGTAAGCTGGTTTTACTTTTTGTTTTTCTGGAGTGGCTTTATTTATATTGCGTTGCTGAGCCAGGCTCACTTTGGGTAGCAACCACAATAGTAATAATGCAGCGGTAATATTTGTTAAGCCATCAACCCAAAATAAAAGATGATAATTGAATGATGCAAGAAATCCTCCCAATGCCCCACCTACTCCCCAACCTAAATTTATGGCCAGCCGTATTATTGAAAATGATTGTGTACGGTTTTGCGGCGTACTGTAATGCGCTATGGCAGTGGCATTGGCCGGGCGAAAAGATTCATTCACCATAGCCAGAAAAAAAGTACATACACAAATGGACAAGTAAGTTTTCATTTGCCCGAGCGTTATAAATAGCAGGCCACCGCAAAAAAGCGAAAAAAACTGTGTGTAGTAAAAACCAAAACGGTCACTTATTTTTCCGCCAATAAATGCACCTATCAATGAGCCGGTGCCATATACTCCCACTACCAAACCCGCCAGTTTTGTTGAATAGCCAATGTGATTGATGTAGAGCGTCATAAAGGCCAGCACCATAGTTCCGCTGCGGTTTATCAGCATTACAGTTGCAAGCAGCCACACACGGCGTGTGAGGCCAGTATAGGCGTTCTTATATAAATTGACGGTAGCAGTTAACATAAAAAAGTGCTGCAAAGATAAATTTTGCAGCACTTCTTATTTAAAAAAAATTAAAGGTTATTCAGTATCTCCTGAACGGAGGCTCGCTTTCTGTAATCTTTATTAAAGAAGACATATTTTACTATGCCATCTTTACCAATGATGTAGGTTGCAGGCACAGGAAGATTGGCTCCATTGCTGCCGTTGGCTTTATCAAAATCTATTCCGTAACCTTTATATTTTGAAATGGTATTTTCATCCACCGCAAAATTCACTTTGTACATTTTCATTATAGCCATTCCTGCATCCTCCAGCACCGGAAACGAAGCTTTAGTTTTTTCAATCGTCTTTTTAACATTCTCCCCGGTTTCAGGTGTTATAGCCAGTATAGTTGCACCTTTGGCTGTAAGCATTTGCAGAGAATCTGAAAAATGACTTAATTGTTTATTGCAGAACGGGCACCACTGGCCCCTGTAAAAAAGCATAACAACAGGCCCTTTTTTTAAAGCCTGTTTAAGCTTTACTGTTTTACCATTCTGGTCTTTTGCTTTAAACATAGGCGCAGCATCGCCTACTTTTAATCCTTCGGGATAAATAGTTTCTGTTTGTGCAGCAACCATTAAAGTGATGCTGCATAAAATTGAAAATATCAATATTGCTTTTTTCATAATTACTTTTGTTTTTACAAAAATAGCGAAATGGCTTTTGCTGCTATGTCAGCAAAGAAACATAACCCTGATTTATTGATTAAAATCATCCGTCTTGGGTATCATGTTTAAACTTACCCGGCATATCTCAGGTGGTGTAGCCAGCTTCCGCAGTTTTGTATCAAGCCAGGCACCATCAATGGTAATAAGGGCTGCCAGTGTTTTTCCATTTATCCATAATTCATGTACCATGCTCCAGCGGCTGCTGTCTTCGTTGCATTTACTAAGTTTTAAAAACACTTCGAGTTCATCACCAAATTTTATTTCTCTTTTAAAAATGCATTCCTCCCGGAAGATGATTGGCCCGATACTGTTTTCAATCATTAGCGCAGGGGTTATGCCATGTTCTGTTAAAAATGCCATCCGGCAGTAAGCTCCAAAGTCATAATATTTTGAATGCAGCACATGAAAATTAGGATCGAGATCGGCCCACCTTATTTCCAGTTTTTTTGAATACTTCTCCATTTATAATATTGTTTTCTTTAAAATAAAACATCCCTGTTTTTTTCAGGGATGTTTGTAAAAATTATTTGTACAGTATTTCATAATACTCTTTTGCCATCCGGTTACTATCAAACTGCCAACGTACATCACGCATTCCGTTCCTGGTTATCTCACGCCACACATCCGGATTATCGTAGTACAAAGGCAACACCTGGTTCTCCAGAATTTCGTACAATTTATTAAGATCATATTCATCCTGCTCATGCACACTTACACTTGCATAATCAATAGGTGGTACCACAAATCCGTTGTTACCGTGATTTATAAATTCACATATCCATCCATCATTGGTGCTGCAGTTAACAGCGCCATTCATGGCTGCAGTCATTCCACTGGTGCCGCTTGCTTCCCTGGGCACACGTGGGTTATTTAACCAAAGATCAGACGCCTGCTTCAATCGCTTGCTTAAACCAAGTTCATAACCAATACAAACAGCAACATGGTCATATTTTTTGCTTAAATGAACCAGCATATTAAAATCACTGATGGCCGGATAATCAACGGGGTAAGGCTTTCCCGCCCAAATGATCTGCACCGGGTATTTTGGGTTACTTAAGAGCGCTTCAAATCTTTCCTCGTCACGTGTAAGCAATTCTGCCCTTTTGTAACCGGCAAAACGGCGTGCCCAAACTATGGTAAAAACATCCGGATTAAAAAGTTTACCGGTCTGATCGGCAACTACATCAAAAGCCCGTTTTTTTAAATACCTCTTACGGTCAATGAATGCTGTTTCGTTAATCTCATCCATAAAACGATACAACTGCTTATCGGCCCAGTAATGCCAGTTTTGTGCATTGGTTATTGCTTTTATTTCGCAAATACCATCATACTTTTTCCAAAGCTGGCGGCTTACCTCACCATGCAACTGACTAACACCGTTTGCCAGTTTTGCAAAACGCAATGCTGCTAAGGAATGATTAAAAAGATCACCTTCCATGCCTGTAATTTTTCTAACGTCCTCCAGTTTCATCCCGCAGAAGTAACTCATTTTTTCGCACAGGTGAATATCGTGTTTTTCGTTACCGGCTTCTTCAGGAGTATGGGTAGTAAATACCAGGCGTTTTTTTACATCTTCAACATTCCCGAATTTTCTATACAGGTAAAATGCCGAACTGATACCGTGTGCTTCATTTAGATGATATAGCTCGGGATTGAAATTCAACTCATCCATTAATTTAGCCCCGCCAACACCCAGTAAAATAAACTGGGCAACTTTGGTGGCTACGTTGGCATCGTACAAACGGTGTGTAATTGTTTGCGATACGTAATCGTTCTCCGGCAAATCGGTACTTAATAAAAACAGCGGTGCCGATTTAAAAGTCTCTGGGTTAAGATACAAAACCTTTACCCAAACCGGGTGTTCATGTATATCAATCTGAAATTTAATGCCGGTATCTTCCAGAAAATTATAGATTTTTTCGTTCCATTGCACCTGAAGTGTCTGATCCTGGTTGCGTGCCTGGTCGTAATAACCATATTTCCATAAAATACCAATGCCTACCAGGTTTTGGCGCAACTCATAAGCACTACGCATGTGTGAGCCACTTAAAAATCCCAGGCCTCCACTGTAAATTTTCAGTGGCTGGCTTATGGCAAACTCCATCGAAAAATAGGCAATACGCTTGCTGTACTGTTCATCAACCGGGTACGGCACATTAAAAGAAGAAAAATTCATAATGGATTATATTATTGAGTCGCAATATTAAACGAAATTTTACACAAACTTATTTTTGGAGCTAAGATTTAATTTCCGCTAACGTTTGCTGTAGCCTCAATTTCTATAAGCAGATCATCATTTATCAGTTTTACAACCTCAACCATCGTGGTAACGGGTTTAATTTCTTTAAAGAATTCACCGTGGGCTTTACCTGCCTCCTCCCATCTGGAAATATCGGTTACAAACATTCTGGTACGCACCACGTCGGTTAATGCTGCACCTGCTTCCTGCAAAGCCTTTTCAATTTTGCTGATAATAAAAACTGTTTGGGCATATAAGTCATCCTTGCCAATCAACGTTTCGCCATCCATGGCTGTGGTGCCGGCTACTTCAATAATATTACCAACCCGCACTGCACGGGAATAACCTACTATATCTTCCCAGGGAGACCCGGAGCTTATTTTTTTTCTCATACTATTTTTTTCTATCGTCAAGTTAACTCAAGTTTACATTCGTTAAGCTGAAAATATTTTGGATGTTCAAAATTATATTTTTAGATTTGTCTAAATTATATTTTAAACTACATGAGTTTTACAACAAGCGAAGAAAACTACATCAAACGCATTTATCACCTGCAGCAGGAAACGGGGCTGGTAAATACCAACTCGCTGGCTGCCGAAATGCACACCAGGGCTGCGTCTGTTACTGATATGCTTAAAAAACTAAAAGGCAAGAAACTACTGCAGTATGAAAAATACAAAGGGTTTAAATTAAATGATGCAGGTAAAAAAGCTGCGCTGGATGTTATTCGTAAACACCGGTTGTGGGAATATTTTTTGGTAGAGCATTTAAAATTTGACTGGGACAAAGTACACCCGATTGCTGAAGAACTGGAACATATCAGCAGCGAAGAACTTGTGCTGCGGCTTGATAATTTTCTCGGCAACCCATTATTTGACCCACATGGCGATCCCATACCGGATAAGAATGGAAAGATCGCCGTTGTTAAACAACAAAATCTTTTACAGGTACCCTTAAAGAAAAATCTCTCTGTAAGCTCGGTAACCAACCAAACGGCTCAAATGCTGGACATGCTCAGGCACTACCATATTTCTTTGGGCACCCAACTGATGGTGCTTAAACAGTTTGAGTTTGATGGTTCGCTTGAAATAAAAGTTATAAAACAAAATGCCTGCATCATCAGCGAACAGGTTGCCAAAAATGTATTTGTATATGATGTTCAAGAAAAATAATGTTGAAGCCTCGTTAAGTGAAGTGCACGGATCTGTTGATACCACGATAAAAAAAACGGGGTGGAGAAAGATATTTTCTTTTTTAGGCCCGGCTTACCTGGTAAGCGTAGGCTACATGGACCCCGGCAACTGGGCAACAGACCTGGCCGGTGGAAGTAAATTTGGCTATACGCTGATATGGGTTTTACTGATGAGTAACCTGATGGCATTGCTGCTGCAGGGGCTTTCGGCAAGGCTGGGAATTGTGCGTGGGCGGGATCTTGCGCAGGCAAACCGGGAAACTTATCCCAGGGCAGTAAATTTTGTTTTGTACATACTTGCTGAAATTGCCATTGCTGCCTGCGACCTTGCCGAGGTGCTGGGTATGGCAATCGGTATCCAGTTATTAACCGGTCTACCATTGGTTTGGGGCGTTTCTATTACTGTATTGGATACTTTTCTTTTGCTTTACCTGCAACGGCTTGGCATGCGTAAAATGGAAGCATTCATCATTACGCTGGTAGGTATAATCGGTATCTGTTTTTTAATAGAGATATTTTTAGCAGCCCCAAAAATCAGTGAAATTGTCACTGGCTTTATTCCAACTAAGATGAGTGATGAAGGATTGTATATTGCCATTGGCATTATTGGTGCTACGGTAATGCCCCATAATTTGTACCTGCATTCTGCCCTGGTACAAACAAGAAAAATTGATCGCACCGATGCAGGTATTAAGCAGGCAATAAAGTTTAACCGCATTGACACCACCATTGCCCTGAACCTTGCGTTTTTTGTAAATGCTGCTATTTTAATTGTGGCGGCGTCTGTATTTTTTAAAACCGGAAATTCAGATGTTGCGGAAATTAAAGAAGCTCACCGTTTGCTACCGGGCTTCCTGGGAAATGCAGCTCCCATTTTATTTGCAGTTGCCCTCATTGCTGCCGGACAAAGCAGTACGGTTACCGGCACACTGGCCGGACAAATAATTATGGAAGGCTATTTAAGCCTGCGTATAAATCCGCTGTTGCGCAGATTGATAACCAGAATGGTGGCGATTATACCGGCTTTAATTGTAATTATTATTTATGGTGAGAAAAACGTGGACTCACTGTTGATATTAAGCCAGGTTATTTTGAGCCTGCAACTGGGCTTTGCCATTATTCCACTGATACATTTTGTAAGCGACAAAAAAACGATGGGCAAATTTGCCATCAACCCGCTTCAGAAACTGGGAGCATGGATAGTAGCCATCGTGCTGGTATATTTAAATTTAAGAATGCTGGTAAATGAAATTACTAAAGTTTTTACGGGCGGTGCTTTGTGGCAACAGGTATTGGTAAGTATGGCGGCAGTAATATGTGTTGCATTGTTGGTTTATGTAGTTATTCATCCATTTATAACAAAAGTAAAGCAGGATGTTTCCATTAAAATGCATCCCGAAACAAATATGTTCAACAATCTCGTGATCCCCAATTTTAATAAAATAGCCGTGGCGCTGGATTTTAGCGAAAGCGATGAAAAACTACTTGCCTATGCAATCGGGCAGGGAAAACCAAATACACATTACCTGCTGATCCATATTGTAGAGAGTGCATCCGCCAGGTTATTGGGCGCTGAAAGCGATGATTATGAATCGAGAAAAGATAAAGAGCGGATGGATAATTATGTGCTGCAGTTACAGGCCCGTGGCCTTACTGCAGAAGGCTTTCTTGGTTATAAAAACAGGTCGAAAGAAATTGTACGCATTACCAAAGGAGTTAATGCCGACATGATTGTTATGGGTGCCCATGGCCATACCGGCTTAAAAGATTTTATTTATGGTGAAACCCTTAACACGGTCAGGCATGAATTGAAGATACCGGTACTGATTGTTAATTTGTAGTCAGCCCTGCCAACTGTTGATCTATCTTTTTGTTCCAGGCTGCTTGCACCGCTGGTTTTCTTCCATTGGAGGTTTCACCATCATAATCGTTTTGCATTTTATCAAGTGCAGCAAAACATTCATCGTGTATTTTAGCAGATAAGGAACTGTAATTTGACCTGGTAAATTTTGCTGATTTTAATTTTTTTATGAAGATACAGGTGTTGATATAAGTTATGTCGAAATGATGCTGCTCGTGCAGCAATGCATAATCAGTATTCATGCCCTTTTTTACCCAAGATTTATTGTTATCAAAGTAACAATAAACAGTGATGTTGATGGTAGCTTTTTTATTTAAAGATTGCATGGCCAGTTGATAACCAAAACCAGACTGCGTTACTGCTGCGGCAAAGCTTGATGCATCCGGCACTCCTTTAAAATCTGGCCAGGAAAGTTTTCGGTTGCCGTCATAGTAGATCATATTAACAGCACCTCCAGGTTTTACAGTTTGCCATTGAATATTAACAGTTACCTGGGCAGTAACAGAAAAACAAAAAAATATAAAAGCAAAGAGGAGAATATTTTTAATCATACGAATCAGGGATATAACCCAAAACAACAGCTTTTATTATTGCCGCAATCGTTGTGTAACCAGATTTACAATATCGTTAACATCAATTTTTTCCATGCACTTAAAATGACCCTTGGGGCATTTGTTATAGCCTATCTTACTGCAGGGCCTGCACCGGAGCTTTTCTATTTCTACTACATCATATTGCATACTGCTTCGCTTACCATAATAAGGATACATACCAAAGGCCGGAACTGTATTACCCCAGACTGAAATAATTGGTTTTTGCAAAGCCGCTGCAATGTGCATCAGTCCGGTATCATGCGTGATTACAAGTTTTGCTTTTTGTACGATATCTGCTGATTCGTTTAGGTTGAATTTGCCGCAGGCATTGTAAACTTTTATTTCATCAACTGCTGCAATCTGTTGCCCATCTTCATAATCTTCTTTACCACCCAATAATATAATGGGATGATTGATGGCAGCACAGAGTTCTTTGAGTTTATGCAATGGCATTTTTTTTGTAGCCAATGCTGCACCAATTACCAAGGCTATATACCCCGCCGAATGTGCAATGGGAAGGTCGCTTGCTTTAAC
>JBBRCM010000147.1:0-10281 GCA_038204855.1 Chitinophagales bacterium
GTTTACTGTATATACGTTGCAATTGGCCAAAAAGCTTCTACCATTGCAGGTGTAATGAAAACTTTGGAAGAATACGGTGCGATGGCTTATACAACCATCGTTGCTGCATCTGCTTCTGATCCTGCTCCATTACAGTTCTACGCACCATTTGCCGGAGCTGCAATCGGGGAGTTTTTCCGCGATACCGGAAGGCCGGCTTTGATTATTTATGATGATCTTAGTAAACAGGCTGTTGCTTACCGGGAGGTTTCTTTATTATTAAGAAGACCACCAGGCCGTGAGGCTTATCCCGGTGATGTATTCTATTTGCATAGCCGTTTATTGGAAAGAGCCGCTAAGGTTGTTTCTAAAGATGAAATTGCTGCGCAGATGAACGACTTGCCTGCTTCTATTAAACATTTGGTAAAAGGTGGAGGTTCTTTAACGGCCCTGCCAATTATTGAAACACAGGCTGGTGACGTATCTGCCTATATTCCAACAAACGTAATTTCTATTACCGACGGTCAGATATTTCTGGAAGGTAACCTGTTTAACGCAGGTATCCGCCCGGCCATTAACGTGGGTATTTCTGTAAGCCGTGTGGGTGGTAATGCACAAATTAAATCAATGAAAAAAGTTGCCGGTACACTTAAATTAGATCAGGCACTTTACCGGGAACTTGAGGCATTCTCTAAGTTTGGTGGTGATCTGGATGCTGCAACTAAAAACGTAATTGACAAAGGTGCAAGAAACGTGGAGATTTTAAAGCAGTTGCAATACTCTCCCATGAGTGTGGAGAAACAGGTTGCCATGATTTACCTCGGAACACAGGGTTTATTAAGAGATGTGGCTGTTAAAAATGTAAAGGCTTTTGAAGAACATTTTTTAATGGAAATGGAAAATAAATATCCTGAAACTTTGGTAGAATTGAAGAAAGGTAATTTGAGTGATGATGGTATTGCTAAAGTAACTGAACTGGCAAAAGGATTAGCTCCTCAGTACAAATAATATTTTTGAACATACTATCTAAAAGCTTCTCTTAACGGGAAGCTTTTTTATTTTTGGACTGATATACTGCTGATGAATAAAAGAATACTTTTGATTGGGCTGATTGTTTGCACTATTTTTCTCTTTGGAAAGATGATACAATCATGCACCAATAGAAATGAAACATCTGTAATTACGGATTCTGTAAAGATTGAATTAGGTCGCTACCTTTTTTTTGACCGACGCTTATCTGTAAACAATACCCGTAGCTGTGCAACCTGTCATAATCCGCAGTTTGCGTTTACTGATGGCTACAGACGTTCACTGGGGGTGTTTGCAGATCTGCATCAGCGCAATACACAGCCATTATTTAATCTTGCATATTTAAAATATTTTACTGCTGCAGATTCTACCCTGCACTCGCCATTACAACAAATGGAAAATCCGCTGTTAAATGACCATCCTGCCGAAATGGGCGTAAAGGGTAACGAAGAAAAAATCTTACAAAAAATTAAAGCAGATGAAAATTACAGGCATTTTTTCTCTTCAGTTAAAACTGAAATTTCATGGGCAGGTATCAAAAAATTTATCAGTCTGTTTATAAATTCTATCAGTTCAACTAATTCGCCTTACGATAAATTTAAACAAGGAGATTCAACTGCTTTAACGGCATCTCAAAAAAGAGGCATGCAATTATTTTTTTCTGCTGAATTGAAATGTGCCACCTGTCACGGGGGTTTTAATTTCTCTACTCCATCGATAACGGATGAAAAAGCAGATACGGTTTATTACTTTAATACCGGTTTATATAATACTGATGGCAAAGGTGCTTACCCGGCTTATGATGAAGGACTTTATCAGTTTACAAAAAATAAAACAGATATGGGAAAATTCAGAGTGCCTTCGCTGCGTAACCTTGCATTTACTGCGCCGTATTTTCATGATGGCAGTGCTGCATCTTTAACAGAAGTTATTAATAGTTATGCAGGCGGTGGAAGAAAAATTAACGAAGGCATATACAAAGGCGATGGAAGTAAAAACCTGTACAAGCATCCGCTCATTAGTGGGTTCTCCATCAGCGAAGCAGATAAAAAAAACCTTATCAGTTTCCTTCAAAGCCTTTCAGATACTTCTTTTATCATTAATCCCGCTTACCAAAACCCGTTTACCGGGGATGAAACAAAAAAGAAATAGTATTTTGCAATATCTAAATTATTGTATGAGAATTTTCTCCCTGATTTTTGTTTTTTCAATTAGCTTTTTAATTTCCTGTAATAACAAAGCAGCATCTTCCGACAGTGAAGATAAATACGGTGAAGATGTTTTAAAATCTATAATTATAAATGCCGATACGCTAAAAACATTTGACTTTGTAAAAACCCGGGTAGAAGCAATTAAGAATGCCTTGCAGCAACCAACGCCTGTTTTATTATGTGGCGATAGTTTAAACAGCAATCAAAAACTGGCGCAACAAATTGCCTTGCATGATTCAACCTTTACCAGGAGCACAAGAGATATTGGCAACAGGCAGCCATTCCGTAATGAAATTTTTGGAGTTTATCCAGCCAGGGAAAGCGATTTATCTGCAGTAAAAAATCCGCCTGACCTGGCAGATTGTTACCGGGTAGAAATGTACAATTATCCTTTAAACCTAACAACCATTGCATTGGTTGATGTTAAACGACAAAAAGTTTTTACAACATTTACCCAGCAGCAAATGCAGCCCGAAATTCCCCTGTATTTAAAAAACCTGGCAATAAAAATCGCCATCAACTCGCCCGAAGTGCAGGAAGCTTATGGTATTAAACCGTCGGAAAAAGATGCGTTGATGGCCAGTACCAAAACATCGCTTAACAGAACCCGCTGCGAAAGAAGCCGTCATTTATGTGTGGCTCCCACATTTGTAAAAGACGGTAAAGCTTTATGGGCCATTGTAGATTTAACTGATTATAAATTAGTAGGGGTACGATGGACAAATGTTGGCACCACAGGCCCTGCAGCACCGATGATCACAGAAAGAAGATTGCAGGATGATAAAGTAACCGCCTGTTTTTGCGAACGGGAAACCCCTTTGGAAAAAGATGGCTGGAAACTGAATTACATGCTTACCAGCAGTGATGGCTTGCGTATTGCACAGGTAAGTTTTAACGGCAAACCCATTTTGCAAAGTGCTAAACTGGTTGACTGGCACGTAAGTTACAGTGGCACCGATGGATTTGGTTATAGCGATGCAGTTGGTTGTCCGTATTTTTCGCAGGCGGCAGTAATTGCATTTGAGCCACCGAAAATAATGGAGATAAAAGATGATGGAGGCAATTTTACCGGCTTTGCATTGGAGCAGATTTTTAAAAGTGAGCAATGGCCAGCGCCCTGCAACTATAATTACCACCAGCGGTTTGAGTTTTATAAAGATGGCAGGTTTAGGGTGGCAGCGGCAAGCATTGGCCGGGGATGCGGTAATGATGGTACTTACCGCCCCGTTTTTAGAATTGCTTTTGCGGCAGAGCAGAATAATTTTGCGGAATGGAACGGAACTAACTGGAACAACTGGCCGCTTGAAAAATGGCAATCGCAGACAGCTACAACCGCTTATGCCGAAAATAAATATCAGTACCAATTAACGGACAACAACGGCAACGGATTTTTTATGCAACCCGCCAATGCAAATTTTGGCGATGGCGGCCGGGGAGATAATGCATTTGTGTATGTTACCCAAAGCAAAGCAACTATTGACGAAGGAGAAGCAGACCTGGTAACCATTGGGCCCTGCTGCAACACAGATTATCATCAGGGTCCCGAAAAATTTATTGAACCATCGCCCGATAATATTCAAAATAAAAAATTAGTGGTTTGGTATGTTGCCCAGTTAAAAAATGATGATACAAAAGGAAGAGAATATTGCTGGGCCGAATCGGTTTTAGAAAATGGGGTTTATGTATCCAAGGCCTATCCCTGTTTTGCGGGGCCGATGTTTGTACCAATCAATCTCAAAAAATAAACGAAATTGAAACTACATAAAAGCGGTGGATTTATTTTGCATATCCGCAGGATGCTGTGTATTGCGTGTTGCTTATTGCCAATTCTATTCGCTTCCTGCAAAGAAGAGGTAGTTGATTTTAATGCAAATTCCTGTAAAGGAACCCCGGCATTTATTAAAGCACTTGGCTTCGATTCCCGGTTTTCTTATTTCAGCACATCCAACATGAACGTGATTGGGTTGCAACTCTTGCAAAGCGAACAACCCGGAAATCCGAATGCACGGATAACAAAATCATTTCAACATCCCACCTGGAAAAAAGGAGGCCATTTGGCGCCCATACTTATTGATGATGCAGGAAATATTTTCACTTCGCCTGCGCCATTTATTAATTTACTTGAGAACCCAATTGCAAACAACAATACCATTTACCGGGTTGATTCAGGCACAGGCGAAATGGAGGAATTTATGCGATTGCCTTTTGAAGATTCTATTAATCCGCAAAACCCTTATGGAATTATAGCCATGATCTATTTGTGTGAAACCGGTACGCTCTATGTTTCCTCTGTTGCTGGCTCAAGGCTGCATAAAGAAAATGGACATATTTATTCCATCAATTTAAAAACAAAAAAAATAATAGACCAGGTTGATAATACCGATGCCATGGGTTTGGGTATTTCTTACGCAGAAGGTAAACGGCAGTTGTTTTTTGGAACGGGCAGAAATACGGATGTGCAGGTAATAACACTTAATAACGAAGGTAAATTTTCAGGCAAACCCCAAACCGCATTTACATTACAAAACCTGGGGCCCCGTGGCGATGATAAAGTACGCAGGATAAAGACCGATAACAGCGGAAACTTATCGGTATATGGCATGGAATTTAATTTTAACCTTATTGCTCCGCGTGAAAAACAAGAAACCTTGTACCGGTTCAGTTTTGATGAAATCCAAAAAAACTGGGTTTATCAGCAAGTTCCATAAAACAAGGTTTAATACATTAGACTGCGATTTAATCAGCGTGTTAATTTATCTCTGTATCTGCAAATGGATGAAGTGCATAACCTTGTGGCGTTTTTTATACTTTTGGTGCAATAAAATAGTATAAAGTTTCGTTTTTACAGCAATTATAAGTGATTATTTTACTTATAACATTATCCAATCATAATATATCCAAGCAAAAATGAAAAACCTGACAAAGTCGTTTTTAGGTATGATCTGCCTCTTAACAACACTTTCAATCAATGCCCAAACAACGGGTACTGTTTTCCGCGATTTTAATGGCAATGGAGTTAAAGATGCGAATGAATCAGGCGTAGGGGGCATTTTTGTGAATGCCTATAATGCCACGGATCAATTAATAGCATCTTATACATCATCAAGTGCCAGTGCTGCATTGGCAGGAAATTATTCTATTCCATTAACTGGTTCAGTTTACAATGGAATAATTGGAAGTAATACTGGTGCTGTAAACACAGGCGTTGGGGTGCGTCTGGAATTTGTAATACCAGCCACACCGTCTTGTAGCGGTATCAGTTCAGTGGATTTTCCTACATCCTTTGCAGCAGGTGCCACAGCCAGTCAAACTTCTATCCGATTTATAAGTGGCGGCAATACCGGCATCAACTATGGTTTACAATCTCCGGAAGATTATAATACAGGCACAGCAAATGCCAGCATTGTTACAAGCATTTTGTACAACGGTAATCCAACAGGCGGCGCAGGCGGAGCTACCAATTCCGGAACACAAAACTGGTTTGTAAATTTTCCGTATACTGCCAACACAGCAGCAGCCACACCTTTAACAAGAACATTAAATGGCCAAACCATTGGTGCAACCTGGGGGGTCGCTTATAGTAAACCAGCAAAGAAAATATTCACAAGTGCAATTGTAAAAAGACATTCGGGCCTGGGTACTTTAGGTTCGGGTGGTATTTATCTGCTCACTCCTTCAGGTGTCAGTGCTTATACCGTTTCCTCATTTTTCGATATGGATAATAATACTTTTAATACTGCTGCAACACCGGTAACCCGAACCAGGGCTGCATCTACAGCCCCTGCTTATGGAAATACTACCAGCTACCAGTTAAATAATGGCGGCACCAATTCAACCAAAGTAACTTACCTGGGTTCAAATGATCCACTAACGGGTAAACCAGAAGGATTAGGAGTGGTTGGTACCAATGCCAATCGTGGATTAAATGTTGACGCCACACTTTTCAATAACGACCCTGCAGCATTTGATCAGGTAGGTAAAGTGGGCTTAGGTAATATCGAGATCAGTGAAGATGGATTGTATCTGTTTGTAGTTAATCTTTATCAACGTAAGGTTTTCAGGCTTCAATTAAACAGTGGCTCAAATCCTACTTCAGTGGTAGCTGTTACAGCTTATGACCTGCCTGCACAATCTTGCACCAATGGTATACTTCGGCCATTTGGTATAAAATATTACCGGAATAAATTGTACGTTGGAGCGGTATGTTCGGGAGAGAACGGTGGTGTAAATGTAGTTGGTGGGGCAACCAATCTTAACACCTACGTATTTGAACTCATAAATCCCAAAGGGACAGCTTCTTTTAATCCTACAGCACTGGTTTCTTTTCCTTTGAATTATGCCAAAGGTGGATCCATGACCTGGACAGGACCTTACGGTACAAAATGGAACCCCTGGGTAGACAGTACTTCCACAACTCTTGGAGCTGGAACTGACCGAACATTACCACAACCTATTTTGGCCGATATTGAATTTTCTGACAGGGGTGATATGATGATGTCATTTTTAGACAGGGGAGGAAATCAATGGGGTGAAAATAACTACCAGAATCTATCGGGAACTACGATGATGAAATATGCAGTGGGCGGAGATTTGATCATTGCCGGTGTTAATTGTGCAGGAACTTATACGGTAGAAAATAACGGAAGTATTACTTCATTATATAGCCAGGCTTTAACTACCACTGCGCCTGCCAGTAACCAGGGCATTGGTAATGCAGAATTCTTCAGTGGAGATAATCTTTCCACTTTTCATGAAGAAACGATACTGGGTGGTCTAGGTGTTTTAAAAGGTAGTGCAGAAGTTTTTTCTGCTATCATGGACCCGGTTAATATTAACACCGGAGGAACGCGACGCTTTTCAACTGCCAACGGCAGCACTATTGCAACTGCCTCTTACCAGTGTTATGGAGCTGGTCCGGTTTTCGGTGGTAAATCAGCGGGTTTGGGTGATATTGAATTGATTAATCCCGATGCGCCAATAGAGATTGGTAACCGGGTATGGAATGATGCTAATGGAGATGGAATACAGGAACCCGGTGAAGCTATTTTTAGCGGACTTACAATTACTTTATATGGCAACGGAGTTGATAATTTACCAGGAACAGCCGATGATGTATCTCTGGCAACCACCATAACCAGCGCCACCGGAGAATGGTATTTTAATAACGCCAATGTAACTGATGGCGATCCCAACACTGCCGGTAACCAAACGGGCCTGCAACCCAATTTTAATTATAATGTGCGAATGGCTTTACCCGCAGGATTTCAGTTAACCCGATTCAATAAAATTGGTTATGGAGCTGCCGATCAAAGTGATAATGATGCCTTTTTAAGTCCGCTCGGAGTGCCGATGATAGCCATTACAACCGGCTTATATGGACAGAATAATTATAGCTACGATTTTGGCTTTAAACCACTGGCTTCCATTGGAGACAGAATATGGCGAGACGATAATAAAAACGCAGCTCAGGATGCAGGAGAACCCGGCGTATCCGGCATAACGATCATCTTATTTCGCCCCGGTTTTGGTTTAGATGGAATTGCTGCAACAGCAGATGATGCATTACCGGTTGCAACCACAGTTACAGACAGCTACGGTAATTATTTGTTTGATAATTTAACACCCGGTAATTACCAGGTACAGGTTAGCCTTCCTGCAAATTACCAGTTTACCACACAATCAAATACAGTTGATAATACAGATGGTACTGCAACAAAAGATGTAGGAAGTGATGTAAATGCTACTACAGGTTTATCTTACATCATTGCATTAAGTGCAGGCGAAAATGAAAGAAATATTGATGCAGGACTTATCTTTAATTCACCGGCTGCAGTAAGCAGCATCGGCGATAAAGTTTGGTACGATACAAATGGCAACGGTACTCAGGATGCCGGCGAACCTGGCACCAGCAATGTAACAGTAACACTGTATAAAGAAACAGCACCAGCCAGCAGTATATATGTTGTGTATGCAACTACCGTAACCGATGTAAATGGATTTTATCTTTTCAGCAATTTACCCAACAACACAAATTATAAAGTTGGCATTACGCCACCTGTAGGTACATCACTTACTACAAGTGCAGGCACAACGCCGGGTAATGCAACAACCAATAGTGATCTCGATCCAGCTACAAGATTGAGCGCCACAGTAATCATACCACCCGCCGGTGCACAAATAACCGGTATTGATGCAGGATTAATATTGCAGCTAACAACCAAAGCAAGCATAGGCGATAGGGTATGGTACGATAATAACAGGAATGGTGACCAGGATGCAGGCGAACCCGGCATTGCAGGCGTAACCGTTCAGTTATTGGATGCAGCCAACACGGTATTGGCAACCACCAGCACAGATGCCTTTGGTATGTATATTTTTACCAATTTAAACCCGGGAGTTTATAGGGTAAGTTTTGGATCGGTGGCAGGTATGCAGCGTACAACTTTAAATGCTACCGGCGGTGCTATTGCCGACATAACCGACAGCGATGCAGACCCAACAACAGGCAGAACCCAGGGATATACCTTAAATGCCGGGGGGGAAAATATGAGTGTTGATGCAGGTTATTACAGCACACAACCGGCAATAATCGTAGGTGCTATAGGCGACAGGGTTTGGGTTGATAATGATGGTAACGGTGTACAGGATGCAGGCGAACCTTCCGTAGCAGGCGTTACAGTAACTCTTTACAATAATGCAGGAACTGCAATTGCTATTGCAACTACCGACATAAATGGAAATTATTTATTCCCTGGTTTAACGCCAGGTAATTACACAGTTGGCTTCAGTAATTTACCGGTTGGTTTTGGTTTTTCAGGTCAGAATAAAGGTGGAAACGCTGCAATTGACGGGGATCCAAATCCTGCCACAGGCAGAACCCAAACCGTTGTTGTTACCGGAGGATCAACAAATATTACTGTTGATGCTGGTGTACGCCTGGGTTTACCAAGTGGTTTAGGCAGTTTGGGCGACAGGGTTTTTGTTGATTTGCCCGGAGGAGTAACCGGTCAGCAGGATGCAGGCGAACTTGGAGTATCAAGTGTTATGGTACAACTATATCTGGATGCAAATGGTGATGGTTCTATTACAGGAGCCGAGCAAACAGCAATTGCTACAACTACTACCAATGCCCTTGGAGAATATTTATTTGCAGGTTTAAATACCGGTACATACCAGGTTGGTTTCAGCAATTTACCAGCTTCATATACTTTAACTACTAAAAATGCAGTAGGTATAACGGTTGATCAAGACAGTGATGGAAACCCGGTAAACACAGCAGTAAATGGAAACCCGGCGGTAGCAGGAAAAACTTATACCGATTTAATAAGCCTTGCACAGGGCGAAGATAATTTATCGGTAGATCTGGGATTGGTAACACCAGCCAATACCAACAGTCTTGGTAACTTTGTTTGGTTTGATGCAAATGCTGATGGAATACAGGATGCTGCAGAGAACGGTGTTCCGGGTGTAATGGTAACCCTGTACAACAATGCAGGCAATGCCATTGCAATAACAACTACCGATGCAGGCGGTCAATATTTATTTGCCGGTTTGGCCGATGGAAATTACAGCGTTGGCTTCTCTAATTATCCATCAGGATTTGATTTTAGTTTAAAATCCGCAATAAACGATTTAACAGGAAGTGATGCTGACAGGGTTAGCGGAAGAACCGCAACAGTTACATTGAACTTTGCCGCAGGCGGAACGAGCCGCAACAACCGGAGTCTTGATGCAGGTTTAATAACCACCCGTGCCGCATTAGGCGATAAAGTATGGAGCGATTTAAATAATAACGGAATACAGGATGTAGGAGAATATGGAGTTCCGGGTGTAACGGTGAGTTTATTCCGTCCTGGTTTTGGTTTAGATGGCATTGCCGCAAATGCAGATGATGCACTGGCTGTTGCAAGTATGATAACCAACGGAAACGGCAACTACTTGTTCTCAAACCTTGTACCTGGCGATTACCAGCTCGAATTCACGACCATTCCTACCGGTATGCTGTTCACCCAACAGAACACACCCGGCGATAATCAAAATAATACCAACAGCGATGCCGTTC
>JBBRCM010000148.1:0-10235 GCA_038204855.1 Chitinophagales bacterium
CTCCCAATCCAGGTTCCTTCTCCAATTTCTACATTTTGATGTATAACGCTGAAGGGATCAACCTTTACGTTGGTAGCAAGATTGGCATTGGGATGAATGTATGTATGCGGATGAATCATGGTTAATGTGCTAATGTGATAATGTGCTAATGTGCTAATGTGTACACTTTAGCTGAAAATCGGTGTTTTTAAAGGTTTATTTTATTTGATTGAGTTCTTTTGCAATACACCTCTCAATTCTTTACTCAAATTTAAATCTAATATAGGCTATTGCCGGCAATTAGCACATTAGCACATTAGCTAATTAGCTCATTGGGTCTAATTTCTTTTTGCCAATTGTGCGGTTAAATTGGCTTCTGTACATAATTTATTGCCAACATAAACACTTCCCTTCATTACACAAATTCCCCTGCGTATGGGTTCAGTCAATTCCATTTTCAAGATCAATGTATCACCCGGCACCACTTTTTGCTTGAATTTGCAATTATCTATCTTTAAAAAATAAGTATCGTATTGTCCGTCCGGCATGGCATTAATGCAAAGCAGGCCTCCTGTTTGTGCCAATGCTTCAATCTGCAAAACACCCGGCATTATAGGGTTTCCGGGAAAATGCCCCTGAAAAAAATATTCATTTACCGTTACATTTTTTACACCAACAATAACTGTGTCCGTCAATTCAATTATTTTATCAACCATTATAAAGGGAAACCGGTGAGGCAATGTTTTTTCAATTTGCTGCTGTGTATAAACCGGTTCCTGATTGGGATCGTAAACCGGTATATCCCGGGTGTGTTTATTTTTTTTTATGTATTGTTTTATCTTTTTTGCAAACTCAATATTGCTGCTGTGACCAGGCCTGTTTGTAATAATATGCGCTTTAATAGGATAACCTATCAAAGCCAGGTCGCCAACAACATCTAAAAGTTTATGACGGGCGGGCTCATTTGCAAAACGAAGTTCCAGGTTGTTCAGATAACCTTCACTTATTTCCATCGTATCTCTGCCAAATGCTTTCGCAAGCCTGTTCATTTCCTCGTCTGTAACCGGTTTATCAACTACCACAATGGCATTATTAATGTCGCCACCTTTTACCAGGTTGTTGTCCAGCAGCATTTCCAGTTCGTGTAAAAAACAAAAAGTGCGGCAGGGGGCAATTTCAACCTGAAAATCCTTCATGTTTTTTAAACTGGCATGTTGCGTACCCAAAACCGGGCTGTTAAAATCTATTAGGGTAGTAATTTGGTAATTAACAGCCGGCAGCGCTGTCATTTCCACTTTTTTCACTTCATCAAAATAAGAAATATTGGTGTCGATCGTGTACCATACTTTGGTAGCATCCTGCTCAATTACACCTGTTTTTTCTATTATCTCAACAAAGGGTTCGCTGCTTCCATCTATAATCGGAATTTCAGGACCGTTCAATTCTATGAGGCAATTATCTACACCCATACCAACCAATGCGGCCAGAATATGCTCAACCGTACTCACTTTGCAGTCGCCTTTTTCTAGAGTTGTTCCCCTGGATGTATCTGTAACAAGATCGCAATCGGCTTTAATGATCGGAGCATCCGGCAGATCGGTACGCTGAAACTGGTAGCCAAAACCAGGATTGGCAGGCTTCAGCGTCATATCAACATTAATACCCGAATGAAGACCTGTACCCGATATGCTTACAGGATTAACTAAAGTATGTTGCTTATCTGGATTAAAATTTTTATCCATGTGTGCTGCTAAGTTTTGTTGACAAAGATATTTAAAATATGCTGCCAGTGAACTTATGAAAGCATGTAGTTGGAAAGCCGGTTAAAACTGTATCTGGAAGCTGCCAAAAACACCAAACTTATTTTGTTTACCGGCATATGTAGTAGATGGTGAAAGCCTCCAGACAAAGTCTAGACGAAACACTTTGAAGATATTATCGATACCGGTACCTACTTCTATATAAGTTTTACCATTTAGTGTTTTAAATGTTCCCGTTTTATTGTTGATGGCAATATTTTCATTGCTTAAAGAACCCCAAAGCGATTTAACGGTATAAAACTGCCGCCATTTTAATTTACGGGTAAGGGGTATAAAACGGAAAAGGCCAGAGCCGATATTATGCTCTATATTGACCCCGGCATATTTATCACTTAAATATTCAAACCGGTTCATCAGGTTAAAAGCAAAAGGGTTGTAATAAAAAAGATCATTACCGGGATGATTTTCCAGGTTAGTAAAAGGCAAAGCACCATTTATTTTTCCTCCATAAATCCGATAATAGAGAACGCCGTATGGCGATATCTTCATCATATCTTTTATCAGCAAAGAATATTTTGTATAGTTGTAAGCACTGTTAAATACGCCTTTTATCCCTTTAGAAAACATCAGTTCTACAACGGGATATTTTGTACCGATCGAATAGCGGTTATAGTCGGTGAGGATAAATCTTTCTAAGTAGGCAAATCGCAATTTTACAGCCATTTCAAAATTAGTAAGTGCTGTGCCGCTGCTTACCGGAAAATCAGACAATGGCGGAAAATTTCGCAAAGGATTATATTGCCTGTGCGATACAAAGAGTTGTGTTGAAAATCCTTTACCCAAATCACTGGATGCATCAAACCTCAAGTCTTTTACATTGATGAATCTCCGGTTTGTACCGGGTTTTCTGATAGCAAGCGAAAAAATATTATCCTGGCTAACTTCTCCAACCTGGCTGATACCGTTATCAATATCATTTTGGTAAGAAAGGTGCAACCTCATCCACCTGGGCTCTCTGCTCACAATCCAGAAAGCTTCTGCCTGCCCTTTAAATCTTTTATCTCTAAAACCGTAAGCAAGGTAACTATGCAGGTAAATGTTTTTAAATAATTTTTTGTTGGTACCCAAATCAAAACGCAGCCTGGCACCCTGCACCGTATCTGCACTTATCCAGTTAAACCAAGGGCCAATTTCAAACTTGCCAACGTTTCGATAACCACCAACCAAAAACTTTAAATTGGTTTGTAGCTTTTGAAATTTGGGCATTGCCATTAACTTATCAATCGTTGTATAAATTGCTTTTTCATTTTTCGATAAAGTATCGTGCCGCAGGTTAAGCCAGGCCGAATCGGAATTTTGTACAACCGATTTTTCTGACTTTACAAATTCTTCAATATGCTGGCTTTTAAAAGTGGCAGTTAAAGAATCGCTGTTGATCTGAATATCTTTATATGATGTTGTTTTTCGGCCGATAAGTGTGAGTGAATTTTTGCCCAGCACCCTGAAATCCGCAAAAAATTTATCCCTGTTTAAAAATATTACAGAATCGTTGATCGGTAAATATTCCTGAAATATGCTTATCCTGTCAATGAAATTGATGTTGGCATCTTTACCCAGGTACATCGATATTTTTTGTATCTGAAAAGTTTTTTCTGTTACCCACGCATCGCCTTCAAAAGTATTTTGCCCTGCACGTTTTGGCCTGAAAACAAAATGATAAATTTTCTGTTTATTTACCACCTGGGTATCCGGTACGTAAAAATTATAGTAAGCATCAGCATTATCGTTAAATGGGCTTATAAAATCCTTATCTATTACAGTTACAAAATTGCTGTAAATGTTTACGTTCTGGTTCATTACGCCCAGCAGTTTGCTGAAGCTCTGATTATTAAAACCTTTGGTCTGGCTGGCTTTAATATTTTCATAAAACTTTTTTGGATTTTTCTGATAGGCATAGTCACTAAGGCTTTCAATTAAATAAGCCGGTAAAAATGGCGCAGCTTCAGATGTGCTGTCCATATTATCAAAAATGAAAGCATAGTTTTTTAAAATAAAATTCTTTTTTGCTTTGTTCGTATTAAAATTCTTAATATCAATCTCAAGTTTATTATAAGCTTCGTAGCTGAAGTTACCCAGGTCGTACCGGTTATACTGTTTCTTCCTGCTCATTATTTTTTTCCATAGATACAAGCCACGGTTCCATTTAGCCCTGATAACCACTTCGCCTTTTGCAGTGCCTCTTTCAAGCTGAATACTAAGGTTCTGGTTATTTTGAAGATGCGTTATGGGCATTTTGTAAATTTCAAAGCCAATGAAACTTACTTTTAAAGTATCGTCTTTAAAATTGTTGAGCACAAAAGAAAACTGACCCGCACTGTCGGTGGTTTTTCCGGTGCCGGATCTTGCAAAATAAACCGACGCAAAACTTACAGGCTCCTTGGTGTGGGCGTCAATTACAGTCCCGGAAAAAGAAATTTGTTGCGCAAAAGATACAGATGCAAAAAAGGTAAGTATAAGAAATGATATGCTGTGCCTGAAAGTGTTCAAAAAATAAAATTTACAGTTTGGGGTATGGTGAATCCGTTTTTTTCTTATTTCTAAGGCGTCAAAGATATTTCATTTTTTAGCGTAGTAGCTAAAGAAAATGTTAAGTGTTGTATTGTTGCGGGTTAATTGCAAATGACAGGGCAAAAGGTTTGATATGCAGGGTTAGATGCTGTTTTTTTCCATCATCTCTTTCAGTAACTTTTCTAATTCTGTTACCCGTTTTTCAAGTTCGGGAAGATTTCGGGCAATCGCCATGCTTCTCATGGCTTTTGTGTATTCGTAGGCGTTGGTTCCGGATATTATAAGACCTTCTGTTTTGAAGGAACGGTTAACACCGCTCTGTCCATTTATTTTCATATTATTTGCAATACTGATGTGCCCGGCCAGCCCGGCCTGCCCGCCAATTACTACAGCATTGCCAATTTTTGTACTACCACTTACGCCTGCCTGTGCGGCAATCAGTGTATTAATTCCAACTTCAACATTATGGGCAATCTGAACCAGATTATCAATTTTGGCTCCGTTTTTAATAATTGTTGAACCGATTGTAGCCCGGTCTATTGTTGTGTTGGCTCCGATCTCCACGTTGTCTTCTACCACTACGTTACCAATTTGTGGTACTTTTTTTATGTTCCCGTCTGCCTGAGGTGCAAATCCAAAACCATCACCGCCAATAACTGCACCGGCATGTATGATTACCTTTTTTCCAACAATACAATCATGGTAAATTTTTACACCGGGGTGGATAATGCTGTTTTCTCCTACCTGTGCATTGTTTCCTAAATATACATGTGGATAGATCTTTGCTCCATCAGCAACTATCACATTTTGGCCCAGGTAAGCAAAAGCGCCGATAAAAACATTGTCGCCAATTTTTGCAGTTGCATCAATATAGGCCGGTTGCTGTATACCCTTTAGTTGTTGCTGCTGTATTTGCTGGTACTTATCTAAAAGTATCGCAAATGCAGAATAAGCATCAGGCACTTTTATCAGGGTTGCATTAATAGCCTCTTTTAGTTCCTGCGCTTCGTTGATGATGATAATAGAGGCATTGGAGCTGTATAAAAATTTTTCATATTTGGGATTGGCTAAAAAAGCAAGCTGGCCAGCCCGGGCTTCTTCAATTTTACCAAAAGAAGTTACAGCTATATCAGCATTTCCTTCTACTTTGCCATTAATCATCATGGCTATTTGTGCTGCGGTGAATTGCATGGTGGTTAGCTTTTAGCTGTTAGCCGTTGGCTGTTAGCCCTGGCATTTAATTTGAAGTAACTGTGTTTTGCTAACGGCTAAAAGCTTATAGCTAACAGCTATCTCGGGTAACAAATGTAATATTTTTTAACCTTGCCCATCAGGTTTTGATTTATCAGGGCATTGTCAACTTCCGAAATGTCTTTTACAGCACCATCTTTAAAAAGAATATGAATATGCTCATCTTCCAGGTTGTAAGTAGTACTTGCCACTTCGCCGGTAAATACCAGCCAGCCAGCTTCTTCGGCAGTTAAGTTAAGGTTTGTGCTGGCCTCTGCCAGTTTTTCCTGTACCAGTGCTTCATCAACCGGGTTGCCAAAGTATTGAATTTTCAATAGTTGCCGGTTAATAATTCCTTTGCAAAGGAAAGACAGAATTTTGTCTTCATGATGGCACCAGCCTTTTATGGCTGCTGTTACATCATAATCATCCAGGTTGCAAAACTCTTCCAGCGTAACCGTTTGGATAGGTTGTGTTATAAAATTATGCAGCGGTTGCTGCGTGGCCGCTTTAATATATTTTGCTCTTTTAATAATACGCTTCAGCATTTGCTCGGCACACAAAACGGTTTTATGCAGGTAAACCTGCCAGTACATAAGGCGGCGGGCCACTAAAAATTTTTCTATTGAATAAATAGATTTTTCTTCCACCATCAGTTCGCCATTGTGCACGGTAAGCATTTTAATAATGCGGTCGTAACCTATAACACCTTCATTTACACCTGAGAAAAAACTATCTCTTGTTAAGTAATCCAGGCGGTCCACATCCAATTGCCCGCTGATGAGCTGGTAAAGAAATTTTTTGTGGTAGCGGTCTGTAAAAATTTCGATGGCCAGGTTAAGCTGCCCGTTAAACTGTTTGTTCAAATCCTCAATGATCTTAATGGACAGCTCTTCGTGGTGCATACCTTCTACAAGTACATGCTCCAATGCATGGCTGAAAGGGCCATGGCCAATATCATGTAAAAGAATGGCAATTTTTGCAGCCTGCCCTTCTGCGGCGGTAATTTCTGTGCCCTTATTTTTCAGTTCATTAAGTGCATTACCCATTAAATGATAGGCACCCAATGCATGATGCAGCCTGCTATGTACCGCGCCCGGGTAAACCAGGTTTGCCATCGCCATTTGGCTTATACGGCGCAGCCGTTGAAAGTATGGGTGGGCAATAACCTGGTAAATCAGTTCATCATCAATGGTAATAAAACCATACACCGGATCGTTTATTATTTTTCTGAAAGGCATTAAATGGTTTGTAGTTTGTGGTTTATTGTTTGTGGCTTTGCCAATGGCTCAACCATTATTTGTTAAAAGATGCACAAAGCTAAATAAAGCAGGGCATCATTGATATAAAAAATTAAATTTGTGAGGATTGATAAATTGATTGCTTTTCATCTTTGCATGCTTCTCTTAGATAAAAGTTAAATAAAGATATTCAGTACAAGAGTGCGACGCCAATGAAGCTAAATTGAAAACTTAATGCCGGGTACAAAAAAGTATAAAAAAATAATCTTCTAATCAATCTTCTCCATTTCCCTTCCCTTGGGGGAGGATAGGTGGGGCCACAAACCTTAAATATGAGTGTAGCTAAAATTCTTTGGGTAGATGATGAAATTGACAGCCTTACTTCGCAGGTGATGTTTTTAGAAAACAAGGGTTATGAAGTGTATACCAAAACCAATGGATTTGATGCCATAGAATTTGTAAAAGATAATATTGTAGATGTGGTATTGCTGGATGAAACTATGCCAGGCATAACCGGTCTGCAAACGCTGCAACAGATAAAAGAACTGAAGACCAATTTGCCGGTGGTTTTAATAACAAAGAATGAGGCCGAGAATTTGATGGATGAAGCCATAGGATCGCAGATTAGTGATTACCTGATTAAACCGGTTAATCCTAACCAGGTTTGGCTGAGTTTAAAAAAACTGATTGATAATAAAAGATTGGTTGCCGAAAAAACAACATCGGCATACCAGCAGCAGTTCAGGAGTTTGTTTACCTCATTAAACAGTAACCCCAATTATAATGAATGGATGGAGATTTACCGTAAACTGGTTTATTGGGAACTGGAGATGAAAAAAAGTGATAGTCCGGAAATGCAGGAAGTTTTTCAGGCGCAAAAAACGGAGGCCAATACCGAATTTTTTAAATTTATCAGCCGCAATTATGCAGACTGGGTAAACCCTAAAAGCGCTGATGCGCCCATAATGAGCCATAACCTGATGAAGTTTAAAGTGTTGCCGCATTTAGAAAAAGGCGTTCCTTTATTTTTTGTGCTGATTGATAATTTACGGTTTGACCAATGGAAAACCATTCAGCCCATTTTTGCAGAAAGTTTTCGCATTCATGAGGAAGAAACTTTTTATGCTATACTGCCAACAGCAACGCAATATGCCCGTAACGCCATTTTTGCAGGCATGATGCCGGTTGATATTGAAAAGAAATTTCCCATTCAATGGAAAAATGATGATGAGGATGGAGGAAAAAATATGTTTGAAGAAGATTTTTTTAAGGCGCATTTAAAAAGTTTAGGTAAGGGAGATTTAAAATATTCCTATACCAAAATTACCAACAACCACGATGGGCAAAAATTAGTTGATAATATCCATAATATGCTGGATAATGACATTAATGTGATTGTTTACAATTTTGTAGATATGCTAAGTCATGCAAGAACTGAAATGGAAGTGCTGAAAGAACTGGCCAGCGACGAAACCAGTTACCGCAGCATTACAGAAAGCTGGTTCACCCATTCACCACTGCACCAGGCACTTAAAAAAATTGCTGATAAAAAGTTAACGATGATTGTAGCAACCGATCATGGCAGCGTAAGGGTTAATACGCCTGCAAAAGTTATTGGCGATAAACAAACCACCGCCAACCTGCGCTATAAACACGGTCGTAATTTAAATTACGAACCTAAAGATGTGCTGGCTTTCAGAGATCCAAGGGAAGCCGGCTTACCTGTACCGAACGTAAATTCTTCTTTTATATTTGCCAAAGGCGATCTGTATTTGTGTTATCCAAACAACTACAACCATTTTGCCAATTATTACCGCAATACTTTTCAGCATGGTGGTATTAGCCTGGAGGAAATGATTGTGCCGGTGATACGGATGACGAATAAGTAAGACCCCCGAAAACCCCCTCCGCTCCCTAAAGGGGGAACCTTGGAGTCCGCAGCTTCGGATGTAATACTGAGTTTCAGTCAGTTCGTGATTTTAGTTATCAACGGTTGTTGAAAATTTTATTTTGTTTAACTCTCTATTTAATGGAGGTTGCACTTAATTAAAAAACTACAAAAGTCCCTCCTGAGCGGAGTCGAAGGAAGGGGGATAGAATAGTACCATGAAATACACACAACATAATTTAGATAAGATAGAAAAAGTTGCGGAAGAGTGCGGCTATATTATCCGTTACGAAAGAGGAACTTTTCAAACCGGCTATTGTATTTTGCAAGACAGAAAAGTAATCGTTATCAATAAATTTTTTCAAACAGAAGGTAGAATGAACGCCCTGATTGACCTGATGCCGCAATTAGAAATCAGTTTTGACGCCCTTACACACGAAAGCCAAAAGGTTTATGATGAAGTGATGAGTGTTGGCAGTAGTAAGTAATTTGTAATTGGGAATTAGGGGTGCAGCCCGATTGTAAAAATATCTTTTCCTTTTTCAAGTTCTTAGAAACTTTGAATTATTGAACTCTTTTACCTAATTCCTAATCCCCAATTCCTAATCCCCAGCTCTTAATCCCTATTTTTGCAATGTGCAAACTCCTCCTTTAAAAATAACATTCCTGGGTACCGGTACCAGCAGTGGTGTACCTATGATTGGCTGCAGTTGCGAAGTGTGTACATCTACAGATAAAAAAGACAAACGCCTGCGTTCAAGTATTTTGGTAGAAAGTGAAACTACTTCCATTGTTATTGATACCACACCCGATTTCAGATACCAGATGCTGAGGGCTAATGTAAAAAAATTAGATGCCGTTTTGTTTACACACCCACATAAAGACCATATTGCCGGGCTGGATGATGTAAGAGCCTTTAATTATTTTCAGCAAAAACCTATGGAGCTGTACGCCAACTCATTAACAGAGGATGCTATTAAAAGAGAATTTGCTTATGCGTTTTCTGACAAAAAATATCCCGGCATTCCCAATCTCAATTTAAATACCATTGATGGCAGCCAGTTTATAATTGGCGATATTCCGGTTACGCCGATATTGGTATGGCATTTAAAAATGCCGGTACTGGGTTTCAGGTTTGGTAAGTTTACTTATATAACCGATGCCAATAAAATAGATGCAGAAGAGAAAGAAAAAATAACAGGCAGCGAAGTGATGGTTTTAAATGCACTTCGTAAAGAAAGTCATATATCTCATTTTACTTTAGATGAAGCGGTTGCCATGGTTCAAGAATTGGAAGTGCCAACCGGCTGGTTCACCCATATAAGCCACCAGCTTGGCCTTCATCAAAATGTGAATGCCTCTTTGCCCGACGGAATTAAATTGGCTCATGACGGCCTAATACTTTTTTTTGAATAAACCAAATTTTTGGCCTAGGGTTTCTGAGGTTTTTTTTAGGGTTTCTACTACTTTTTTCCTCAGAAACCCTAGAGAATTGAGGAATCAACGGCCTACTTTGACTGTTGATGGAAAATAGCAAAAAAAATCTGCCTGAGTACCTTTCCTTCACCC
>JBBRCM010000149.1:0-10218 GCA_038204855.1 Chitinophagales bacterium
AACACAAATATCTAAAGAAATAATTTGCTGCGCTGTTAAGAAAATACAAAACACAGTTAATGTAGCGTTAAAACGATTTTAAAAAGCAGCATGTGCTTACAATGTGATGACAAAAAAGTCGGCCCAACTGTAGTTGAACCGGCTTTTTTAATTTCTTAACTGCTTTGGATTAATTGCCTCCTATACCGCCACCTTGCTGTGTTCTTTTATTTTCATCTTCAATGGCATTTTTACGTTGGCGTGCAGCTTTCACCTGTGCATTTCCAAATCTGTAATTGAAGTTTATCCTGAACTGGCGGCTTTCCCAGCGTCCGCTTGCTTCGGTATACTGGCCAGAAAAATTAGTATATCCTTTAAATTTCATCAGGCGGAAAATATCGGTTACCGAAGCTTTAAACATGCCTTTGCCTTTAAAAACAGTTTTCTGTAAACCCCCATCTATACTGTACATGGCAATGCTTTTAAAGGTTCCCTGCCATATGGTTGGCGAATTATAAAAGCCACTTAGTTCAGCCTTAAACCCTTTGCCCAGGTTAAAGCTGTTCTGCATGTAAAAACTTAAGGCTGTTACTTCAAGGTTTACATTTCTATCGCCACCGCCAAAATCGGCTTTGTAATTTGAGTAGTAAGAATTTACATTAACAAAGAAACTGTACCATTTTTTTTGAAAAGGGTAACTGATGTTAAGACTTATAATATCCTGTGTGGCTAAATTTCTTTTGCTTAAGAAGCTTTTTGAACCTTCAGTAGTATCAGGTATCTGCGTAAATATATCTTTTACATGGCTGTAGTTCAACTGCGTATTTAGTTTGTATTTGTAAGTATGTGTTAGGCCCACACTATTGGTGTACTGAGGCTTTAACTTGGTATTACCCTTCATAAACGAATAGTCATTCAGCTTAAATTCGAATGGGTTCAAATCCTGATATGCAGGCCGGTCAATCCTGCGGCTGAATGTTAAACCAAACTGGCTCATCGGATTTTTATTGAATGTTACAGCAGCACTTGGGAACACATCCACATAATTGCGGTGAATGGAAGAATCATAGTTTTTGTAAGTGCTTGTATTATTTTCATACTGTAAACCGGTTGACCGGCCATCAGATACCGTATTCTCAACCCTAACACCAAACTGAATCATAAACCCTTTGAAAGCACGGTTATAGTTTACGTAGGCTGCATTAATATTCTCGGTATATTTAAAGCGGTTGCTTTTGTCCTTATCATAAATATCGGCGCCATTTTTTACATCGTAACGTCTAAAATCATTATCGGTTTTTACATAACCAATCTTTCCTCCAAATCCTAACTTCCCTTTATAAAAATTACGTTCGTAATCTATCTTAAACGATAAAATGTCAATGTCAGTAGGAGAGATCATCCTGTAAACATTGCTGTACAATTTTATATTACCACCCGCATTATAATAATCGTTTGGTTGAAACTGGTTGGTCCTTATTTTAAATTTTCCGTAATCAGCATCAATATTAAGCTCAGTGCCACTTGCAACCGCATAGCGGTAATTTATGTTGGTGTTTATATTACTGCGTTTAGAATCATTATTGCCGGTAGAAAGCAATAACCGGTCAACTGTGTTTGTTGGGCGGTAAATAATTTTCATTGGCCCTTCGGTTTCTGTAATACCGCTCGAAATATTTCCATTAAAGATAAAACCGATAGTGCTTTTTTTATTAATGAAGAAGTCGGCACCTGCTTTGTAGTTGTGTCCGTATTTATTCCGGTTTAAAATACGCTGTTGCTGATCAAAAATTGTATCACGTTGCTCTCGGTATAACTTAAAATTATTTTCATTAATGCTGGTATTGAAATTATAGTTGCCAAAAATATTCATAACAGCATTGCGGTTATTTAAAGCAAAGCCAGCATTGTATTTAGCATACGTTCCAATATTGTACCCGGCATTTACATTGCCATTGGTACCATAATTTTTATTCTTCTTTAATTTTATGTTGATGATACCCGCATTGCCTGCAGCTTCGTATTTAGCTGATGGGTTTGTAATTAATTCTATTGCTTCAATCTGGGTTGACTGTAATGATTTTAAATAAGCTGCAAGGTCGGCACCAGCAAGTGGGCTTGGTTTACCGTCGATATAAACCTGCACTCCATTTTTTCCGGCAAGGCTCAGGTTATCGTCTTTATCCACCATTACGCCCGGCGATTTACGCAACAATTCCAAGGCATCGTTTCCAACAGCATTAATAGTTCCCTCCACGTTTAAAATGGTTTTATCTGCCTTAACTTCCACAATTGGCTTTGCACTGGTAACCGTAACACCGGCCAGGTCTTTAGTTGCCGGTTGTGCGGTAAGCAAAGGAGCGGTTGCATTTTCGTTCTTCTTTACTTCAAAAACCGGGGAAGTAGTTTTTTTAATACCAGCCGATGTTGCACTTACAAAGTAAGTTCCGGGTTTCACGGGTGTAATTTCGTAATTGCCATTGGCATTAGTAACGGCTGTTTTTACCAGCGATGAGTCTTTAGCCTTTTGCAGCATAATGGTGACCGCGGCAAGGGGTTTGCCATTGTTGTCGTTAATTTGCCCGCTAACTTTAGAGCCGTTTTGAGCAAATACGGAGATACTCGTAAATAGGCCGATAGTAAATATCAGCATTAGTTTCTGTTTCATGGTTATACTTTAAATGTTGTTTTTAAAAATCTGACGCAAATTAATCAGCCTAAATTGTAATAGGAGAGTCATAATTAACGAATTGTGCTTTTTTAAGGATGAATGGTAGCTTTCGTTATCATGACTATGCTTGAAGACGTACAATGAGGATCAATATTTTAAAAGGAAGGATTTTTAAACTCCCTTTATTGATGCAACTTAATTCAATCAATAAACTCCAAAATATCTCCGGGTTGGCAATTCAATACTTTACAGATGGCCTCCAGCGTGCTAAAACGAATTGCTTTTGCCTTGCCTGTTTTTAAAATGGATAGGTTAGAAAGGGTTAAATCTACCTTTTCAGAAAGTTCGTTCAGTGACATCTTTCTTCTGGCCATCATCACATCCAGGTTTACAATTATCGGCATAGTTTATACGGTTAATTCGTTTTCAGTTTGAAGTTCTACCCCTTTCTTAAATATCTGGGCAATCACAAAAACCAGTCCGGCATAAAATATTAACTCAGCAGAAAGGCTTTGTTCCTGTAAGCCAACTACTTGTTTCGAAAGCCATTTCAACTGTCCATTGTACAATATAATTGCACCCCATGCCAGAATGAGCATGTAGGCAATCTTTTCAAGCCTTAGGGCCACATCCATGGTAAACGGGTTTGTAATTTTGATTGCAGACAGCACCTTGATTACAAGGGATGCGGTGTACGCTTCTATAATCAGGATTGATGCTTTCAGCGAAATGATTCCCGTGTAGTGCCAGAAATCGTATTGGCTGAGGCTATAAAAATCAAGTCCCTTATACATTTTCATTAGCGCCTTCGGATTAACTATGCTTACCCCATAAGATACAAGGACAGCCCCGGCTTCAATCATCAGACCAATGAAAAGAATCCAGGTTAAAACATTCATTACTGTAAGGATAGTTTCTGTTTTTGTTTTCGTGTTCATTTACTTTGCGTTTAGAATTGAAAAGCAAAAATAAATAAATATTTATTGATAAACAATAAAAAAATACCTTTATTAAATAAATATTTATCCACACTCAAAAAAATATTAGAGAAAGCTTTTAAAATTAGCTCTAATAACTGCGCTGCCAAAGGCTTAACTTTGCCGCCAATTATGAAGACAAAATCTATAAAAAAAGATAAGGTTAACATCATCACACTGGGTTGCAGTAAAAATATGGTGGATAGTGAAGTGTTAAGTGGTCAGTTGATTGCCAATGAAATAGATGTGGTACATGAGAACGCAAAAAAAGACCACAATATCGTTGTAATAAATACCTGCGGGTTTATTGAAAAAGCAAAGGAAGAAAGTATCAACACTATTTTGCAACAGGTAGAATTAAAACGCCGGGGAAAATTGGATAAGGTTTATGTTACCGGCTGCCTCAGCGAACGCTATAAAAATAATTTAGAAGAAGAAATACCTGAAGTGGATGCTTATTTCGGTACGATGGAATTGCCCAATATTTTAAAAACCTTTGACGCTGATTATAAGAATGATCTGATGGGCGAAAGGCTGTTATACACGCCGCAGCATTACGCATATATGAAGATAAGCGAAGGTTGCAACCGTACCTGCTCGTTTTGCGCCATTCCTTTAATGCGTGGGCAGCATGTAAGTCGGCCAATAGAATCGCTGGTAGATGAAGCTAAACGTTTGGTTGACCGTGGTGTTAAAGAAGTAATGCTGATTGCACAGGAACTTACTTATTACGGATTGGATATTTACAAGAAAAGAGAATTACCAAAATTGTTACATGCACTTGCCGATGTAAAAGGTCTTGAATGGATACGTTTGCATTATGCTTATCCATCTAAATTTCCGCTTGAAATTATTGATGCCATCAAAGAACGGGATAACATTTGCAATTACCTGGATATGCCTTTGCAACATGCGGCAAACAATATGCTGAGATTAATGAAGCGGCAGATAACCCGTGAAGAAATGGAAGACCTGGTTGGAAAGATCAGGAATCGTATGCCGGATATTTGTTTGCGTACAACACTAATAGCAGGTTTCCCCGGAGAAACCCGGGATGATGTGGAAGAACTAAAAACCTTTTTGCAAAAAATGCGCTTTGACAGGGTGGGTATTTTTACATACAGTCATGAAGAGGGTACCAGTGCTCACAACCTGGTTGATAATATTTCTGCCGAAGAAAAAGAAGAACGGGCGCAGGAAATTATGGAAGTGCAGCAGGAAATTAGCCTGGAGAAGAACCAGGAAAAAGTTGGCAAAACATTTAAAGTACTAATTGATAAAAAAGAGGCTGGTCGCTACCTTGGTCGTACCGAATTTGATAGTGTGGAAGTGGATAATGAAGTTATCATTCAAAGCAAAAAGAAATTAATCATTGGCGATTTTGTAAATGTAAAAATTACAAAAGCCTACGATTACGATATTGAAGGAGAAGTTATTTAAACAGTATATTTGTAGTAAATAAAAATTTATGGGATTGGTTTATGCCAATATTGAATTAGAAAATGCTGTGGATGTTGAAAATGCCAAAAAGAATATTATTGGTGTTGACGAGATTAGGAAACTATCATTGAATTTTTTGGTCGATAGTGGAGCATACATGATGGCAATTAATGAATCTATACAAGCACAATTAGGACTACCCTTTGTAGAAAAAAGAAAAGTACAGGTTGCAGACGGCCATGTTGTTGAGTACGATGTCGTGGGGCCTGTAACCGTAAAATTCGCAAACCGTAAGGCTCTCTGTAGCGCATTTGTATTGCCTGGTGACAGCGAACCTTTGTTGGGTGCAATACCAATGGAAGAAATGGATGTTTTGATTCATCCTCAAAGGCAGCAATTGATTGTAAACCCGGAACATCCCAATTATACAGTTTTAAAAATGAAGTGATTTAAAATGCACAGCACTGCCCACCTCATTCCATATAGTAGTACAAATTATTTTCCTGAAATCATATCTGATTATATTTCGGGTAGTGAATTACTTCAGCCTTTTTATGCACAGCCTGTTTCGCTGGATGGAATAAAAAAGACGATTGAAGCAAGAAAATTATTTGCAACAGACAGAAAATTACTGGGGGCAGTTTTACAAAAACATTATGCCGATGCTAACCCAACTGCACAGCAACTGCAAAACATTCAGCAATTAGCCAACAGCAACTGCTTTACCATTACCACTGCACATCAGCCCAATATTTTTACCGGCCATTTGTATTATATTTATAAGATACTGCACGCAATAAAACTTTGCGAAATACTGAAAGTTGACATGCCGGAAAATGATTTTGTACCGGTGTATTATATGGGTAGTGAAGATGCCGACCTGGATGAACTGGGGCATATCTACATCAATGGCATAAAACACGAATGGAAAACAAGTCAGACCGGAGCCGTTGGCAGAATGAAGGTTGATAAGGCATTGGTACAACTGCTGAATGCTATTGAAGGAGAGATATCAGTGCATCATTTCGGTAAAGAAATTATTGAATTGATGAAAGCCTGTTATGTTGAAGGAACTACCATTGAACAGGCAACTTTTAAATTAGTAAATGCCTTATTTGGAGATTATGGACTCATTATTTTATTACCTGATGATGCAGATTATAAAAGAGCCTTTATACCTGTTGTGGCAAAAGAATTAAAAGAGCAATTCTCTCACAGCATTGTCAAAGAAACAGCTGCCCGGTTTCCAAAGCAATATAAAGTGCAGGCAAGCGGCAGGGACTTAAATCTTTTTTATTTAAAGGATGACAGCAGGGAAAGAATTGAAAAAGTCAATGGTCGTTGGTCAATAGTTAACAGTGAATTCAGTTTTAATGAACGGGAGCTGGAGGATGAGCTTACAAATAATCCGGAACGGTTCAGCGCCAATGTAATTCTCCGCCCCGTTTTTCAGGAAATGATATTACCCAACATCGCTTTTATTGGCGGCGGCGGAGAGGTTGCCTACTGGCTGGAACTTAAAAAGGTTTTTGAAGCGTTAGAAGTGCCATTCCCTGTTTTGGTGCTGCGTAACTCTTATTTACTGGCCGAGAAAAAATATACCGAAAAAGCAGCGGCGTTAGGGTTTACTGTAACAGATTTTTTAAAAGCAGAAAATGAATTACTGACCGAATTGGTTAAAAGAAACAGCCAGGTGCAATTGAGTTTACAAAAAGAGAAAGAGTCAGTAAAAATATTTTATGGAGGTATAAGAACTATAACCGGTGCGGTAGATATAACATTGCAGCCACATACCGAAGCACTGGAAAAACTGGCCTTGAAAAAACTGGAAGCACTTGAGAAGAAAATGCTTCGGGCCGAAAAGAAAAAATTTGCAGCACAGCAACGCCAGTTACATAAGCTAAAAATGCAGTTGTTTCCACACGATAGTTTACAGGAACGTATTGAGAACTTTATGCCTTTTTATGCAAAATGGGGCAAAGATTTTATTAAAGCAGTTTATAAAAGCTCCCTGGGGCTTGAGCAGGAGTTTGTCATTTTAGAAGAGTCATAAGTTTTCGGGTTTGATTAAAAATGGCTAATTTTAGTAAAAGCAAATATCAATAAACCGGTCATTCAATTAAATCTGAACATTTATGGGAGTCGTAAAACAAATTTTGGAAGGTAAAGGAAACGAAATATTTACCATTGCACCAGACACATCTGTGTACCATGCATTGGAATTAATGGTTGAAAAAAATGTAAGCGCCCTGCTGGTGATGGAAAATGATGAACTGGCCGGCATTTTTACCGAAAGGGATTATGCACGTAAAGTGGTATTGAAAGGAAAAAAGTCAACCGAAACAACGATAGGGGAAATCATGACCAGTAATTTAATTACTGTGTCGCCCGATAGCACCATTGACGAATGCATGGCATTAATGACAGGTAAGTACATCAGGCATTTACCAGTTGTAGCCCATGGCAAACTGGCCGGTATTATTTCCATTGGTGATGTGGTAAGGCGTATCATTGAAGATCAGAAGTCAATCATCGGGCATATGGAACAGTATATAGCCGGTAGTTAAATAAATAAAATGGTCTTCTGTACTTTTTACAAAGGTTCTTTTTTACGAACCTTTTTTTATTGAGTTTGACTGATAGTAATTTTTAACAGCCATCAGTTATTTAATGGCTGTTCGTCAATAAGTATTTTTCCGTTATTTGCCGAAATTTGTAATTGTCTGCATCTTGGTTCCGTGCAGGCAGTTGTTACATGCCAGATGTATGGTTGTTTTTTTCGCTTACTTGTATTGTTGTTATACACAGCAGGCTTTTGCAGGTTAATTTCGGTAGCCTCCAGTTTCATCTCTTTTAAAAGAGCCTGTAGTTTTTTGTAATCAAATTTTACATTCCCTTTCACTAATTCTAGGTAAGGTGGTAGCAGATCGCCATGCTGCATGGGGTTTGAGGGCGTGCCCAGCGCCATCAGGTGTTGCAGCGTATCTAACCTGCAGGGCGGCAAACGCCTGATGGTATCACCGTTATACACAATGGCAAACGTAAGACTGAATTCGTTAAAAGCAAATGTATTATCAGCAATGGTCAGTGTTTTTATTTTTTGTGTTTCGGCATTAACCAGGTAACTTTTAAACCTATCCAATACCACATATTTAGCAAGCAGGTTGCTATCAAAAAATAATTTGTATTGGTTATACACTGTTTGTACAGCTTTCAAAACTTTGGTATCAGGTTTTTGTGCCCGGGTATAGTAAGAGAAAGCAATAAGAGTAATTAAAAGTAATGTTCTTATCATACAGTAATCTTTTACAGATTGTTTTCAGTAAAGCTAAGTACAAAGAAGAGAAATAAATATTGTATTCCTTTTTAGCCGTGATTCAGCCCTTGATTTTGGGCGTTAACTGGTCCGTAGTACTAAAAGCAGGATTTCTAGGTTTGCACTAATCAGGAAATAGACGGATGGATTTTACAAATCTTTTTTGATAGTAGCCGTTGAGCGTACTTATGGTAACGCCATTTGCCCGGCCTGATGATGAATGAATGAAACGAAGGGTATCTTTATTTTCTGTAACAATACCCATGTGGCCCACAATGCGTATCGAATCTTCCGTGCCGGTGAAGAGTATCAAATCTCCCTCCCTTACATTTTCATTGTTTACTTCTTGACCAACATTAGTAAAATCTACCGACGACCTCGGCACATTTATACCAAAATGATTAAAAACATAAGTTATAAATCCAGAACAGTCAAAACCAATGGAGGGATCGGTTGATGCATATTTATACGGAGTGCCCATTAATGTTTTTGCGTAACTCACCAGTTGTTGCGGGGTGATGCTATTGTTTATTGAAAGCATAGGCCCTAGTTGTACAGGGATATTAATTGGTTCGGTTGCAGGTTTTAGTGGCGGTAATTTTTTTATTGTATCGGCATAAATAATGGCTTCATTGTGGGTTGAATTAAGGCTTACTGGTTTGCGCTTGCAGCTACAGGCAGCAATTAGTATAACAACTAATAATTTGGTTGCAATTTTTACCATTAAAATGATGCTGGTATAAAAAATATTTTACTCCTCACAGGCTCACACTTTTTATGCTCTCAATAAATTCAGTAGCATGTAAAATAAGGATATAAAAATCTACCGAAGGTTTTAATTAAAGTGAAGTAAACATCTTTTTTGAAATTTCCTTGTCATTTCCATAAATATCATCCCTGAAATTAAGTACACCTTTTTCATCAACCCAGGCCGTGTAATAAGTTATAAACCGGTATTGGTTTATCAAGCTTAACAAAAGTTTCTTTTCCGCTGTTCATGGCTTCGGTAATGCGGCTGGGTGGCCAATCTGCTTTGTTACGCAAAACATAGTCTGCAAGTTTTTCAGGTTCGCTCAGGCGAATGCAGCCATGGCTAAAGGCTCTTTTATCTTTACTGAACAGCGTTTTTGCAGGCGTATCATGAAAGTAAATATTAAAACTGTTGGGAAAAAGAAATTTCACTTTACCAAGAGAGTTTTCTTCGCCCGGCAATTGCCTTACTACCGGCAGGCCGGCATTGTTACCGGTAACTTCCATATTATGTTTTGCCAGGTAATCAGGGTCTCTTTGCATGGCAGGATATATTTCTTCTCTTACAATATCCGGAGTAACATTCCAATAGGGGCTAAATACAACCTGGGTCATATCTCCTTTAAACATCATGGTATTATGCCCTTCTTTACCCACCACCATATTCATATCAAATGCTTTTTTTGTTCCTTCATACACATTCAGCTTAAATTCCGGAATGTTTACCACAAAAAGATTTCCTGCAGCTTCCGGCATCCACTGCATACGGTCCAGGTTTATCAGCAACTGTTCAATACGTTGCACCGCTGTTACATTCAGGTCTACAGCGCAACGCAACAAAAACAAGTGTACAAGACGTTCACACTTTTGAAATGGGCGGTTATGCGTTTACACCGCAATGGGTAAAGGTAATCGAAGAAAGCGATAATGGATAAGATACGCAGCCTCAGATTACATACCCGAACGGGCAGTATATATGTGCTGGCGAATCTTTTAAATCCCTTAGTGCGTGGCTGGCAAAACTACTACTGCCACTTTATTAAAAGTAACCTGAACGACCTTTGGCGCTTTGTAAACCGGCGCCT